>NC_015666.1:917002-1222669 GCF_000217715.1 Halopiger xanaduensis SH-6
GCCTGGTGAGAAAGATTTATATAGAATCACAATCAATCCATCGGACGACTATGGCACAACAGCAGATGGGCAACCAGCCCCTTATCGTCCTCTCGGAGGACAGCCAGCGGACCTCCGGGAAAGACGCTCAGTCGATGAACATCCAGGCCGGGAAGGCCGTCGCCGAGTCGGTACGCACGACGCTGGGTCCGAAGGGCATGGACAAGATGCTCGTCGACTCGACGGGCAACGTCGTCGTCACGAACGACGGCGTCACGCTCCTCTCGGAGATGGACATCGACCACCCCGCGGCCGACATGATCGTCGAAGTCGCGGAGACCCAGGAGGACGAGGTCGGCGACGGCACCACCAGCGCCGTCGTCATCGCCGGCGAACTCCTCAGCCAGGCCGAGGAGCTTCTCGAGCAGGACATCCACGCGACTACCCTCGCGCAGGGGTACCGCGAAGCCGCCGAGGAGGCCACGGAGGCCCTCGAGGAGATCGCGATCGACGTCGACGAGGACGACGACGAGATCCTCCACCAGATCGCCGCCACGGCGATGACCGGCAAGGGCGCCGAAAACGCCCGCGACCTGCTGGCCAACCTCGTCGTCGAGGCCGTTCAGGCCGTCGCCGACGACGAGGGTATCGACACCGACAACATCAAAGTCGAAAAGGTCGTCGGCGGCTCCGTCGAGAACTCCGAGCTCGTCGAGGGCGTCATCGTCGACAAGGAGCGCGTCTCCGACAGCATGCCCTACTTCGCCGAGGACGCCGACGTCGCGATCATCGACGGCGACCTCGAGATCAAGGAAACCGAAATCGACGCCGAGGTCAACGTCACCGACCCCGACCAGCTCGAGCAGTTCCTCGAACAGGAGGAACAGCAGCTCAAGGAGATGGCCGAGGGCATCGCCGACGTCGGCGCCGACGTCGTCTTCGTCGACGGCGGCATCGACGACATGGCCCAGCACTATCTCGCCCAGGAGGGCATCATCGCCGTCCGCCGCGTCAAGTCCAGCGACCAGACGCAGCTGGCCCGCGCGACCGGCGCCACGCCCGTCACGAGCGTCGACGACCTGAGCGAGGACGACCTCGGCTTCGCCGGGAGCGTCGCCCAGAAGGAGATCGCCGGCGACCAGCGCATCTTCGTCGAGGACGTCGACGAGGCCAGGTCCGTCACCCTCATCCTCCGCGGCGGCACCGAGCACGTCATCGACGAGATCGACCGCGCCATCGAGGACTCGCTGGGGGTCGTCCGCACCACCCTCGAGGACGGCAAGGTCCTCGCGGGCGGTGGCGCACCCGAGGTCAACCTCTCGCTCGCGCTCCGCGACTACGCCGACTCCGTCGGCGGCCGCGAGCAGCTGGCCGTCGAAGCCTTCGCGGACGCGCTCGAGGTCATCCCGCGCACGCTGGCCGAGAACGCGGGGCTGGATCCCATCGACTCCCTCGTGGAGCTTCGTGCGGACCACGACGGCGGTAACTCCTCCGCCGGTCTGGACGCCTACACCGGCGACACCATCGACATGGCCGAGGAAGGCGTCTACGAGCCGCTGCGCGTGAAGACCCAGGCCATCGAGTCCGCCACCGAAGCCGCCGTCATGCTGCTGCGCATCGACGACGTCATCGCCGCCGGCGACCTCGCCGTCGAGGACAACGACGACGACGAGGAGATGCCCGGCGGCCCCGGCGGCGGCATGGGCGGTATGGGCGGCGGCATGGGCGGCATGATGTAGGCTTAAATTTTGCTCTACGGACCGCCTTCGGCGGCCCTCGGCAAAATTTAGTATAAAAGCCTCCTCGCTCCGTTCGCTCCGCTCACATCGGTCGTCGGCCCGACGCGGCTTCGCCGCGCTCGGTGAACGGCGTCGTTCGGGTTCTTCGAACCGCTCACTCGCCGACGATCGACTCGAGGAACGATTCACCGAGTGACACGGAGCGGGAGGCCGCCCACGCTACCGCTCGCATCGCCATCGAGTCGGCCCATCTCTTGCCGTTTTGCCGTTCTGCCGTTCGTTCCGACACTCGTCGTAGCTCCCGATCCCATCTCTATCTGCGTCTGGTCGATGCGAACTCGAGACAGGCCAGTAATTATCCGTACGTACCCTGTCTCGTTTTCTGCGGGTCGCCGTCGATTCACGACGACTAAGTAGCGTCCCGCAAAATTTGACACCATGAATACGCTTCTGTTAGACAGCGACGCGGTCGACGAGCACGCCCAACTGGCCGCCGTCATCGACGCCGTCGAGGAGGCCTTCGGCGCCTTCGAGCGCGGCGACACGCAGATGCCCGCCAAGTCCTACATCGAACTGCCCCAGTACAACGGGGACTTCCGCTCGATGCCCGCCTACCTCGACACCGGCGACTGGGACGCCGCCGGCGTCAAGTGGGTCAACGTCCACCCCGACAACCCCGCCGAGCACGACCTGCCGACCGTGCTCGGGACGATGATCTACTCCGACCCCGAGACCGCGTTCCCGCTCGCGATCATGGACGGAACTATGCTGACGATGAAACGCACCGGCGCCGCCGCGGCCGTCGCCACCGACTACCTCGCCCTCGAGGACGCCTCGAGCCTCGGTATCGTCGGCGCCGGCGTCCAGTCGTACACGCAACTCGAGGCGATCAGCGAGGTCCGGCAGCTCGAGGAGGTCGTCGTCGCCGATCAGGACGAGGAGCGCGTCCAGCGGTTCGTCGAGACCTACGAGGACCGGTTCGACGTCCGCGGCGGCTCGATTTCGGAGGCCGGCCACTGCGACGTCCTTTCGACGGTGACGCCCGTCCGGGACCCGATCGTGGGTTCCGACGACGTCGGCGAGCACACCCACATCAACGCGATCGGCGCCGACGCGGCAGGTAAGCACGAACTCGCGGACGACCTGCTGCAGGCTGCGCGGATCGTCATCGACGACCACGAGCAGTGCACCCACTCGGGCGAGATCAACGTCCCCTACGGCGAGGGCGTGCTGACCGACGAGGACATCTACGCGGAGATCGGCGAACTCGTCGTCGGCGCCAAGGACGGTCGAACCGCCGAGACGGGCGTCACGGTCTTCGACTCGACCGGCCTCGCTATTCAGGACGTCGCGGCGGCCCGCGTCGTCTACGAGAACGCGAGCGACGCCGACGACGGCTACGCGTTCGGCATGATCGACACGAGCCAGCGGTAGCGACGCTACTGGAACTGACTACGCAGCGCACAGCACTCCCGCTGCACGGAAAAATACGGAAATCAGTTTTCGCCGTTAATCGTCGCCCTCGACCGCCGCCGTGGAATCGCGTCCGGCGTCGGTTCCCAGTGCCGTCTCGCGAAGGTCGGCTTCGATCTCCTCGAGCGAGCGGCCCTTCGTTTCGGGGACCAGCCGGTAACAGAACACCAGCGCGGCCAGCGAGAGCGCGCCGTAGAGCCAGAACGTGCCGGACTGCCCGAAGACGTCGACCAGCCGGAGGAAGGTCAACGAGACGAGCAGGTTTGCGGCCCAGTTTAGGACCGTGACGACGCCCATCGCGGTCCCGCGGAACTCCATCGGGTAGATCTCGGAGATCATCAGCCAGAACACCGGGCCGAGCCCGATCGCGAAGAAGGCGACGTACAGCATCAGGCTCCCGGTCGCGACCCACCCGACGACCCCCGAGAGGCCGGGGAGGTAGAACACGGCGCCGAGGACGCCGAGCATCACGGTCATCCCGCCCAGTCCCGTCAGCAGGAGCGGACGGCGGCCGGTGCGGTCGATCAGCAGGACCGCGACGACGGTCAGCGCGACGTTGACGACGCCGATGCCGACCGTCGCGAGGATCGAGGCCGTGTCCTCGAAGCCGGTCGACTCGAGGATCGTCGGCGCGTAGTACATGACCGTGTTGATGCCGGTCACTTGCTGGAACACCGCCAGTCCGACGCCGACGATCAGCATCGGCCGGATCCACGGCTGCAGCAGGTCGCGCAGGCTACCCGACTCGGTGCGGATGGTCTCTTTGATCTCGCGGAGTTCGTCGTCGACCTGGTGCTCGACGCGGGTGCGGGTCAGCACCTCGCGGGCGTCGGCCTCGCGGCCCTGCTCGTAGAGCCAGCGGGGGCTCGCGGGCATGAAGAGCATCCCGACGAACAGGACGGCCGCGGGGAGCATCCCGAGGCCGAGCATCCAGCGCCAGTCGCCGCCCGCCGAGAACGCGTAGTTGACGACGTAGGCGATGAGGATGCCGGTCGTCACCGTGAGCTGGTTCAGCGAGACCAGCGAGCCGCGGATTTTCGGCGGGGAAATCTCGGAGATGTACAGGGGGCCGACGACGGAGGCGAAGCCGACGCCGATCCCGTCGATGATGCGGCCGAGGATGAGGATTTCGACGGTCGGTGCGATCGCCATGATGAGCGAACCGACGAAGAAGACCACGGCGCCGACGAGAATGAGTCGGCGGCGGCCGAGTCGGTCGGCTAACCGTCCCCCGAACGCGGCGCCGAGGATCGCGCCGACCATCGCGCCGCTGACGATCACTCCCTCGATGAGCGACGGGTCCAGCGAGACGCCGAGGACCGTCGCCAGTTCGAACGTCTCCCGGATGTACAACATCGCACCGGAGATAACGCCGGTGTCGAATCCGAACAGAAGCCCGTTGAGTGCGGCCAACGCCGCCACGACGTAGACGAACGAGTTGCGCTCGTCGGCGGCGTCGCCGGTCAGTAGTGATGGCATGTGTGGACTGTGATAAAAGTTAACTACGGTCCGAAGTAAATTTGACGATCGTTTCCAATCGATGGCTCAATCCGCGACCCGGCGGTCGGTTTACAGTCGGCGGGGCACCGATCCCGTCATCGACAGTTCGTCGCAGTAGTACGCGATCGGCGACTCCGTCGGCACCGGGAGCCCGTCGGCCTCGAACAGCGTGTTCTCGTGAATCGTCACCTCGGCGGGCTGCAGCGGCCACGGCTCGTGGGAGACCTCGGCCGTCAGGACGTCGCCGTTCGCCGGCGCGTAGAACCGCCGCCGCTCCGTGAGCCAGTACTCGAGCGTGTCCGGTTCGGGCCTGAACGCGTCCCCGTCGGGCCGGTACGTCGCCGAAAACCAGCCCGACTCGCGGTCCGGCTCCCCCGCCGTCGCGGGGTTGACGTCGGTTCGCCGGCTCGAGAACGAGATTCCCGTCTCGCTGCCGCTGACGTGCATCTGCGCGTAGCGGACGGGAAGGCGTGTTTGCCCGGCCGCGGCCGCAACGAGCGGATTGCCGACGTCGACGCTGAAGAAGAAGAGTCCGGGATCGTCGCGGTACCGAACGTACGTCCGGACGTTGAGTTCGGGGAAAGCGATCCTGGTCGCCGACGGCGAACCGCGGAGGCCGACGTTGACCAGCACGAACGGCAGCACGCTGATCCAGGCGTCCCCCTCCCACGTCTCGAGCGCGAGCGGGTCCGGAAGCTGTGGCCGGAGCGCGTCGGGACTGATCGGCCAGTGAACGAACAGGCCGTGTCGCCACGTCATCGAGGTGAGATGCGGGAGTGTCGGCAGCGCCGTATCGGTGTCGTGCCGTCGAAACGGTTCCGTATTGTGAGCCGTCATCTTGACTGTGCTGTTGCTGTGCTGCTACACCGGTACGTGGCATAAAACGGCGCGCTGCCTGTTAGATCCGATTGACGTCGCGATCGGTGTCGGCATTGTTCACTATCTGGAACGACGATAAGAAACACCGATTCGATCTCGGATGCGTTTATTTCACCGAGTCCGTTACTTTAAATACCATTGTGGGGCAAACGGTAATTATCAGGAGATACAATGGCGACTTCCGATTCGAACTCGAACTCGAACTTGACTTCGGTCTGTCCCGAGTGCAACGGTCGATTGCGAGAGACCGATACCGAAACGGTCTGTGAGGAGTGCGGACTCGTCACGACCGAAGATGCGGTCGATCGCGGGCCCGAATGGCGTTCGTTCGACGACGAGGAGACCGACCGTCGACGAACCGGCGCCCCACTCACTCGATCGCGCCACGATCGAGGGCTGTCGACGGAAATCGGCTACGGATCCGGCTCTAACTCGAGTTACGAAACCCGGTTGACCGGCCGGAAACGACGGCAGATCGCGCGCCTCCGGCGCGAACACAATCGCGCCCGGATCTCCTCGAAAGCAGAACGGAATCAAGTGTACGGGTTCGCCGAAATCAGACGCGTCAACGCACAGCTTTCCCTATCTGACTCTGTTCGCGAACAGGCTTGCGCCCTGTTCGAGTCGGCCCAATCCGACGGTCTCTTTCAGGGCCGATCGCTCGAGGGGTTCGCCGCCGCTGCGATCTACGCGACGTGTCGAACGCGGTCCGTCGCGCGTACGATCGACGAGATCACGGCCGTCGCTCGCGCCGACGCCGACGAACTTCGCGCCGCGTACGACGCGTTGAACCGCGAACTGGGGCTGCCGACCGGGCCGATCGATCCCGCGCAGTACCTGCCGCGATACGCCGCGAAACTCGAGGTCGGTTCCGCGGTCGAACGCCGCGCTCGCGAGCACGCGAACGCACTCTCGGAAGCGGGGCAGATCGGCGGCCGGAATCCGAGCGGCGTCGCCGGCGGCTGTCTCTACAAGGCGACGCAGGAACGCGAGGAGTGGCCGACGGTGACGCAGGCGGCCGCCGCCGACGTCGCCGACGTCGCCCCGGTGACGATTCGTGCGACGGTCACCGCGCTCGAGGAACTCGCTGATCGGTAGCGAAGGGGTTCGGACGCCAATCTCGCTCGAGCGTCCGTTCGGATGCGCAACTGGCTCTCCGTGTTTGTGCTCGAGATTCAGCGATAGTTAGTGTCGACAGCGACGATACTCCGGTCCGATACTGACAGGCGTCACGCCGGCCGTTAGGTCGTCCGCAACGTATCCGTACTCGGCTCGTAGACCTCGCCTTTCTGTTTGAGCTTGTCGATCTCGTGTTCGGCCTTCGACTGGTCCATGCCGACCTCCTCGGCCCGCTCGAGGACGATATCGACCGGCGCGCCGTCGTCGTACTCCTCCTCGATGTCGCTGATGAGTTGCTTTAAGTTCTTGATCCGGTCGCGCTGGGACTTCGAGGTGCCGGCCTCGACGATGTCCGCGTCGAACTCGCCCGTTTCGGGGTCGACGCCGATGTCCTGTAGACAGGAGCGAACGATCTCGATGACCCGGTTCGCGTCGGACTCTTCGACCGTATCGGACAGTCGCACGCGGGCGCTGGCCTCCGAGAGGCGAACGAGCGCCTCGAGTTTCCGGGCCGTCACGGGAACGGGTGCGTCCTCGTCGGTCCCCTTCGAGCGCAGATCGACGTAGAAGTCCCGGATCGCTTCCCGGGCCGCCTCGGTCATCCGCGGGTGGCAGTTCTGCTTCGCGAAGGCGATGTACTTCCGGAGGAGTTCGGCGTCGATCTCGGGGTCGACCTGCTCGGTCATCTCGTCGATCTCGTCGTTGCTGACCTCCAGCGAGGTCATCTGTTCGCGCTGGGTCGTCAGCTCGCCCGCGTAGTTGGTGGTCAGAATGTGCTCGGCGAGGTTCTTGTCCTTCTCCTCGTCGGGCTGGTCCGTGACTGTGAAGATGAGGTCGAATCGCGAAATGAGGGCCGGCTCGAGGTCGATCTGCTCGCCGATGGGTTCGTACTGGTCGAAGCGGCCGTACTTGGGGTTTGCCGCGCCCAGCAGGGAGCAGCGGGACTTGAGCGTGGCGTTGATCCCCGCTTTCGAGACGGAAATCTTCTGCTGCTCGAGCGCTTCGTGCATCGCCGAGCGGTCCTCCGGGCGCATCTTGTCGAGCTCGTCGACCGCCGCGATCCCCTGGTCGGCGAGCACGAGCGCACCGGCCTCGAGGGTCCACTGCTGGCCGTCGCCGAAGTCGTCGCGGACGGCGGCTGCCGTGAGACCGGCTGAGGACGACCCCTTCCCGGAGGTGTAGACCGAGCGAGGGGCGATGTTCTGGATGTAGCCCAGCATCTGCGACTTACCGGTACCGGGGTCCCCGATAAGGAGCATGTGCAGGTCCCCGCGGATCCGCGAGCCGTCGGGGAGCTGCTTGGTGACCCCCGAGAACAGCTGGAGGATCATCGCGAGCTTCTCCTGGTCGTAGCCGTAGATCGAGGGCGCGATCGAGCCGATCATCTGCTCGTAGACGTCGTCCCGGTTGGAGATGTTGTAGATCTCCTTCTTGTCCTCGTCGGTGATGTTCATGTCCTCGAACTGCTCCTCCTCGATCTCGACGGACATCCCCTCCATGTAGAAGTCGAAAACGGGAGACTTGTCCTGGCCGTCGCCCTGCTGCTCGAGGCGGAGGACGCCGGTCGCGGAGACGTGGTCGCCGGGGGTGACCTCGCCGGTGATGTCGTCCTCGACGTGGACGTCGAGCGACTGGGGCGTCTCCCCGCCGCGGAGCCCTTCGGGACTCTCCTGGATGCGGAGCTTCTGGGAGTCGACGAACTCGGACTGGTCGAAGTTCACCTGGAACGGTCCCTGTCGCTCGCAGCCCTGGCACTCGTGGGGTTCCTGGAAGTCGCCGCTGGACTGGGGGACGCGCGTGAGGGTGCCACAGAGCTGGCACTCGAAGGCGGCGTCCTCGATCTTCGGCCGGACGTCGGTGGCCTTGCGGACGATGCCGCGGACCTCGACGAGCGTGTTCATGTCGGGGGAACGGATCTCCCGAATTTCGGGTGATTCCGTCTCCGGCAGGTTCCGGACGCGGACGTGGGCCTGCCCGAGGCTGACGTCGATCGGGAGGTCGTAGAGCCGCAGCGCCTCCTCGGCGTATCGCTGGAGTTGCTCGGGCTGGTTCAGGAAGTCGTCGGCCAGGTCGGGATCGTACCGGTAGAGGTCCTGCCAGTCGACGTGGAGCGATCGCTGCTCGTTGGGGTACTGCTGCGCAAGCTGCTTGATCTCGTTGTCGTAGTAGTTGCGGAAGAACTGCTCGAAGGAATCGACGAGTTCGGAGTTACCCGCTTGCGCCTGCGCCATTGCACTGTGGTACGGGCGCCAATAGGTATAAATTGTCGCAAAGCGGGGCGAAACTGATCGCGGATCGCATCGCAGTTATCGGTCGGTGCGGTCCGATCGTCGTGCAGACTCGAGTCCTGTCGACTGAGAGACGAGCCGCTGGTAGGTGGCTGATGACGGCGCCGCGAAAGGGCGGGCCACGTCGAACAAGTCGTCCCCGACCGCTGTCGGGAACACACGCCGCGTCCTGTCTCGTTCCCTGTCGTTCACGTGGCCACGATTTTCGATACGGTTCGTTCAGTTATGTATGTACGGCCAATTCATTTTGGTATCTGGTTCTGAAATAATCCGGTCGCGTCACTCGTCTTCGTCGAACCCGTTCGAGGCGACGCCGAGCGTCGCGATCGAGCGGGCGGCTTCCTCGACGGTGACGTCGACGTCGTGGACGTTCTCGCGAGGCATGTGCATCACGAAGCCGTTCGTCGTCGGGTTCGGTCCGAGCGGCACCATGATCGTCACCATGTCTTCGCTGGCGACGGACTGCTCGATATCGTCCGGCGTAACCGCCGTGAGGAAGCCGAGCATGTACGCTCCCTCGTGGGGAAACTCGACGAGTTTCACCTCCTTGAACTGGTCCGTATCGTCGTCGGCGAGGATCTTCGACGCCCTGCGGACGCTCTCGTAGACCGTACTCACGCCGGGAATCGTCTCCATCGTCTGGTGAACGCGCTGGGAAATGTACCGGCCGGGCGTATACTCCGCGACGAACCCGATCAGGAGGAAGAGTCCGAACAGCGATGCGAGCGTTAGCAGTTGCACGACCGCCCGCGGCGGTTCGTTCGGCCAGGCGTAGAGCACGCCTTCGATAACCGGGGAGAGCACGCCGAGAACGAAATCGAAGACGACGAGCAACACGACGAGCGTGGCGACCAGCGGAATCGTGATTACGATCCCGTTGACCAGCCACCGTTTCACTCCGATCCGGGGGGCCGACATTGGATCGTCTAGTTGTCAGTTCACCCCGGAAATCGTTCGGCTTGCAGGAAACTGTCGTCTCGCGCTGGAATCACTCGATTTCCGACCGTTGTTACGTCTATCACAACAGGTCTGGTACTCCTCCCGTCGTTACAGCAACTATTTACAATCCGTGTTCTCACGTCGCAGCGATGGACGAACGCGACGATCCCGATCGGATGATCGCCGCCTGTACGCACTGTGGCGCACTCTACGCAGCGACCGAACTGTCGGACGGCTCGATCCTACCGATCGGCCGACGTGACGGCTGTCGCTGCGGGGGCACGACGTTCACAAAAGTCAACGAGGAACTGCTCGAGAACGCGACCGGCGGTGGGCCGGCCGCGACCGAGACCGACGACGAAGTCGAGTCCGAGGACTGAGTCCGGTTCCGTCTGTGTCTCTGCTGTCCGGTACCCACAGACGAGGCCGTTGCCGGAAGAACTGTCCGGCTCGTTCTCGAGCGCCGACGCGAATCTGCTATAAGCCGAAGTCGATCGCTCGGTTATCGCAGAACGGCGGGGAAACGGTGCTGGTGGCGGCGACCGCGTCGGACGCGATCAGTTCCAGGGGGCGAAGCCGGGATCGATCTGCCGGTCGGTCCCGTCGATCGCGTCGATCGTCTCGACGTCGTCGACGTCGAGTTCGAGGGTCAGCGATTCGAAGTTGTCCCGAATGTGGTCCTCGCTGGCCGACTTCGGAATCGCGGTGACGCCCTTTTCGCGGGCCCAGGCCAGACTGACCTGCGCTTCGCTGACGTCGTGTTTCTCGGCGACTTCCCGAATTTCGGGCTGGTCGAAGACGGCACCGCGGGCCAGCGGCGAGTAGCCGACGACCTCGATGTCGTGGGTGTCACAGACCTCGCGGATCTCATCCTGGGGCAGCAGCGGATGGAGTTCGACCTGGTTCGCGAAGATTGGTGCGTCGCAGAGTTCGACGGCTTCCTCGACCTGTTCGGGCAGGAAGTTGCTGACGCCGACGTTCTCGATCAGGCCCTCGTCGTAGAGTTCGTCGAAGGCCGACAGCGTCTCCTCGGCGTCGTACTCGCGAGAGGGCCAGTGGACGTACAGCAGGTCGACGTAGTCGACGCCGAGGCGGTCGAGGCTCTCGCGGGCCGTCTCGAGGACGTCGTCGTGCGCGAGGTTGTCGATCCAGACCTTGGTGGCGAGGAAGACGTCCTCGCGGTCGACGTCCGCCGCGGCGATGCCGTCGCCGACGGCACCCTCGTTGTCGTAGGCCTGGGCGGTGTCGATGTGGCGGTAGCCCGTCTCGAGGGCCGTGCGGACGCTCTCGGCGCACTCGTCGGGGTCCTCGTTCTGCCAGGTGCCGAGGCCGAGCATCGGCATGCCGTTCGCGGTCGGACACGTCTCCGGATCGGCTGTTTCCTGCATACGCGACGGTTGGGACGTGACGTGAAAAGGGCCTGCGCTCGCAGAAACGAATTCCGGAAAGCGGTCTAGAGAGTCTCTGGCGCGAATAATCGTTACTGTTCGAGAACGTTAGAACAGTGGATCTGTTCGTCGATTCCCTATCGTGGCAACAGGCTAGTCGTTCGCAACGTGCCGTCTCGTCAGTTCCGCGACTTCGACTTATTCAGGTACTGTCCGCGACCCAAACAAAGATGGGATAGCACTTACTTGTGTTACACCTTCACATCCAATTGGCCTGTCTCTCAAACGGCAGGTCAGCCCGCCACGCGAGCACCCACCAGAGCACGCCTGCGAGCCACCCTCCCGGCTCGAGGATTCGGATCGGAATTGCTCGAGAATACCCCCTTTTGATCGCTTTCACGGTTACATCTAGCTACCATCAACGTCTGTTGCTCATAGCGTCGCTCGTGACAGAACGAAGGGTATCGTCCGGATTTGAACTGGAGATCGTCACGAATTCGTCGCTCACGATCTTGTTCGCGACAGAATGAATGGGATCGCCCGGATTTGAACCGGGGTCACGGGCACCCAAGGCCCGAAGTATACCAGGCTAACCCACGATCCCGCATCCACTCTTTCGGGCGGACATCATAAAGGGTTTCGTTCCGTTCCGAACCGTTTTGTATCGTCCTGAGCTAGTATCGCGTATGGTTACTGGTCTCGAGATCCTCCTATTGGTCCTCGTCCTTGCGGCTGTCCTGGGTGCCTCCACGCTGATCCAGACGGTCAGGCCCTTCATCGTCAACGCGGTGGTCGGACTCGTCGTCCTGTTTCTCGCACAGGCGGTGTTCGGCCTCAACGTCGCCGTCACGCCGATCGCGCTCGTTATCGTCGCCATCGGCGGCTTCCCCGGCTCGCTGCTGGTACTCTTGCTGTCGCTGTTCGGGGTTGCGTTCGTTCCCTGACCGCGGCGCTGTCGGCGCTGCCGGCAACTCGATCCCCGACACTCAGTCTCGCTCGTCGTCCTCGCCCGGCAGTCGACGAACCGCCTGCTCCCACCTGTCTTTGGCCGCCTGTCCGGGATCCGCAAACGGATCGGACGTGATATCGTCGGCCGTCCCGAGGTGGGCCTGCCCGTCGCCGTCGGCCGGCCGCCGCCAGAGACCGACCGCAGTTGCGAGCAGCAACAACACGATCAGGACCGCAAACAGGATACTCCACGCGTTATCGTGGGGCAGCGCGACGAACAGCAGGACCAGCAGCAGTACGAGAAACTGGAGCGCGTGGAGGGCGCGACCGAGCGACCGGCGGATACACTCAAGACGACCCATCGTTCGTGTCGCTCAACGAACTAGTGCCGCATAGGCTTTATCACAGCACCTCGAGCCGGCTACAACGACGAACTGCCTCGCTCGTACGGCGGGCAGTTCGCGAGTGCTCGCCGGCGGCAGACGCCTGTTCCGATCGAAACGACGGCTGCTGCCGGCTCAACGCTTTATTTTTCCGGCGTCGTATCCGTGCTATGCCGACCCACGTGAGCGAACGACAGGTCCGCTGGTGGCTCGACCGAAACGCCGTTCAGGAGATAACGGCACACACGCAGGAGGAGACGGAGTTCAACCTGCAGGTGACCCTCTCGAGCCTGCCGATCCACCTCATCAAGGAGGAGCCGAAGGGGCCGGTCCGGGTCGTCGGCCGCAGCGGGCTCGACAGCGAGCGGGCCAGACGGCTCGTGCGCGACGACGGACAACGCGCGGAACTGTTGAGTCAGATCGGACCGGTGCTCGCGACGACGCCCGGATTCTACACGTTCCTCGACGAGGAGAGCCGGGGCTGCGAACTTCGCGAGGCCGAGACGCTCCAGATGGAGCACCGGATCTATCCCGACGGCGCGTCCCAACAGGCGCTGATGGACAGCGTGATGGCCATCGCCACCGGAATGCGGTATCTCCAGAACTTGCTGGCCGCCTCGAACCCTCAAACTCCCCGAGAACCGCCCGGTTCGAACCGACTCGAGAGCGACAGCGAGAGCGCGAGCGAAGAGGACTGACGCCGCTCAGAGATCGTCGTCCCGAAGCTCGATGTCGGCGACGAGGTCGTAGGGGTGGGCGTCCTTCCGAAT
Organism: Halopiger xanaduensis SH-6; assembly: GCF_000217715.1. GTDB lineage: Archaea > Halobacteriota > Halobacteria > Halobacteriales > Natrialbaceae > Halopiger > Halopiger xanaduensis. The sequence goes on from NC_015666.1 coordinate 930,408, forward strand.
TCCGTCGACGAGGGTGAAGGCCTCGCCGGGCTCGAGGAAGTGTTGGGTGATGACCTGGCCGAGCGGCGTCGGTTCGAAGCCGTCGATGAAGTCGTACTGCAGCAGCTTGCCGATGGCGTGTTTCGTCGGCACTTCGCCGAGCATGCGGTCATTCAACGCCTTCGCGGCCTTGCCGCCGACCGCGATGTTGGCCAGGGTCTCCTCGACGGCGGCGGCCTCGTCGTAGTGGGTCATCACCGACTCCATCTCGCCCTTGAGCAGTTTGAACGCGATCTCGTCCTCGGTCCCCTCCATCGAGTTGTGGTAGGCGCAGTCGGGTTCGACGAGGACGTACACCTTCCCCTTGTCGTGGTAGTCGGGCCGGCCCGCGCGGCCAAGCATCTGGTGGAACTCCTGGACGGAGAGCCACTCGATACCCATCGCCAGCGAGTCGAAGACGACCTGCGAAGCGGGGAAGTCGACCCCGGCTGCGAGCGCCGCGGTCGTGACGACCGCCGATAGCTCCTGCTCGCCGAACTGGCGTTCGACCTTCTTCCGGCGTTTGTAGTCCAGCCCGGCGTGGTACGGGGCGGAGGAGTACTCCAACTTGCGCGAAATCTCGTGACACCGTCGTCGGGAGTTGGTGAAGATAATCGTCTGGCCCCGGTACCCCTTCGAGGACTTGGTGTCGAACTCGCGTTTGACGAGTTTGTTCTCGATGCGGACCTTCTCCTGGCCGTCGGCGAAGGTGACGTGGCGCTCGATCGGCACCGGCCGCTCCTCGAACTCGATGAGTGTCGACTCGAGGACGTCCGCGAGCTGTTCGGGGTTGCCGACGGTCGCCGAGAGGTAGATCCACTGGGCGCCCCCGTAGTCGTCGCGCCGTTTCGCGCGCTGCTCGCAGGTGTACTTGAGCCGCGAAATGAGGCCGTCGAGTCGGTGGCCTCGGTCTTCCTCCTTCAAGGTGTGAACCTCGTCGATGACGACGGTCCCGATGTCGCCCATGTCCTTGCCGGTCCGGAGGGCGTGGTCGATCCCCTCGTAGGTGCCGACGATGACGTCGGCGTTCGGGTCGAACTGGTTGCCGTTGTCGGCGATCCGGCTCGCCCCGACGCGGATGGAGACGTCGACGAGGTGGCCGTACTCGTCCTGGAAGTCCTCGTACTTCTGGTTGGCAAGCGCGACCAGCGGGACGAGAAAGAGCATCTTCCCCTTCCCGTTCAAGACCCGGTTGATGCCGGCCATCTCGCCGACCAGGGTCTTCCCGGTCGCCGTCGCGGAGACGACCATCTGGTCGTCGCCGTCGAACAGGCCGTTCTCCACCGAGAGACTCTGGACGGGCAGCAGCGTCTCGAATCGGTCCTCGAGCAGGTTCTGCAGGCCCGGATGGAGATTCAGGGAGTCGACCGGGACGGGATCGATCTCGTCGGTCGTCGCCGAGATCGTATCGAACTTCGTCAGGTCGGGGTCGAGTTGCCCCTTGAGCAGGTTGACGATCCGCTCTAAGTCCTGCACCTCGAGCATGAGGTCCTCGAGACGCTCTTTGGCGGCGCCGGTGACCGCACCGCCGCCCGAGAACGACAGTTGGCGCTCGAGTTCCTGACGCGCGCAGTCCTGACAGATCCAGTCGTTGTCGTCCTTGACGGCGGTTTCGGTCGTGATCGGCGAGTACCGGCCAGCCGAGGCGCAGTACCGGCAGGTCCGGACGGCCTTGGCCTTGTCCTCGAGCTGGTAGCCCGCGAGCATCTCGGTGAGCTCGCGGCGCTTCTCGGCGGAGGTCTGTTCAGAAATGCGGATCCGCTTGGCGCGGCGGGCGAGTTCGACGAACTCGTCGGGCTGGCGGGGCTCCTCGCTCGAGCCCTGCTTGAGGCGGAACTTGGCGGGTCGGGGACCGGCCGACGTCTCCGAGAGGACGAGCTTCGCCCGGAACAGCCGCTCGCCGTCGCGCTGGACGACGATCAGGTAATCGTCACCCGTCTCGTGGCAGAAGATCGTTTCGACCTGCTGGACCTGCTTCGACACGATACCGGGTACGGGCGCGCGGTATTTCAGCGGTTCGGACTGGTCCGATCGGGAACCGTCCCGCGGTCGTTCGGACGATTGCGTACCCCTCCGGTCCGGTATATAGGCGTACGGAACACTCTTACCAACGTACATGAGACGGGTGTCGAATCCTCAACCAGATGAGGTTGAATCCGTGGGAGTACGTTCCTGGTGTTCGGCGCCGTTACGCGCTCCGGTTCGTGGCTGCACTGATCGTCGTGGTTCTGGTCGTCGGGGCCTTCGGCGGGGTCATCTACGCGCACACCGGCGCGGAGCTCGAGTCCGACGTCGAGTCCCAGCTCGTCTCCGATGCACAAAAGGACGCGAGCCGGCTCGATACCTGGTTCGATTCGACCGGCCGGTACGTGGACTCGCTCGTCCGCTCGTCGACGTTTCGGAACGGCGATCGGTTCGCCGTCGCCGACTCGTTATACCGAATGACCGATCGGACGGCGTTCGACGGCGCCTACTACGTCAACTACGAGACGGGGGAAGTCGACGCCAAGTCCGGAACCGATGCGGCCCTCGAGGGCGGACAGGTGAGCGATGCGGTCGACGACCGGCTCGCGACCGCGACCGAATCGCCGTCGCAGGTCACTTTCTCCGAACCGTTCGAGACCGAGGACGGCCGGCCCGCGATGCTCGTGATCGGCATGTCCAGCGCCGACCACGCGGTGGTCGGGCTGGTCGATCTCGGATCGCTGTCCCAGTATATGGTCGGGACGGACGCGAGCGACGACGTGGTCGTCGTCGATCAGTCGGGAACGACCGTCCTCGCCGCGGACCGCTCGCGGCTGTTGCAGGAGGACGCGATCGATCCGACGGAGATCGGCACCGGATCCGGCACGACGTCGTTCGACGCGGGCGGCACCGAGACCGTCGCCGGCTACGCGGGCCTCGAAACCGAACAGCAGGATTGGACGCTGACGACCCGCGTGCCCGCCGGCGAGGCCTACTCGCTGCAGTCGGACATCTCGAACCAGATCCTCTCGATGATCGGCGTCGTCTTCGCCAGCATGCTGTTGCTCGGGGCGACCGTCGGCCGCACCACCGCGGGCTCGCTCCGACACCTCTCCGAGCGGGCGGCCGCCATCGAGGACGGCGACCTCGAGGAGTCGGTCGAGTCCGACCGCAGCGACGAACTCGGCGAACTCCACCGGTCGATCGACCGGATGCGCCGCTCGCTGCGCGATCGACTCGAGGAGGCCGAACGCGAGCGCGAGCGGGCCGAGTCGGCCCTGCAGGACGCGGAGGAAGCCCGCGAGGAGGCCGAGCAAGCCCGCGCCGAGTCCGAGGCGTTCTCTCGGCGCCTCGAGGAAACCGCCGACGACTACGGCGAGGCGATGCGGGCCTGCGCCGACGGCGACCTCACGCGCCGGCTCGAGTCCGACGACGAGAGCGAGGCGATGGCGACGATCGCCGCCGAGTTCAACGCGATGATGGACGATATCGAGGCGACGCTCGCGGCGACGCGAGCGTTCGCCGACGCAGTCGACGAGGCGGCCGATTCGACGGCGGAGGGCGTCGTCGAGGTGCGGTCGGCCTCCGAGCAGGTGGCGACGTCGGTTCAGCAGATCGCCGACGGTGCGGACCGCCAGAGCGGCCAACTGACGACGATCGGCGGCGAGATCGACGACCTCTCGACGACGACCGAGGAGATCGCCGCAACCGCATCGGACGTCGCTACGCTCGCCGAGCGCACCGCCCGGACCAGTTCGGCCGCTCGCGAATCGGCGACGAGCGCCATCGACGGCATGAACGCCATCGAGGACGAGGCCGCGGCTGCCGTCGACGAGGTCGAGCAACTCGAGGCCGAGATCGACGCGATCGACGACCTGCTCGAGTTCATCCGCGAGGTCGCGCAGGAAACGAACATGCTCGCGCTGAACGCCAACATCGAGGCCGCACGTGCGGACGCCGCGGATGCCGGCTTTGCCGTCGTCGCCGACGAGGTCAAGTCCCTCGCGGAGGACACCCAGGGGGCCGCTGACGACGTCGAGGAGCGCCTCGAGCGGGTGCGCGGGCAGGCCGAGCAGGTCGCCGCCGTGGTCCGGCAGACGGACGCGCGGATCGGGGACCACCGAGGCGCGGTCGAAGACGCGATCGGCTCGATCGAGGAAATCTCGGAGTACGCGGCCGAGACCAACGACGGCATCCAGCAGATTTCCTCGGCGACCCAGCAACAGGCCGCCGCGACCCAGGAGATCGTCTCGATGGCCGACGACGTGACGGCGATCAGCGAGGAGACCAGCGCCGAGGCGCAGACGGCCGCCGCGGCCGCCGAAGAGCAGACGTCGTCGCTGACGGACGTCTCACACACCGCAACCGCGCTGTCCGAGCAGGCTCGAGAACTCGCGGACGCCGTCGGGAAGTTCGAGGTGTCGGCTGAACCCGATGCGATCGCAGGTCCTGACTCCCCGCTGCCGGCCGCCGACGCGACCGGTGACGATAGGGCTACTCCGGATGCGGGTGCGCCAGTGATCGACGTTGAGGCACAGCCCCAGCCGGCCGCGGTGCCGGCTGACGAGCACGACGCGCCCGACGAATCCAACGGGCACGACGATGACGACACCTCTCAGGGGTCGACATCGGATGCCGATCGCGATTCGGATTCGGACGCGAACTCGGAACCGGACTCTCCCTCGGAATCCGACGATTCGAACACGTTCACGTGGTCCGACTAACGAGTGCTTGAGTGGCACCGTTGATTGGTGATGCAGTTTTGGCTGGGCGACGTGCCACAGTAGGTAAAATCGCAGCGAGAAAAACGCGAAAGAGACGGCCCACCGGAGCCGTGCGACGGTCGCGGACCGTCGACTTAGAAGTTCCCGTTGACGATGTCGCTGACCTCCTGCCGGTCGAACAGTTCCTCGTCGACGCCGTAGAGATCCCGGGCTGCGCGCTCGGTCAGCACGAGGTTCGCGATCGGTCCCTGGTAGAGCGGGCCGCCGCGGTAGACGTCGCCGTTCTGGACGGCCGTCAGGTCGCTGGCAACGTTGTGGTTTTCCATCTCCGCGACGACCTGATTCTGGAACTCCTCGTCGCTCAGGGACTCGTTGCTCGGCCCGCGGAGCACGAGGACGTCGGGATCGATCTCGAGCAGGTTCTCGTAGTCGATCGTCCCGCGATCGTCGGTGAAGTCCGAAACGCCCGCCTCGCTCAGCGCGTCGCCGACGCCGAGGTCGCGCCACTGTTTGTAGCTCGTCCCCTCGTCGATGGTGTAGGGATAGAACGTGTCGTCGCCGGCCGGCCACACGATCGCAACGTCCGGCCGCTCGTCTTCCGGCGGGACGATGGCCTCGACTTCGTCCTGGAACCCGTCGTGGAGCGACGCGAAGGCCTCGTACCGTTCCTGCTCCTGGAAGACTTCCGCTAGCTTCTCGAAGGCCTCGTACAGCGTGAGGAACTCGTAGTCGTGCCAACCGTAGTCCCGCGAGAAGATACTGTTGCCGAAGAAGGGCGCGCCCATCGATTCGATCTGGTCGATATCGTCCTGATCCCAGTCCCCGCGGTTGATGAGGAAGTTCGGGTCCATGACGAACACGTCGACCTGTTCGCTGAGTTCGATGAACTCCTCGGGGTCGAGTTCGTCGTCCCAGAGCGCGTCGATCTCGCTCTTATCGACGCTGACGTCGGGGATTTCGTCGTAGTACTGCGTGTGATAGCGATCGGTAAGGTAGACGGCCTCGGGCGGTTGTTGCCCGAGCGCGATGCCCATGTCGGCCCAGCTGCCGTTGTTGGCCGCCCACGTTTCCGGAACGGAATCGAACTCGACGGTGCCGACCGGCTCCATCGTCACGGAGTAGCTCTCGCTCGAGCCGTTTCCGTTGCCGCTGTTGTCACCGTTTCCGCTTTCGGTATCGCCGTTCCCGTTTCCGTTGCCGTCGCCATTGCCGTTTCCGTCGCTCGTACACCCGGCAATGAGGCCCGCCCCGGCAACTGTTGCGCTCGTTCGAAGAATCGCTCGTCTCGTTCGGTGGCTGTCGTCAGTCATTACGCTTTAGGCTTGCCTAAAAGTAGAAAAGCGTTCCGGTATCGCCCTTACTCGTTGTCAGATTGCAGCGCTCGCTTGGGGAGCACCTGCAGTTCGGGATCGTAGGCGACGGTCGCCTCGACCTCGAACACGTCCGCGAGCAACTGCTCGGTGACGATCTCCTCCGGCGGGCCCCAGTCGTACAGTTCGCCGTCGCGCATCGCGATGAGGTAGTCCGCGAACCGCGCGGCTTGGGAAATGTCGTGGAGCACGACCGCGACGGTGACGCCCTTCTCCTCGTTCAGCTGGCGGATCGTCTCGAGGACGCGGAACTGGTGGTGGAGATCGAGGAAGGTCGTCGGCTCGTCCAGCAGGAGGATGTCCGTATCCTGGGCCAGCACCATCGCGATCCAGGCGAGTTGTTTCTGGCCGCCGCTGAGTTGGCCGAGTTCGGAATCGCGGAGGTGCTCGACGCCTGCCAACTCGAGGGCGCGTTCGACCGCCTCGCGGTCCTCCGGGGAGACGCTGTCGAAGAATCCGCGGTGCGGATAGCGACCGTGGTAGACCAGGTCCTCGACGGTGATCCCGCTGACCGAGTCGTTCTCCTGGGAGAGGAGGCCGAGTTCGCGCGCGAGTTCGGGCCGATCGAACGACTGGAGGTCCTCCCCGCGCAACCGAACGACGCCCGTATCCGGCTCGAGGTGCTTCGAGAGCGCCTTCAGCATCGTGCTCTTGCCGCTGCCGTTGGGGCCGACGAGGGCGGTGATCTCGCCCTCCGGCACGTCCAGGCGCGTACAGTCGACGATGGTCTCGTCGCTGCCGGGGTAGCTCAACTCGAGGCTGTCGCCGACGAGGGCGCTCTTGGCGTCGTCGTCGTGGCCGCCGGTCGTCGTCTTGCCATCGGCAGCGGTGTCGGCGATGTCGAGGTTCGTCTCGGCGTCCGCGTCGCGTGCGCTGTGCCCTGTCGATGCGTCGGCGTCCGGGTCGACGTTCGTGTCGGTCATGGTACTCGGATCCGTCATTAGAGTTCACCCATCGATCGCTGTTTGCGCATCAGATAGAGGAAGTACGGCCCGCCGAGCAGGCCGGTGACGACGCCGACCGGCATCTGGACGCCGCCGAGCGCGAGGCGGGCGCCGACGTCGGCGGCGACCATCAGCGCCGGCCCGGCGAACAGACAGCCGACCATCAGCTGACGGTAGTCGCTCCCGACGGTGTTGCGGACGATGTGGGGCACGACGAGGCCGAAGAAGCTGACGATCCCGGCGACGGAGATCGCGACGCTGGCGGCCAGGATGGCCACGCCCGACAGCAGGAACCGCACCATCTCGACGCGCATCCCGAGCGAGCGGGCGGTCTGCTCGCCGAGCAGCAAGACGTTGAGCTGTCGAGCCCCGGCCATCGCGAGCACGATCGCGATGATGGCCGGGATGGTGGCGATGCGGACCTCGTCCCAGCCGGTGCCGGTCAGCGAGCCGGTCAGCCAGGCGATCGCGGTCTGGACGACGCCGATGTCGTCGGCGAAGAAGAACAGCCCCTGCTGGAGCGACTGGAAGACCATGTTGACGATGACGCCGGCCAGCACCAGTCGAACGGGGCTCGTGCCGTCTTTCCAGGCGATCAGGTAGACGACGAGGAACGCGATCGTTCCGCCGAGTGCGGCGATAAGCGGCAGGAGCGGCGCGAGGCCGCTGAAGACGACCAGCGTCGCGAGCACGGCGAACCCGGCGCCGGAGCTCACGCCCAGCACGAAGGGGCTGGCCAGTTCGTTGCGCGTCACCGCCTGGAAGATCGCACCCGACACCGCCAGCGTCGTCCCGGCGATAATCGCGACGAACACCCGCGGGAGCCGGATGTTCCAGACGACGATGCTGTTCCTGCTCATCTCGGGCAGTTCGCCCCCGAACAGGAACGCGTTCCACGCCTGCCGGTTGAACACGACCGCCGGATCGACGACCGCTCGCCAGGCCTCCCCGATCGTCATCGAGTACGATCCGAAGCTCACCTGTACCAGTCCCGCGACGACGGTGATAACCGCGCTCGCGAGACAGAACAGGACGAGCGTCCCGGTGAACCATCCCTCCTGCTCACGGGCTGCGTGAGCCCCCGCCGAGTGCGATCCTGCCATTCGTATTTAGGTGTGCCTAAAGAGTGTTTAGTAGTTGCGATTCCACCCAGCAGCCTGGAAGAAGCTCGGTTCGATAGGGCGATCGATGCGCTCAAGCGACACTGTCCGAGCTACTCGAGCAGTTCGATCTCGTCGTCGCCGTTCGGGACGGCACAGAGGAAGGCTCCGGGCTCGTCGCCCTCGTTGCGGTACCAGTGGACTGCCCCGGCGGGGATCAGTAGGGAGTCGCCGGCTGTAACCTCGTACTCCTCGTCCGCAATGCCTACGACGTACTCGCCCTCTAGAACGTACTGCTCGTGCTCGACGTCGTTGGTGTGTTTCGGCACGTCCGCCCCGGGCTCGAGGACGAACCGGCGGATCGCGAAGTGTGGGGCGCCGTGCTTGTCGCCGATCAGCACGCCCTTCTCGAGGCCGTCCGCCGCGTCGACGGACTCGTATGAAATGTCGTCGCTGCGCCGGACCAGCGGCTCCGGATCGGCGGCTGTGGACACCGGATCAGGAGCGGTGCCGTCGGCGTCCGTCTCGGGTTCGGGCTCCGACGAGGAGTCGGCCATACCCAGCCCTCGGACGCGGCGCTACTAAAGTCCCCTACTTGTCGTTCCAACCGGAACGCGAGCGCCGTAGCTAGTCGGTGTAAAATACTGCAGTCAAGTGCCGATACCGTTACGAATCCGCCTTACAGGCGCTCGACGTTCGTCGCGCGCGGGCCCTTGGGGGCCTGCTCGATTTCGAACTCGAGCTCCTGTCCTTCTTCGAGGTCCGGGCCGCCGATGTCTTCCATGTGGAAGAAGACGTCCTCGTCCGCATCCTCAGTTTCGATGAATCCGTAGCCGCCAGTGTCGTTGAAGAAATCAACGGTTCCTTGCGCCATTGCTTCTAAAGAGAGTGGACGGATACGTATAAACGCTGCGACTCATGGACCGCCGACACACCGGGTGTCACGGCCGATGTCCTGCCATCTCTGGCTTTCGCTGGGGTTGCAAGTCTCGCCCTCGAGCCAGGCCCTCCCCATTCGCTCGAGATCGGCGAGCGCCCCTCCGACGGACCCGAACCCAGCCCGCGGGACGCAGGCGAAGTCCCTTATATTCGCCGGTCGAAACGACGCGGTATGACCGAGTACGAGCTCGACGCGGTCGACCGGGAGATCCTCTACGCGCTCCAGGAGGAGGCCCGGAACCTCTCGTCCGGCGAGATCGCCGAACGGACCGACGCGTCCTCGAGTACGGTCCGCAAGCGCATCCAGCGCCTTGAGTCCGAGGGCGTCATCAAAGGCTACAGCGCCAACATCGACTACACGAAGTCCGGATATCCGATCCGGATGCTGCTCTTCTGTACGGCGCCGATCCCGGAGCGAGGCGACTATCTCGACGAGGTTCTGGACATCCCCGGCGTCGTCTCGGTCCAGGAACTGGTGACGGGCGAGGAGAACCTCCTCGTGACGGCCGTCGTCAAGAACGATCGGGACATCACCCCGATCGCGCAGGAGCTCTCGGACATGGGACTAACGATCACCGACGAGGTGCTCGTGCGCAGCCACGAGTCGACCTCCTTCGACGAGTTCTCCGCGGAGTAACCGCGCCGTCGCCGGGTTCGGTTCGCTTTTTTATACCGCTATCCGCCGTCCGATTTCGCCGGTAACGCCGCTTCAGCGGCGTCTCCGTCGTGCCAACGCGACCGACCGTCCGGATCGCCGTCTGATCGGCAGATTGGGTTGCGGCACTTCTTGCGATAGACCATGATGTTCTTTCACACGGGATTTGACGAACGATTTGTTCGAACAGCAGGTTATAATAACCAGGATGTTCAAAGCGGTGGTAGCGACGACCAGACGGATCGATCCTGCAGCGCAACCGTCCGCGCTGGTCGGAGGTGACACTCGACGCATGACTGACGAACGCTCGATCGACGCCGCACAACTCTCGGAACTGACGACGACGGACGATTCGGTCGTCCCGCGGGCGTCGACGCGGCTGGTATGGGCGCTGTTCCTCTGTAGCGTCGGCGTCCTCGCGCTGACGATTCGGCGCGGCGAGCCGTGGACCGGCGTCGATTATGTCGTCGTCGACGGACTGACGGCGGTGCTGTGGGTCGTGGTCACCTTCTTCAGCGGCATCGTCCACAGCTACTCCCGGCGCTACATGGCGGGCGACCGCGACCTCGAGCGCTTTTTCGCCCGCGTGTTCGCGTTCACGCTCGTCGTGATGGCCCTGACCGCGGCGGACCACGTCGCGCTGTTCGCGGCGGCGTGGCTCGCGATGGGCCTGCTGATGGCCGGCCTCATCGGCCACGTCCGCGACTGGGAGCAGGCCCGGGCCGCCGGCGCGCTGGCGCGTCGGTACTTCGTCGCCAGCAGCGCGGTGCTGGCCGGCAGTCTGGCCGTACTCGCGTGGGAGGCCGGAACGACGTCGATTTCCGGTATCTTCGGCGGCCTCGAGGAGGTCTCCGCGACGGTCGGCCTCGTCGCCGCCGGCGGGATCGTCCTCGCGGCGCTGATCCAGTCGGCGCTGTTCCCGTTCCACGGGTGGCTGCTGTCCTCGATGACGGCGCCGACGCCGGCCTCGGCGCTGATGCACGCGGGGTTCGTCAACGCGGGCGGGGTGCTGCTGACCCGCTTCTCGCCGCTGGTCGCCGACCACCTCGCGATCATGTCGGCCGTCGTCGTCCTCGGCGCGGTCAGCGCCCTGCTGGGCCAGGCGATGCTGCTCGTCCAGACGGACGTCAAACGCAAGCTCGGCAGCTCGACGATGGCCCAGATGGGCTTTATGATCCTCCAGTGCGGCCTCGGATTCTTCGCGGCCGCGATCGCCCACCTCGTGCTGCACGGCTTCTACAAGGCCTACCTGTTCCTCTCGTCGGGGGCCGCCGTCGAGGAGGCGGCGCCGAAGTCGACGGCCAAACACGCCGGCCACACCGAATTCGGCTTCTCGAGCGCCCTCCTCAGTCTGGCGACGGCCGTCGGCGGCGGCGTGCTCTTCGGCGCCCTCACCGGGAAAGCGACGGGCCTGTCGTTCGACAGCGGGACGATCCTGACGCTCGTCGTGGTCCTGACGACGCTGACCGCGGCGCGGGACATCCTCAACCGGACGACGCTGCCCCGGTCGGTCCGGTTCGTCAGTGTCCCGCTGGTCGTCCTCACCGCGATCGGCGGCTACGCCCTGCTGTACAACGCGATCTCGGCGGTGGTTCCCTCGGCGATGACCCACGCTTCGACCGACGTGACGATCGCCCACGGGCTCGTCGTCGCCCTGTTCGTCGGCGCGTACGTCGCGACGGAACTCGGGTGGCACCGCTCGAGCGAGCGCCTCTACGTCTCGCTACTGAACCTCTCGCAGCCGGATTCGTCGACCGTTCTTACGAACAAGGAGGAGTACAAAGATGTCTAAGCCGACGGCCCAGTCCGAACTCGAACCGGAAGCCGAACAGACGCCACAGCAATCGCAGCAACCCGATCAGGCGGCGGACCGCCCCGAGACCGGCACCGACGCCGATCGGGATCCCCTCGCCGCGACGATCGAGCGCGCGGCCGAGCGGGTCGGCTCCGTCTGGCCGCTGTACTCGTTCGTCACGGCCAATCCTCTCTCGGGGTTCGAGGACCGGCCGTTCCACCGGGCCGTCGACGAGGCCGAGTCCCTGTTCGGCGGCCGTGGGTACCCGCACCCCGACGTCTTCCGGAAGGCCCGGGAGCGCGGCCAGATCGATTCCGACGTGCTCGAGGACGAACTCGAGGCCCGCGGCATCGATCGCGACCCCGAAACGCTCCTCGAGGAGATGGCCGAGGCCGACGCGGCGCGCGACGCGGACGCCGACGACGCGACCGAGACCGTCGACCGCGTGCTTTCGAAGTGGCTCGCGGCCTTCCTCGACGAGGGGCAGGCCAAGTGGCCGATGCCGAACCGCGAGGAGGGGTTCTACGCCGCCTGGCGCTCGGTCGCGCCCTACGACGGCGACGTGCCGGGCTGCGACGATCCCGGCGACCTCCCGGAGACGGCGACCGAGGCGCTCGAGTCGGTCCTCGGCGACTATCCCGAAGACCGGTGGACCGACATCGCCGAGCACCACTTCGCCGCGCTGCCGGGCTGGACCGGCTTCATCAAGCAGCGCGTCGACGACGAAACCGACCCCTGGCAGGCCGAGTATCCGATCACGCTACGTGACTACCTCGCGGTGCGGCTGACGCTCGCGGACCTGCTGGACGCGCCGATCGAGCCTGCGAACGACGAGCGCGGTGCCGACGCCGGCGACGGAGCGGACGACAGCGAGGAGGTGCTCCCGATCCCTGAAATCTGGCTGACCGCCTGGGAGAAGAGCTACCGCGAGCGCCTGCTCGAGCAGATCGACGGCTCGGTGACCGATCCCGCCGACGCGGACAAGTCGTCGCGGCCGGCCGCCCAGCTGGTGTTCTGCATCGACACGCGCTCGGAGATCATCCGCCGCCACATCGAGGACCAGGGGTCCTACGAGACCCACGGCTACGCCGGCTTCTTCGGCGTGCCGATGCGGTACCGCGGCTACGACGCGAAAGCCGACGTCGACGCCTGTCCGCCGATCGTCGACGCCGAGCACCGCGTGGTCGACCGGCCCGACGACCCGGAGACGACGGCGAAACGCGACCGCTGGAAGGGGCTCGCGACGGCGACCCGGAAACACTTCAAGCGGCTCAAGGCCAACGCCGTCGCCGCGTTCCCGTTCGTCGAGGGCGGCGGCGCCGCCTACGGCTCGGCGATGGCCGCGCGGACGCTCGCCCCCTCGGCGATCGCCTCGCTCGAGAGCGCCGTCGCGGACCGCGTCCCGAGCCGGCACGAGTTCTGTTCGCCCGCGATCGACTACGACGACCACGACGACCACAGCCACGCCGACCACGACCTCCCGCAAGGGATGAGCCTCGAGCAGAAGGTCGGGTACGCGGAGAACGCCTTCGCGCTCATGGGCTGGACGGAGTTCGCCCGCCTGGTCGTCTTCGCCGGCCATGCCAGCGAGACGACGAATAACCCGTTCGACTCGAGTCTCGACTGCGGGGCCTGTGCCGGCAACCCCGGCGGCCCGAACGCCCGCGTGCTCGCAACAATCTGCAACGACCCGGACGTGCAGGCCGAACTCCGCGAACGCGGGTTCCACATCCCCGACGACACGGTCTTCCTCGCCGGCGAGCACAACACGACGACCGACGAGATCACCCTGTTCGACGGCGCGGTCCCCGAGAGCCACCGCGAGGATCTCGAGCAGCTGCGCGCCGACCTCGAGCGCGCACAGGCCGGCGCGGCGGCCGAGCGCCTCGAGTCGATGACCGACGAGACCGACGTCGACCCCGAGGAGGCCGTCGCGGAAGTCGAGCGCAAGGCCGCCGACTGGGCCGAAACCCGCCCCGAGTGGGGGCTGGCCGGCAACGCCTCCTTCGTCATCGGCCCGCGCGAGCTGACCGACGACGAGAACCTGGACGGCCGCGCGTTCCTCCACTCCTACGACTGGACGACCGACCCCGAGGGCGACGCGCTCGAGGCGATCATGACCGGCCCGCTGGTGGTCACCCAGTGGATCAACAACCAGTACTACTTCGCGACGGTGGACAACGGCGTCTACGGCAGCGGCTCGAAGGTCACGCAGAACGCGCTCGGAAACGTCGGCGTCGTGCAGGGCAACGGCGGCGACCTGATGACCGGCCTCCCGCTTCAGTCGCTGCAACTCTCCGACGACGAGTCGTACCACCAGCCGCTCCGCCTGACGGCGGTCATCCACGCGCCCGTCGAGCGCGTGACCGACATCCTCCAGCGTCACGACGAGGTCGCCGAACTGCTCGACAACGGCTGGATCGCCGATCTGACGGTCGTCGATCCCGAGCAGGACAACGAGGCGTTCCACTACCAGGGTACTCTCGAGTGGACCTCGCAGTCACAGGCGGCGACGGCGGCCCGCGGTCAGGAACAGGGTCAGATTTCACCAACGGCGCAGGACTAGGACTGACGGCTGCTCACTGAGGGCAGGGTACTGACTCTTCTCGTCCGTCTCGTCCTCGTCGGTGCGACGCCGCCGTTACAGTTCCTCGCGCTTCTCGAGCTGGTGGATCGTAATCGAGATGAAGTAGACGACCATGAACAGCAGGAAGCCGACGACGAGGCCGCCCAGCTCTCGAGCGCCGATTCCGGCCGGCGAGAGCACCGCGAGCGTCGCCAGCCCGATGACGAAGATCACGGCGACGAACGCGCCGACGGCGTAGTAGAAGCCGACGTCGGACTCGAGGAGCGAGCGCATGCCCGATACGTTTTCCGGGAGTGGTAAAACGGTGTCGACGGCCGGCTCGCGCGAGCGGATGGCGGTCGACGCCGATGCCAGGGGTTGTACTCGAGTCAGGCCAGCAGGCTGACGGCCGCCGGCTCGTACCCCTCCGGAACGCGCTCGCGGATCGCCGCCGGATCGGTCTCGCCGTCGACGTTGATCAGGTACGCGCGGCCATCGACGTCGCCGTAGATTCCCTGAAAGTCGTAGACGAAGCCGTAGATGGCGACGTCGTCCGGAATCTCCTCGGCCTCCCGGAGGAACTCCACCTGCCGGTTGACGTTGTACTCGACGAGCCGGTTGACGACCGTCTCCTCGTCCGCGTCGGCGTCGACGGCGCCGCTCTCTATGGCCTCTTCGACGACGGGGACGAGCATTTCGACCCATTTGTCGACGCCCTGGGGGCCGGGCATGTCGCCGCCCGTCGCGACCCGGTAGGCCGCCGTGACGGCGCCGCAGCCGGTGTGGCCGACGACGGCCGCGACCGCGGTCTCGGTGTGGTGGATCGGATAGAGGATTCCGCCGTCGACGATCCGCTCGCCGTCGTCCTCGTCCCAGACCTGGTTGCCGATGTTGCTCGGGGTGAAGACCGCGCCGGGGTGGTCGACCCCCCACATGTGCTCCTGCGGAACCCGCGAGTCCGAGCAACAGATCGCGACGACGCCCGGGTGCTGGCTCGTCTGGACGTCCTCGAAGTAGTCCTCGGGTAGCGAGTCGACGTGGCGCCGGTTGCCCGCGAGCAGGGTCTCGAGGGGGTCGTGGTCGCGATTCCGCGCCGAACCGGGGTCGGAATCGACGGATGCTGCGCTCGCGTCGGCGTTCCCCCCGTCGCGATCGCTCCCGTCGTCGTCGGTCGCCATACAGTACCGTACGCGGGCGGCGGTGAAAAAGCTCCCACGCCGGCCGGGGTCGGCGGCACGCCTCGAGCGCGCTCGAGGCGTCTCGCCCCGCTCGAGCGCAGCACCGGCACTGCCTTCCGCGAGCCGTCGTTTCATCCGTCGCCGCCCACTACGACCCGACATGGCAGAAACCAGACAGTGGCGACTCGCCAGCCGCCCGACCGGCGAACCGACCCGCGAGAACTTCGACCTCGTGACCGTCGATCGCCCCGAACCCGGTCCGGGCGAGGTCCTCGTGAAGACCCTCTACCAGTCCGTCGACCCCTACATGCGCGGCCGCATGCGCGACGAGGAATCCTACGCCGAGCCGTGGGACGTCGGCGATCCGATGCAGGCCGGCATCGTCGGCGAGGTCGTCCAGTCCGAGGCCGACGACTTCGACGAGGGCGACGTCGTCACCGGCAACCTCCTGTGGGCCGAGCACGCCGTCGCGGACGCCGACGAACTCCGGCCCGTGAATCCGGAGCTCGGCCCCGTCTCGACCGCGCTGGGCGTCCTCGGCATGCCAGGCATCACGGGCTACTTCGGCATGCTCGACGTGGCCGATCCCTCGCCGGGCGAGACGGTCGTCGTCTCCGCCGCGGCGGGCGCGGTCGGCTCCGTCGCCGGCCAGATCGCCCGGCTCTCGGGCGCCCGCGTGGTCGGCACCGCCGGCAGCGAGGAGAAGATCGACTGGCTGACCGACGAGCTCGGCTTCGACGCCGCGATCAACTACAAGGAAACCGACGACCTCGAGGCCGCGGTGGCCGAGGCCTGCCCCGACGGCGTCGACGCCTACTTCGACAACGTCGGCGGCCCGATCACCGACGCCGTCTGGCCCTTGCTGAACGTCGACGCCCGCGTCGCCGTCTGCGGCCAGATCTCGCTGTACAACGAGACCGAGGTGCCGACCGGGCCGCGCAAGCTGAGCAAACTTATCGAGTCCCGCGCTCGCGTGGAGGGCTTCCTCGTCGGCGACTACCAGAGCCGGTGGGGCGAAGCGCTCGAGTCCCTCTCGGAATTCATCCAGCAGGACGACCTGCACTACCGCGAGAACGTCGTCGACGGCTTCGAGAACGCGCCCGACGCCTTCCTCGGCCTGTTCGAGGGCGAGAACATCGGGAAACAGCTCGTCAAGGTCGCCGAGCGCGGCGAGTAGACTGGCCGCTCGATCGCTCGAGGTGCCTTCCCGAACTCGAGCGATCTCGTAAACCGGAGCTATTTTCGCCCCGCCGCGTCCACGGTCGCGTATCGCCGTCGATCGCACCCGCACTCGCCGATCCCGCTACTGATACCAATGCGCTTGCTCGAGTCGAACGCAATGCCGGACGTCGACCTCGACATGGACCGCGATCTGGACGTCGAGACGATCGACCTGCCGGACGGCCGCACGCTCGCGTACGCGACCCACGGCCGCGAGGACGGCGCGCCGCTGGTCTTTCACCACGGCGTCCCGGGATCGTGCGCCCTCGGCGCGGTCCTCTCCTACGCCGCTCGCCAGCGAGGCGTCCGCGTGATCGCGCCGAGTCGCCCCGGCTACGGTCGCTCCGATCCCCGCCCCGACGGCACGCTCGAGACGTGGGCCGACGACTGCCGCCACCTCGCCGACGAACTCGGCCTCGAGTCGTTCGCCGTCGCCGGCTTCTCGGGGGGCGGACCCCCCGCGCTGGCCGTCGCCGATCGGTTCCCGGACCGGGTCACCGCCGCGGGCGCCGTCAGCGCGCCGGTCCCCGAGACCGAGGGACCGCTCGCGTCGCTCGCCCGATTTCCGCGGGTGCTGGGGATCGCGTTGCGCTGTACCCGGCTGCTCGCGCGGCGCCGCGGCGACGCGTTCGTCGTCGACCAACTTACCGAGCGCAACATCGACGACGTTACCGCACAGATCGTCGGCCACGATTTCCGGACCGGACTGGCGGACCGGCCGTCGGGTGCAGTTCGGGAAAGTCAGTTTCTGGCCGGCGACTGGTCGCTCCCCGAGCCCGAACCCGACGTCCCGACGACGGTCTGGCACGGCACCGAGGACGAAAACGTCCCGCTCGAGCCCGTCGAACGCGTCTACGCGGACCGCTCGACCGTCACGTTCCGGACGGTCGAGAACGACCACCTCGGCACGTTGCTGGCGGTTCGGTCTCCCGTCGTTGAACTCACGCGGTGACGGCGGACCGAGGCTTTGCGTACCGTCCATTCTCCGCTCCAACTAGCGGACAGCACCGGCGTATAATAACAAATTACTAACTGATCGTGCATCACGGTTCGGTATGGATCGAACTGATTCGCTGCTCGTCCTCATCGCGGCGCTGCTGGCGTTGATTCTCGTGGAGATCGGCGAAGGCAAACTGACCGGACTTCTCGCGCTGCTCGCGTTCGCTGCGATCGCGCTGTCTGTGCTCGGGTACGCCCTCATCGCCGTTCTCGAGGCAATCTTTCCCGAAGCGAAGAACAAGCCGTAACGACGTCGGACTGCCGTCAGTCCGTCAGCCCGTAGCCGGTCTTGAACAGGTAGACGTCGATCGCGAGGACGACGGCCGTAACCGTCGTCAGCACGCCCAGCGAGAACAGCGGGGCGAGATCGGCGTAGGGCGCCGGAAGGATTCCGACCTCGATCAGATCCGAGTAGCCCAACAGTCCGTACCGGACGCTGTCGACCATGTAGACCATCGGATTCACCAGCGATATCTGGACCTGCCAGGCCTGTTCGAACGTCTCGAGCGAGTAGAAGACGGCGCCGAAGAACACCAGCGGCCGCAGGATAAACTGGTTCATGACGGTCAGATCGTCGAAGTCGCGGGCGACGAGCCCGCCGATGATCCCGAGGCCGGCGAACAGCGCCGTAATGATGACCATCGTGGCGACGAGGAAGAGGCCGTGCTCGATGCTGATAGGCACGAACAGGCGGCCGACGACGGCGATGATAACGCCGACGATCAGTCCCCGCACCGCGCTGGCCGCGACGTAGGCGACGACCATCTCCGCGTACGACAGCGGCGAGGTCAGGGTCTCGTGGATGTACTCGTTCCACCTGCCGTGGAAGATCGAGAACGAGGCGTTCTCGAAGGCGTTCGAGATGGCCCCCAGGACGATGAGCCCGGGGACGATAAAGAGGATGTACGGGAAGCCCGCGATCTCGTCGATCCGGCCGCCGAGGATGAGTCCGAAGACGGCGAAGTAGAGCACGTTCGTGATCGCCGGCGGCATGAACGTGTTCTTGGGCCGGCGGACGAACCGCAGCACCTCGCGCCGGAACAGCGCGCGGAAGCCGACCGACAGCATCAGGCGACCCCCTCCTGTTCGCGTTCGGCGGTTTCACCGCGCTCGCCGTTCTCGCCGTCACCGGCGCTCGAGGCCGACGACCGCGTCACCGTCCGGTCCTCGCTTCGGGTGAGGTCGACGAAGATCTCCTCGAGCGACGTGCGCGTGATCTCGAGGTCGGCGATCTCGTACCCTTTCGCCTCGAGATCGTTGAGCAGCCGCGGGGCGGTCGAGCCGCCGTCGTCGACGCGGACCTCGAGGCGGTCGCCGTCGAGCGTCGTCTCGTGGGCGTACTCGGCACTCACGTCGGGCGTCATCGACGGCGCCGACTCGAGGCGCACCGAGATGGTGTCGGTGCCGCGCTCCTTGAGTTCGTCCGGCGTCGCGACGGTCACCTTCCGCCCCTCGTTCATGATCGCGACCCGGTCGCAGAGCCGTTCGGCCTCCTCGATGTAGTGGGTCGTCAGCAGGACCGTCGTCCCCTCCTCGTTGAGCTCGGTGACGAGCTCCCAGAGGTCGTGGCGCAACTGGACGTCGACCCCGGCCGTCGGCTCGTCCAGAATGAGCAGATCGGGGTCGGTGACGAGCGCGCGGGCGAGCAGCAGTCGGCGCTTCATCCCGCCGGAGAGCCAGTCGAAGCGCTCGTTGCGCTTGTCGTAGATCCCGACGCGCTTGAGGACTTCGTCGGCCCGCTCGGCGGCCTCGTCCTCGGGGATTCCGTGGTAGCCGGCCTTGTGCATCAAGACTTCCTTGATGGGGAAGAAGCGGTCGACGTTGAACTCTTGGGGCGCGAGCCCGATCGCGTCGCGGGCCTCGCGGTAGTCCGCCTCGACGTCGTAGCCGAAGACCCGCGCTTCGCCGCCGGTCTTACGGACCAGGCCGACCAGCGTGTTGATGAACGTCGTCTTGCCCGCGCCGTTGGGGCCGAGCAGGCCGAAGAATTCGCCCTCCTCGACGGTCAGCGAGAGCTCCTGCAGGGCGCGCAAGTCCCCGTACTCCTTCACGAGATCGACGGTCTCGATGGCCGGTGGCATCGGCGAATCGTCGGCTCCGGCCGCGGTTAAGAATATTGGTCTCGGCCCTCGAGACGGGAGTTTCGGCCGGTTTTGCCGGGTTTTCTCGAATCGTGCGGTCGCCGGTCCGCAGCCGTCAGTCCGCGGTCTGGGGCGATCGAGACGGATTCAAGGCGCCGCTCTTCTGGACGATGTCGAAGGCGGTCATCACGTCCGTCCGCGAGATCAGCCCGACGAGATCGCCGTTCTCCACGACGAGGAGGCGACCGATATCGTTCGCGCGCATGCGATCGATCGCCGCCATCGCGTCCGAATCCGGCGCGATCGTCTCGAGGTCGGTCGTCATCACGTCTTCGACCGTGTAGGCGTCGCGCTCGACCGGCTCGATCTCGCGGGCGTCGGTCAGCGTCACGAGTCCGACCAGCCGATCCCCGGCGCCGTCGCGTTCGATAACCGGATAGCCCGTGTGGCGCTCGCTGAACATCCGCCGGATGAGATCGGCGATCGACGCCTCCGGTTCGACCGTGTGGAGGTCGCTCGCCGGCGTCATGATATCGGAGACGGTGACGTCCTGGAAGGCGGCCTTCATCGTCACCTGCTGGGCCTCGCTCGAGGCCGCGATGTAGACGAAGAAGGCGACGCCGACGAGGATGATGTTCACGGGCGGAATGATCCCGAAGATTCCCATGAGGACCGCGAAGAACTTCCCGACGCTGGCGGCCTGCTGGGTGGCCTTCGCGTAGGGTCTCGAGCGGGCGAGGAACGCGCGCAGGACGCGCCCGCCGTCCATCGGAAACGCGGGGAGCATGTTGAAGCCCGCCAGCGCGACGTTCAAGATCGCCAGGTAGGCGAGGACGAACCGGGCGCCGTCTAGCCCGGCGGGCGTCACGGAAAACAGGCCGTAGGAGACGACGCCGACCAGCACGGAGACGATCGGCCCCGCGATCGCGATGGCGAACTCCTGGCGCCAGTCCTCGGGCATCTCGGTGAACTGGGCGACGCCGCCGAACAGCCAGAGGGTGATCGAGTCGATCGGAAACCCGTACCGCCGGGCGGTCAGCGAGTGACCGAGTTCGTGGAGAACGACGCCGACGAACAGGCCGAGCGCCGCGGCGAGGCCGAAGATCCAGGGGTTCGCCCCCGCGGTCACGGCGTCGACGCTGATTCCGGCGCCGAGCACGGCGTTGAGTACCTCCGAGACCTGCTCGATCTGGACGCCGATGAGGTAGGCGAACAGCGGGAGCACCAGGAGGAACGTGAGATCCAACTTGATCGGGATTCCGAACAGGGACCCGATCCGAAAGCTCCGCATCATGCTGTATGGTACCCGCGCCCGCTCCTTAAACACGCTGCTGGCCCGAGGTTCCGCTGCTCGTTCCGGCGCGTCCCACAGCCGGGGATTCGTTCTCGAATCGAGGACGGTCACCCCTGATTCAAGACATATTATCGCATACTTATCGAATAGTCCGTATAACCACCTTGCACCATAGAGTTATACAGGAGTTCGTGGACGGTGGATGTATGCTATCAGAAACGCAACAGCGTTCTCCGACCGAAATCGACCCGCTACCGCCCGAACTCGAGTCCTCGCAGGGCAAACTCGTCTACCTGTTCCTCGAGTCGACCGGCGGCGCGACGGTGACCGACCTGCACCGATCGCTGGGGATGCAGAAGATGGCGATCCTGAGCGTGCTCGAGGCGCTCTCGGCGCAGGGCCTCGTCGAGCGGACGGGGACGGAGTACGCGCCGGTGGCGGCGAACTGAGCGGCGGGAGTCTCGGTAGCCGCGCCCGACCGCGCGCATCTACGCTCTATCCTCTCTGCGGTTCGACCTCGAGCGACCGTCAGAATGCGACCGATTCTCACGCTTCGGCCCCGTCACCGCTCCGGTAGCCGCCCTGCTGGAGGCGACGGTTCGAAGCCTTTATCCGCACGGTAGGCTTCCGTTTTCGTAAGTAACCACCATGTCCGACAAACCTGCCTCCATGTACCGGGAGATCAGTAAGCCGGCATACACGCGCCGCGAATACATTACTGGCATCCCGGGTTCGAAGATCGCACAGCACAAGATGGGCGACGTCAGCAAGGACCCCGAGGATTACCCGATCCAGATCAGCCTCATCACCGAGGAAGAGGTCCAGATCCGCCACGGATCGCTCGAGGCCTCGCGCCTCTCGGCAAATCGCCACATGCTGAAAAACGCCGGCGAGAACAACTACAAGATGATCCTGCGCAAGTTCCCCCACCACGTCATCCGGGAGAACAAGCAGGCGACCGGCGCGGGTGCGGACCGTGTGTCCGACGGGATGCGCCAGGCGTTCGGGAAGATCGTCGGCACCGCGGCTCGCATCGACGAGGGCGAGCGCATCTTCACCGTCTGGTGTGACGTCGACGACGCCGAGTTCGCCAAGGACGCGTTCCGCCGCGCCTACAACAAGATCTCGCCGCCGTGCCGTATCGTCGTCGAGAAGGGCGAAGAGAAGCTGATCGCATAACGAAGTTTTGCTCTGCGGGCCGCCGTTGGCGGCCCTCGGCAAAATCTCCAAAAGAGCGCTACGCGCTCTTTTGGACCTCGCGGAGCTTCGCTCCGCTCAGATTCGATTAAAAACACTCCTCCCTCCGTTCTCTCGCTTCGTAGCGGCGCGTAGCGCCGCAGTCGCTCGTTCACATCAGTCGTCGGCCCGCTCGTTCGCTCCGCTCACTCGCGGTCAGTAACGGTGTGACAGCCTGCCCTCCCCCGTTGAGCGAAACTTTCAATTTCGCGATGCTCGGAAGAGCTTGCTCTTCCGTTGGGTCGCGCGGCTCTCGCAGGTGCTCGAGCCGCGCTCCCGGCCGGTCAGAACGATCGGCCGATTGCGGCAACAGTAACGCCCTTTTCTCACAACATGATATGAAGGGAACATGGGGATTCGGGAGAAGGTGCTCTCGACCGACTGGGACGAGTGGAACCATCCGAGACGCGCGATCCTTTTTCTCGTTCTCGTTGCCGGCGTCGCAGGTGGGATAGCCTCGGCCGTCCTCAAGCTGGTTCCCGGACCGCGGTTCGTCGGCATCGTCGTCGCGTCGTTCTGCGCCGGTGCGATCGTACTGATCGCGGGAACGATACTCGCCGCGGTCGATTGAGGGACCGCATCTGATCTGCGCGCCGTTCCACATCCGGCCGTCTCGAGCACCTTTTTGCCCGCTCATTCCCGAGTAGTGCGTATGATCGATCTCGCGGTCGCCAACGCGAAGGAAACGTTTCAGCGGATGGCGGAGCCGCTGGCCGAGCGCGGCATCCGGGTTCACCACGTGCCCGCGAGCGAGCGCGCGGTGGATCTGACCGACCCGCCGTGGGAGCCCGACGAGTACGACGTCGGCTTCGTCTATCCCGGGCGACTTATGGAGGGCGGCGTCGCCGACGCCCTGCTCGAGATTCCGTGGCTCAACGACCACGAAACTGTCCTCACCTCCAGAAACAAGGCGGAGGTGCTCGCTCGCCTCGAGCGGGCCGACCTGCCGGTCCCGAAGTCGGTGTACGTCTCGAATGACGTCGGCGAAGCGGAGCTGACCGACGTCTTCGAGCGGTTCGAGCCGCCGGTGGTGGTCAAGCCAAATTCGACCACGCGCGGCGTCGGGGTCGCGAAGGCCCACGACCTGGACTCGTTTTTGGGGATCTGCGACTACCTCTCGCTGGTCCACGACTACAAGGCGACAGGGGACCGCTCGTTTCTGGTGCAGGAGTACCTCCCCGACGCGGTCGACTACCGCGTGATGGTGCTGGAAGGCGAGTACGTCGGCGCGGTCGAGCGACGACTGCCTGACGATGCCGTCACAGAGGGACAGTGGAAGCACAACGTCCACCGGGGGGCCAAGGCGACGGGGGTTGAACTGCCCGACGAACACAGGGAACTGGCCGAGGCCGTCGCCGCGGCGCTCGAGATTCCGTTCCTGGGTGTCGACCTGCTCGAGACCGAGGATCGGCTGGTGGTCAACGAGACGAACGCGCGGCCGACGATCGACGAGGCGACGAAGTACGAGCCGGGATTTTACGATCGGCTCGCGGACGCGATTCGCGGCGTTGCGGAGCGCGGGAACGAGTAGTCGTCGGCGCTGACGGATCCGCTCGGTCGCGGGACGGACGCGGACGGGCGGAGCCGCAAACGAAACCACCATCGCGGTTCGCCCGACCGGAGAACAAGCCGCGACGGTGACCGCGACGTTCTGCTTACTCGAGACTGATGTCGGACGATTCCTCGGCGGGGTCGAAGACGACCTCGAGAACGCCGTTGTTGTACGTTGCGGAGGCGGTGTGTTCGTTGACGCGGGTCGGCAGCGAGACGCGCTCGTCGTACTGGCGGTGGTCGCTGCCGGCGGAGATGGTTAGGGTCTTGCCGTCGCACTCGAGTTCGATGTTGTCCTTCTCCACGCCGGGGAGGTCCGCGACGACGCGGATCTCGTCGTCGGTCTCGTGGATGTCGACGTGGGTGTCGGCGCCGAAGCCGCTGTCGGCGGTGCTCGAGGTGTTGAAGTCGACGTTCCCGTCGGCACCGTTCATCATCTCGTTCATCATCCGTTCGATTTCGCGAAACAGGTCGTCGAAGGGTTCGTCGCGGTCGTCTCGGCGCATGGGTGTGTATAAGAAGGGGAGGTGCAAAAACTTTCCCCGCGGTTCGATCGGTGAGCGGCGGTCGGCGCTCGAGCGGTCGTCGGTCTCACTGCGAGACGGACCGCGATTCGGGCTGGTCTCGGGTGTGTATCTCAGTCGTCCGACGAGACCCGCTCTGTAGGCCGTTGTTCGGCGGTGAGATTCTCGCGGCCGCAGAGTCGACCGAGGTCGATGCCGAGCGTCTCGTTCGTCAGCGACCGGCTCTCGGGACCGTCGAGGAGTCCCGTGAGCGCGCGGATCGCGTCGACGTTCTCCGGCACCACGTCGGCTTCCTGGTGGATCGCCTGCATGCAGTACAGGTCCCGTCCCTGCAGCGTGATCGACTCGCCCCAGATGCAGTTCTCCCAGATGTCGCCGCGGGGGCGGCCCGCGTCCATCGCGAAGTCCTTGAGCGTCCCGGCGCCGTCGATGCCGGCGTACTCCGGAATCGTGAGGAGGCGATCCTCCGCGCGGAACAGGTCGCGAACGTCGTCGACGCCGTCGGGGTCGTCCTCGAGAGTGACGTTGACGGCGTGGACGTGCATCATCGTCGTGGGGACCTTCAGGCCGATGGTGTCGATGTCGAGTTCGGGAAAAACGGTCTGGACGTCGGGGCCGTGGTGTGAGGGGATCGAAACCGGGTCAGGAACCGTGTCGTTGATCGGGCCACGCCCGGTCTGGTCGGGGTCGCCGCCCCGGCGGACCAGCGTGACGCGGGCCTTGTCGATGCCGTAGGTCTCGTGCAGCGGCGCGAGAAACCGTGAGAGGCCGGTCGTGTTGCAGGAGACGACGCGGGCGTAGTCGGCGTCCTCGGCTTCCGCGAAGTTCGCTCGAGCGTTGAAGCTCACTTCGGCGACGGTCGCGTCCTCGCCGCCCTGGAAGATCGCGGGGGTGTCGTGGCGTTCGTACAGCGGGCGGTTCTCGGCGCCGACGCCGGAGGGCGTGGCATCGACGATCACGTCGCTTTCCGCGACGAGGTCGTCGGCCGTGCCGGCCAGGTCGATGCCGATCTCGCGGAACCCGTCGGCGCGGTCCTCGTCGGCGGCGTAGACGGGGTAGTCCGCTTCCGCGGCCCCGACGGCCACGTAATCCGGACTCCGTTTCGCGACCCCGCGGACCGTCATGTCGGGTTGCGCCCGAACTGCGTCCGCAACGCGTTTGCCGATGGTTCCGTACCCGTTGATGCCGACCCGTATCATACGGTTCGTTCTCCACCGCGAACGCTCATAACTGTTTTGCAGGAAATTGATAGATCTTAACTCGAAATTGAGTTACTCGAGTAAAATCGCAACAGGGGAGTGTGTGAACTAGTACACACCAAGGGAAACTCACATATAAGGAATGTGGTAGTAGAGAAACTTCCAGCAGCCGCCGGGATGCTGATATATCTGTATCGATCGTTTACCAACGTTTCGAAAGGGGCAACAACTTTAACGACGGGGCGCGTACTACTCGAATATGAGTGAACATTCGTACAGCGGTGGCGCGGGGTCGGACGGAGCGCTTCGAATCGGCCTCAACGGGTTCGGCCGAATCGGGCGAAACGTCCTGCGTGCGTCGCTGTCCGACGACAACGTCGAGATCGTCGCCATCAACGACGTGATGGACGCGGACGACATGGAGTATCTGCTCCGATACGACTCGGTCCACGGCCGACTCGACGACGTTTCCCGCGACGGCGACACGCTCCACATCGGCGACCGCGAGATCGAACTGCTCTCCGAGCGCGACCCGGCCCAACTGCCCTGGGACGAACTCGACATCGACGTCGCCTTCGAGGCGACCGGCCTGTTCCGTACCTACGACGACGCCGCCCAGCACCTTGAAGCCGGCGCCGACAAGGTCGTCATCTCGGCGCCGCCGAAGGGCGAGAAGGAGGTTCCGATGTTCGTCTACGGCGTCAACCACGACGAGTACGACGGCGAAGACATCGTCTCGAACGCCTCCTGTACCACGAACTCCGTCGCGCCGGTCGCGAAGGTGCTCGACGAGGAGTTCGGCATCGAGTCCGGTCTGCTGACGACCGTCCACGCCTACACCGGCACGCAGAGCATCGTCGACGGTCCGAGCAGCAAGCGCCGCCGCGGCCGCGCCGCCGCCGAGAACATCATCCCGACCACCACGGGCGCCGCCATCGCGGCCACCGAAGTCCTGCCCGAACTCGAGGGCAAGCTCGACGGGATGGCGATCCGCGTCCCCGTCCCGAACGGCTCGATCACGGACTTCACCGTCGACCTCGAGGAGGACGTCACGAAGGAGGAACTCGAGGAAGCGTTCCGCGACGCGGCAGATAACGAACTCGCCGGCATCCTGGGCTACACCGACGAGGAAATCGTCTCGCGGGACATCATCGGCCTGCCGTTCTCCTCGTACGTCGACCTGGAGGCCTCGATGGTGCTGGAGGACGGCCTCGTGAAGGTCCTGACCTGGTACGACAACGAGTACGGCTTCTCGAACCGGATGCTCGACCTCGCGACGTACGTCGCCGCCGAAGCGGACGACGTCGACGCCGAGGAAGCGGTCGCACAGTAAGCCGACGCCCCATCGGTCCCCGTCTCCGTCTATCGAACTTTTAAGCCCGTTCGCAGCCCTCTTTTCGCTACGATCAACACCATGACGACGTTCAAGACGCTCGACGACCTCGAGGCAGGACAGCAGCTACTGGTACGCATCGACATCAACGCCCCCGTCGAGGACGGGGTCGTTCAGGATAACCGCCGGTTCGCCCGCCACGCGGAGACGCTCGCGGAACTCCTCGAGAACGACCACGCGGTCGCCGTCCTCGCCCACCAGGGCCGGCCCGGCCGGGACACCTTCGTCTCGCTGGAGCAACACGCCGACATCCTCGCGGACCACCTCGACCGGGACGTCGACTTCGTCGCGGACACCTTCGGTGAGGACGCCCTTACGGCCATCGACGACCTCGAGTCCGGCGACGTGCTCGTGCTCGAGAACGCCCGGATGTGCGACGAGGAACTCCCCGAGGAGGAGCCCGAGGTCAAGGCCGAGACGGAGTTCGTCCAGACGCTGGCGCCCGAGTTCGACGCCTACGTCAACGACGCCTACTCGGCGGCCCACCGCTCGCACGCCTCGCTGGTCGGCTTCCCGCTCGTGATGGACGCCTACGCGGGCCGCGTGATGGAGGCCGAATATACGGCTAACTCCGCGATCCAGGAGCAGGAGTTCGACGGCCCCGTCACGATGGTGCTGGGCGGGACGAAGGCCGAGGACCTCATCCCCGTCATCGAGCGGGTCGACGACACCGTCGACCGGTTCTGTCTGGGCGGCATCGTCGGCGAACTGTTCCTGCGCGCGGCCGGCCACGACGTCGGCTACGACGTCGAGGGCACCGAGTTCTTCGACCACCAGTGGGAAGATCATCAGGAGACGATCGAACGCGTTCTCGAGGAGTACGGCGACCGACTGCACCTCGCGAGCGACCTCGCCTACGAGGACGACGGCGAGCGCGCCGAGGAGGCCGTCGAGGACATCGAGAAGGAGACGTCCTATCTGGACGTCGGCTCCGACACCGCCGACGAGTACGCCGGCCTCGTCCGCGAGTCGGAGGCCGTCTTCGTCAAGGGCGCGCTGGGCGTCTTCGAGGACGAGCGGTTCGCCGACGGCACCGTCGACGTGCTCTCGGCCATCGCGGAGACCGACTGCTTCTCCGTGATCGGCGGCGGCGACACCTCCCGCTCGATCGAGATGTACGGCCTCGAGGAGGACGACTTCGGGCACGTCTCGGTCGCCGGCGGCGCCTACGTCCGCGCGCTGACCGGCGAGGGGCTGGTCGGCGTCGACGTACTGGAACGCGCGGCCTGAACTGCAACCCCGTTCAGGCAGCCTGACTCTCACCTATCCTTACCTTCTTGGTGACCGCGCCCCCATCGGTTCGCAGTGGCGACCGAAACCGAACCCGATCCCGGTTCCGACGAGCGATCCCGATACGTCGACGCGAGTGGCGACCCCGAGGCGGCCGTCGACGACGGGAACGGCGACGGCGCCGATCCCGACACCCGCGCCCTCGCCCTCGAGGAGGCCCGCACGACCTTCGACTACCAGGTCGAGCGCCTGCGGGAGATCGACGCCAAGGCGATCGAGATCCTGAAGGCGAACCTGCTGATCATCGGCGTCTTCGTCACCGGGCTGTCGGTCGTCGGGCAGACCGACATCGACGTGCGGGCGTTCGTCAACCCCCACACCGCGTTCGGCGCCGTCCTCATGCTCGTCTCGACGGCGATCGCCGGCGTCACCTACACCACCTCGAACCTGCGCGGCGGCGTCGGCCGGGACGCCCTCGAGGCGGCGCTTTCCGACGGCGCGTTCGCCGAGCGACTCGTGCGCAGCTACGGGGAGTGGATCGAGTACAACGCCGCGGTGACGGCGGTCAACGACGTGCTCGTCACGATCACGGTGCTGCTGATCGTCGATTCGTTCGTCTTCGTCGTGGTCGGGATCGGCGTCGGCGCAGCCGATCTTTCGCCGATCGGCGTCTGGACGTCGTTCGCCGGGCTGACGCTCGTCCTCGGCTACCTGACGCACGTCGCCTATCAGATGGATCACGTCGGCTCCGTCGGTTCGAGCGAGGATCCGACTACGGCGACGTTCGACGGGGTTCGCCTCTCGAAGGGCGCGACGCGCGGGCAGAGCCACGACGCGCTCCGGCGGACCGTCCGGGCGCGCGACGAAGGGACGACCGAGGCCGACGAGCGCGAGCGACATTCCCGCGAAGGGAAGACATAACCCGCCGCTCGCCCCACGTTGAACCATGTCCGATTCTGCGGATTCCGATGCCGACCGTCGAACGGCGGCCCGGACGGCCGTCGAGCAGTGTCTCGAACTCGAGTCCGACGAATCTTGCGTCGTCGTCACCGACGACAAGCGCGAACCCATCGGCGAAGTTCTCTACGAGGTCGCGAGCGAGATCACCGACGACGCGACGATCGTCCGCTACCCGCCGGGCGAGCAACACGGCGCCGAGCCGCCGGCACCCGTCGCGGCCGCACTCGCCGGTGCGGACGCCTTCCTCGCGCCGACGACGAAGAGCCTGAGCCACACCCGCGCCCGCTCCGACGCGACCGACGAGGGCGCTCGCGGCGCGACGCTGCCGGGAATCACCGAGGAGGTGTTCCTCACCGGCCTCGACGCCGACTACGACCGCATTCGCGAGGAGTGCGAACGGATGGTAGACCGGGTCTCCGGCGCCGACGAGGTCCGCGTTACGACCGACCGCGGAACCGACATCACGTTCGCGCTGGGCGATCGTGACTGGTTCGACGACACCGGCGACGTGAGCGAACCCGGCGCCTTCTCCAATCTCCCCGCCGGCGAGGTTTTCATCAGCCCCGAGTCCGCCGAGGGCACCTACGTCGTCGACGGAACGATGCGCCCCCACGGGCTGCTCGAGGAGGGACAGGAACTCGAGTTCGTCGTCGAGGACGGCCTCGTCACCGAGATTTCGGACGACGAGATCCGCCGGCAGGTGGAGGAGGCGGCCGAAGAGGTCGGCGACGCGGCCTACAACCTCGCCGAACTCGGCATCGGGACGAACGTCGGCGTCACCGACCTCGTGGGCTCCGTCCTGCTGGACGAGAAGGCCGCGGGGACGGTCCACATCGCCATCGGCGACAACGCCGGCATCGGCGGCGAGACGGAGGCGCCGCTGCACCTCGACGGTATCGTCCGTGATCCAACCGTCTTCGTCGACGGCGAGGAGATCGAACTGCCGACGCCGAGCGAGCAGTAGCGTCGACGTCCCGTCTTCGATTTTCTATCGAACGTTAAAGTCGCTCGAGCGCATCGTCGTGTTCAATGCCCGACACGCTGAACGAGGACGAACGCGAGTCAGGGTCCGACCTCGAGCCCGCCGACGCCTTCGCCGCGCTCGGGAATCCGATCCGCGTCGAGATTCTGCGCGCGTTTCTCGAGCGCGCGCAGGCGGAGGGAGAGTCCGCCGAGCCGGTCGTCCGGTTCTCGACGCTGCGAAAGACCGTCGGGATCAGGGACTCGGGGCAGTTCCGATACCATCTCGAGCAGCTTCGGGGGCAGTTCATCGAGAAGTGCGACGGGGACGGCGCGGACGCCGGCGGCTACCGACTCACGTACGCCGGCTCGGAGGTGATCAACGCGATCATCGCCGGCACCTACACGGACAGCGAACGGCGCGGCCCCGCTGCCCTCGAGAGCGCCTGCGGCCGCTGCGGGACGGCCGCCCGCGCGAGCTATCGGGACGGCGTACTCGAGGTGACCTGCGAGAACGACCACCCGCTGTTCCTCTGGGCGCTCCCGCCGAACGCGGCGGCCGACGCCTCGCTCGAGGAGATCGTCGACTTGGCGACGACGCTCGCCGTCCAGTCGTACGAACTCGTCGCCGACGGAACCTGCTCGGAGTGTTACTCGCCGGTCGAGCCGGGGATTCGGCTGCTCGAGGGGTGCGACACGGAGACGGACACGGACGACGACGCCACCCCTACCACCGTCGACGGCCGATCCGTTCGCTTCACCGCGCGCTGCGACGCCTGCGGCGCCGGGTGGGACGCCCCGGTCGGCTTCGTCCTGTTCACCCATCCGCGGGTCGAGTCCCTTTATCACCGACGGGGACGGCCGATCCGCAGCCAGTACTGGTGGGACCTCGAGGTCGTCAGCGGCGACGGGGAGGTTGCGATTCTCGAGGCCGACGACGAGCCACAGCGCGTCCGATTGACCGTCGACGTCGGCGACGCACAGGTTCGCGCGACGATCGACGACACGGCGCAGGTCGTCGCCCTCGAGATCGACCGGTCTGCGACGGACGAGTGACAGACGGTCTATAGAAACTCCCTTCGCCAAAGCTTGATTCGCTCGCCGGTGCAAGTGTCAGCGCATGGAGACGCGCCACCCGCTCTCTTCCGATCCCGAGCCCGAATCCGCGGACGATCCGGAGCGACTCTCCGGCATCCGCCGGTTCGTTCCGAGTCCGACGTTGATCGCCACCCTCGGGTTCCTCTCGGTGCCCGGGTTTCTGTACGAACCGCTCGAGGGGCTGCAAGTATTCGCACTCTTTTTCCTGGCCGGACTGTGGCCGCTCGTCGCCGGAATTGGCGGGTTCGTCTACGGGGCGGTGACGCGCGACGGCGGGGCCGAGGCCGACACTGACGCCGAACCCGACGCCGACGCAGCGGAGCCGACCGACTGGATCGATTCGGGCGACCGGGGCGTCAACGCCCGCGCCCTTTTTTCGATGCTCGTCCTGCAGTTTCAGCCGATCCTCTTCGTCACGGGAATCCTCCAGCTGGCCGGCCACATCCCGATCCTCGCTCGCTACCGGGGCGACCTGCCGTCGGCCGAGACCCACGAGAGCGACGTCGACTACCGGCTCCCGCTTGAGGGGACCTGGACCGTCGTCAACGGCAGTCCGGACCGCGAGTACTCCCACTCGTGGGGAATCCTCACCCAGCGGTACGCCTACGATTTCGTGATTACCGACGAGGACGGTCGGACGACCGCGGGCGAGCGCGGGCCGCCCGAGGAGTACTACTGCTTCGGCGAGCCGATCCTCGCGCCGGCCGACGGCGTCGTGGTCAGCACCCGGAACGACCACCGCGACTACCACCGGACGAACGGGTGGATGGATCCGCTCCAGCGCTCCATTCTCGGCAATCACGTCGTTATCGACCACGAGAACGGTGAGTACAGCGTGCTGGCGCACCTCCAGCAGGGCAGCGTCGCCGTCGAACCCGGCGAGCGCGTGGAGCGCGGCCAGCAAATCGCCCGCTGCGGCAACTCCGGAAACACGACCGAACCCCACCTTCACTTCCACCTGCAGGATCGATCGTCGTTCTTCCTCGGGATGGGGCTCCCGATCCGGTTCGACGACGTCCGCACCGACCACCCGCGGACCGGCCCCGAAACGCACGACGAGGTGTACGTCCACGCGGGCCAGCGGGTGGCACACGTCGGCGAGTGAGCACGCGTCGCGCGGCTCGGGCTCGAGCGACGGTTCGGGACGGGTAGTGGCGGGGACGGTCCAATCGCCTTTTCAATGCGTGGCGTCTAGAGCGTGCTATGAGCGATACATCGTCATCGGAGATCCCCGACCGGGTCCCCACGCCCTGTCCCTCGTGCTCGCCGGAGCTCGAGACGGTCCACGAGGTCTTAACCGCCAGCGAGGGCGGCGGGACCGTCACGGTCCGCTGCAGCGAGTGCGGGCACGTCCACAAGGTACAGCCCGAACAGGAGCGCGAGGTCACCCTCGACGTCGTCGTCTCGCAGGACGACGAGTCCTTCACCGCGAACGTCACCACGCCCGAGGACGAGACCGTCGAAGTCGGCGACGAGTTCATCTTAGAGACCGAGGAGGTCCTCTCGACGGTTCGCGTGACCAGCGTCGAACTCGAGGGCCACCGCCGGGTTGAGGAGGCACCGGTCGACGAGATCGCGACGGTCTGGTCCCGCGAGGTCGACAACGTCGCGGTCAACGTCACGGTTCACCCGCAGGACGGTCGACGGGACGACAGCCGCTCCATTACGGTCCACGTTCCCGGCGACTACGAGTTCGAGGTCGGCGCGGTTGAGGAGTTCGGCGACGACGAGATCGAGATCGACGCCTTCGTCGTCCGCGACGACGCGACGGGATACGATCGCGACCGCTACGAGATGGAGGGCGACACGGTCCTCGCGAAGGACGCCAAGCGCGTCTACGCCTACGATCAGACGACCAGCGCCTGGTCGGCCTGGTAACGCTCCGCTCAAGGATTCTCTTTTCGCGTGATCAGTCGTCAGCCTGTCCCGTCGTGACGGGCTGTGGGGACTGCGTCGTTGCTGTCGATGTGACGGCTGCGAGCCGATGCACGAGCGAACTACTCACGATCTGTTGTACAACGTGGAACGCGGTGATCCCGGCGACGATCGCGCCGCCGCCGAACATCGCGCCGACCATCACCGAGACGCTCAGATTCTTCATCGAACTCGAGAAGAGCACGCTGATACAGTCGTCACTGCGCAGCCCGCGGGCGTACAGGACGTACGCGAGGCCGGCGCTGAGCCCCAGTGCGGCCACCGCGAGGCCGCTCACGAACGCGAGTTCCAGCACGTCGATCGCGCCGCCCGACGCGCCGACGCCGGCGTAAATCAGGATTCCGATCGTCGCGAGGGAGAACGCGTCCAACCGATCGTCGGAGATGGCGTCGTCTGGAACGAAAACCGCGAGGAGTCCGCCGCCGAGGATGATCGCGCCGAGGTCGACGAGGATCTCGGACGCGGCGATATCGACCGTCGAGTCGGCGAACAGCGCGATGAGCGACGGCATCGCGAGCGGTGCGATGAGCAGCGAAACGAGGGCGATAACGGTCGCCAGCAGCGCGTTCCCGCCGCTCAAGCGCGTCCAGATGATCGAGCTACCGGCGGTCAGCGGCGCGGCGAGGACGATGAGGACGCCGAGCAAGAGGTCCCCCGACAGCACCGTTGCAGCGACCGGATACAGCGCGAGCGGCGTGAGCAGGTAGAGACAGCCGAGCGAGAGCACGACGGGCACCGACACATTTCGCCCCCGTCCCGTCAACGCAGCGGAGTCGAACCCGTAAAACGACGTGAAGATCAAACCGGCGACGAGAGCGGGGATGGTCGGTTGGAGCGGCGCAGCGAGTGTCGGAGCCACCACGCCAGCGAGCGTCGCAGCGAGAACGACGAGAAGCGACCGTTGCGATCGAACGACCTTCCGGAGTACATCCATATTGACCGATAGCAGCGAGTATTCGACAGGCCCGACATAGGTCTTCTCAACCCTGCGCGATCGCATTTTTGTGCTGTCATATTGCCGCGTCGCCACCGGACACTCGAGTTCGCGCCCAACACCCACTCGAGGACGGCGGGGCCGGCATTCGCGCCCACCATCCTATTGCGTGTGCTCCGCTAGACACGACCATGTTCGATCGGTTCCGCTCGAGCGCCGACGGCGACGCCGACTCCGACGACGGCGAGTACGAGGCCGCCCGCGAGCGCATGGTTCGAACCGTCGCCCACAGAGTCGCGGACGATCGGGTCCTCGAGGCCCTCGAGGACGTCCCGCGCCACGAGTTCGTCCCGCCGGATCGACGGGGCGAGGCCTACGCGGATCGCCCGCTGCCGATCGGGGACGGACAGACGATCAGCGCGCCCCACATGGTCGCGGTCATGGCCGACCGGCTCGACCTCGAGCCCGGCGACGAGGTCCTCGAGATCGGCACCGGCTGCGGCTACCACGCGGCCGTCACCGCCGAGATCGTCGGACCGGAGAACGTCTACAGCGTCGAGTACGGCGAGCAACTCGCCGAGCAGGCCCGAGCACGGCTCGAGGAAATCGGATACGGCGAGATCGACGTCCGCATCGGCGACGGCCGCAACGGTTGGGCGGAACAGGCCCCCTACGACGCGGCGTACTTCACCTGCGCGACGGCGGAACTTCCGGAGCCGGTCGTCGAACAAGTCCGCCCCGGCGGCCGCATCCTCGCACCCGTCGGGACCGGCCGCCAGACGCTCGTCCAGGCCGACAAGCGCGCGGACGGCTCGCTCGAGCGGACGGAACACGGCGGCGTCCGGTTCGTGCAGATGCGCGGCTGACGGGCTCGAGTTCGCGGTCGCCGACGCCTGTCGAGGGCCGAAACCGCACGAGAGAAGGCGGGTAGCGCAAGCGCGCCATTCATAACTGCCGATCGAATACCGCGAGTATGGACCCCGCGGTACTCCGGGAAGACATGGTCGACGGCCTCGAGTCCGCCGCGAAGGACGTCCTCCGGGACGAGGCCGTCGCCGTCGCCATGCGCGACGTGCCCCGCCACGAGTTCGTCGACGACGAGCGAGCGGCCTACGCCGATCGCGAGCACGAAGTCTTCGGCACCCGCGTGCTCGCACCGAGCACGGCCGCCCGCATGCTGCAGGCGCTCGACCTCGAGGAGGGTCACTCCGTACTGATCGTCGGCGCGGGCGTCGGCTACACGGCCGCCGTCGCTGCCGAACTCGCCGGCGAGGCGAACGTCCACGCGATCGACATCGCCCGCCCGCTCGTCTACGAAGCGCGGGGCAACCTCGCGTCGGCCGGCTACGAGGGCGTCCTCGTCGACCGCCGCGACGGCGCCGACGGCCTCCCCGAGTACGCCCCGTTCGACCGCATCCTGCTCGAGGCCGCGGCCGTCGACCCGCCGCGGGCGCTGCGCAAGCAACTGGCCGACGACGGCCGCCTCGTACTCCCGCGGGGCTCGCAGTCGCAACGTCTCGAGGTCGTGACGGCCGACGGCGATCGCGAGCGGCGCGGCCCCGTCGCCTTCGATCCGCTGCTCGTGGAGGGCGAACAGTCCGGCGCCGTCGAGCGCAATCGGACGGCCCGCGAGGACGTCGAGCACGCCCAGCGCCGCGCGGAGTCGCGCCGGGGCTGGGAACAGGACTGGATCGAGTGGGACGAAGCGATCGACTCGCAGTCACGGCCGCGGTAAGGCTCTAATCACAGTAGGCACTCGAAGTTGTCCGCTCACAGCACAGCTACCGCTCTCGAGAACAAGTCGCCCGAAGCAAGTGGGGGTGGGGGATTGGGGGTGGCGATAGCCTATCGCAGATCGCCATTTCTTCGTACGGGTTGATCGGGGTTAAATATAATTTCTATCTGTTTAGCGCCCTCGCGATTCCGGTACTAATTAACTAGAGTCGCCGTCGAACGCCAGCGAGACCAGCTTTCGCTGGGCCGCCCGCAGGTGGTAGTGGTACGTCGGCGCCGATACCGACAGCGTCGCAGCAAGATCCTCGCCGGTGGTCTCGCGGGGCCACTCGAAGAAGCCGCTGTAGTGGGCCGCCTGCAGCGCCTCGAGCTGTTTCTCGGTCAGCCGTTCCTCGATGTGGGTATCGAGTTGGCGCGCCGAGAGCGTGGTCGTCTCGCGGCGCGCCTCGAGTTCGGTCTCCGGATAGGTCTCGGCGATCGATTCGACGAGCGATCGCGGTTCGACGCGCTGGGGCACCTCGAGCGTCAGCGTCGTCGCACCGTCCTCGCCGATCGCGGTTCGTAGGGCGACGTCGTATCCCCGCAGAATCTCGAAGAACGGCGTCGGTTCGACGGTCACTTCGAACAGGGACTCGTCGTCGCCGTCGCTGACTTCCGAGACGCTCGTGACCGACGCTTTGTCCGCGACGAGCTCGGGTATCGCCGCCGTCGTCGGCGCGCTGACGAACGTCACGATCTCGTCGCCGCGGTCGATGACTCCCTCGAGCGCAACGGGACCGTCGACGCGCTCGGTGACGCGGTTGAGCAACATCCGCGGGTCCGTACACCGGAGTTCGAGTTCGAGCCGGCTGTCGGTCAGTAGCGCGCGCGTCCGCTCGACCGAGCGGATCGCGTGGCCGATCGTCTCCCCGAGTTCGCTCAACACGTCGCGTTCGCCGCCGCCGATCGCGTCCGCGCCGCCGACGTGGACGACCAGCACGCCGCGCTGGCGCTCGTCGTCGACGAGCGGCACCGCCAGCACCGTCTGGAAACCGTACGTCAGCGCCTCCTTTCGCCGCCGGTTCCAGGTGTCGTCCTCGAGGACGTTCTCGACGACGCGGACGTCGTTCGTCTCGAGCGCATCTCGGACGAGTTCGACTTCGGGCGAATACGGCGCATCGTCCCGGATTCGATCGACGTAGGCGGCGTCGATGCCGGCCCACGCGGTCGGCGCGGGCGGCTCGTCGTCGGTCGTCGCGAGCCAGGCGAACCGGTACCGGTCGGTGTCGGCGAGGCGTTCGCAGACGATCGATTCGATCTCCTCGCGCGTCGCGGCCTGCGCGATGCCGTGGTTGATCTCGCGGACGATCTCGTTGATGTGGTTGAGCCGCGTCAACTCCTCGTTCTTCCGGGTGAGCGTCCGGTCGCGGTCCCGGAGCAGTTGCTCCCGCTCGGCCCGGTCGAGCGCGGCTTCGGTGTTCGCCGCCAGAATGTGCAGGAGTTCGGTCATCGTCTCGTCGAACCCGTCGGCGTCCTCCGTCCGCGCGATCAGCACGCCGTGGGTGCCGAGCGGGACGATCAGTTCGCTCCGGCCGCGATCGGTCCGCGGCGTCGGTGCCGGATCCTGCCCCGCTTCCGCCACCTCGTCGCACTCGAGGTCCTCGTAGTAGGCGCTGTCCCCCTCCGAGAACGCGTCCCAGACCCGGCTTTCGCCCCGTTGCATCGTCGCCACGGGCTCGGCCAGCGTCTGCGAATCGGTCGCGGCCGCGCGCTCGAGGCGGCCGGCCGTCGGGTCGAACGCGTAGGCGACGGCCAGGGGCACGTCGAGGATGTCGCCGGCGGTGTCGACCGCCGACCGGTAGATCTCGGCCTTGCTCTCGGCCCGCATCAGGTCCCGCGTCGTCTCGTGGAGCGTCGTCAGCGTCCGCTCGTAGCGGCGCTCGCTTTCCCGGAGTTCCGTCTCGGCCCGGTACTGTGAGACGGCGTTCGTGATCTGGTTGGCCAGCAGCGTGTACTGTTCGTCGCCGGTTCCCTTCTGGAGGTACTGGGTCACGCCCGCGGCGATCGCCTCGCTGGCGACCTCCTCGGAGCCGCGCCCGGTAAAGAGGATGAAGGGGAGATCGGGATCGTCCTCGCGAACCCGCTCTAACAGTTCGAGGCCGCTCATCGCCGGCATCTCGTAGTCACTGACGATGCAGTCGATCGCGCGCTGTTCGAGCAACTCGAGGGCCTCGTCGGCGCTGGTCGCCGGGACGGCGTCGATCGCCTCGCGTTCGCGCTCGAGCATCTCTTCGGCGAGCGCCGCGAAGCCGGGCTCGTTGTCGACGACGAGGACGGTAATCGGGTTCGTCATAGGATCGATCGGGGGCGACGTGTAATTCGCGCTCGAATGATGACGGGACCGGTACGTAAGTTGATCGGACGATCCTCGTCGACGGCCTGCGACCGAATTCGGGGCGCGAATCGGGCCCGGACGCACAAGCGGCGCTGTTCAGCCGTCAGAAATCGTGATCGGTCTCCGACTACTGCGATCAGTGTTGATCGTTCTAACAGTCGGCTACAACCCTCGAGCCGAAGTCCTCACTCAGAACGTTGTTCGCGGAAGAAGACGCCCGAGGCGGGATTTGAAC
Source organism: Halopiger xanaduensis SH-6 (assembly GCF_000217715.1). GTDB lineage: Archaea > Halobacteriota > Halobacteria > Halobacteriales > Natrialbaceae > Halopiger > Halopiger xanaduensis. Next base: position 968,619 of record NC_015666.1, read on the forward strand.
CCGCGTCACGACCGTGACAGGGTCGTATGATGGGCCACTACACCACCCGGGCTCGCAATACGTCGTTCCCCGGTGAGAGACTTAAGGGTTGTGTTTCATCCCGCCGCCGGCGCGGCATTCTCGAGCGTGCGACGGTCTGTACCGGTCCCGCGCGCACCGAGCAACGCCCGTTAGTCGTCGACCGCGACGAGCGTCTCCGAGTCGGCCGAGTCGTCGTCGGCCTCGGCCTGGGTTTCGAAGTGGGCGGTCAACGACTGTAGCTCCTGGGCGCGCTCCGAGAGGGACTCGGCGCTGTCGGAAATCTGGCTGATGGCGCTGGTTTGCTCCTCGGCGGCGGCCGAGACGTTCTGCGCCTCGTCGGCGGTCTGCTCGCTGACGGCGGCGATGTCGTCGACCATCGACGAGACTTCCTGGGCCGAATCGGCCTGATCGTCGGTCGCGTCGTTGATCGACTGGATACCCGCGTTGGCGTCGTCGATCGAGTCGACGATCGACTCGAGGGTGTCGACGGTTCGGTCGATCGTCTCCCGGCCGTCCTCGATGCCGTCGCGCATTTCGAACATGTCGTCGGCGACGGACTCGGTCGACGCTTCGACGGTTTCGACGAGGTCCTCGACCTCCTCGGTGGCCTCGGCGGTCTCCTCCGCGAGCGACTTGACTTCGTTGGCGACGACCGCGAATCCGTCGCCGGCTTCGCCCGCCGTCGCGGCCTCGATGGAGGCGTTCAGGGCGAGCATGTTGGTTTCCTCGGCGATCTGGTCGATGAGTTCCACGACTTCGCCGATGCGCTCGACCTCCTCCTGGAGGGTCGCCATCTCCTCGGCGGTGTCGACGGCCTTGGATTCGATCCGATCCATCTGCTCGACGACGTCGCTCGCGGCTTCCTGACCCTCCTGGCCGCGCTCGGCGGCCTGTTCGGACTGGTCGGCGACGGTGTTCGAGGAGGACGCGATCTCCTCGACGGTCGCCGAGAGGTCGCTCATCTCCGCCGCCGCAGTGGTCAGCTTCTCGTTTTGGGTTTCCGCGCCGGCCGAAATCTCCTCGATGCTCTCGGCGACTTCGCCGCTCGAGGCGCGGATCTCTTCGGTGGAGGCGGTGACTTCCGAACTCTTCTCGTCGACCTGGTTGGCGACCGTTTGGATGCGCACGACCATCGCCTCGATGTCGGTGAGCATCTCGTTGAACGCCCGGCCGATCTCGGTCATCGCCTCGCTCTCGCTGGCCGTCTCGAGTCGGCGAGTGAGGTCCCCGTCGGCGGCGGCTTCGATCGACTGCCGGTACTCGTCGGCCTTCTCCTCTAGGTGCTGGCTCAGCGCTTCGGCTTCCGCTTTGGCTTCCTGGGCCTCGGCCTTGGCCTGCTGGGCCTCCGCCTTCGACACCTCGGCCTGTTCGCGAGCCCGTTCGGCTTCCTGTGCCTGCTGTTCGACTTCGGTTAATCGTTCCTGCAACGTGTCCCGAATCCGGGCGAACAGACCGCCCAGCTGCCCGAACTCGTCGATCCGTGATTGATCGATTTCGACCTCGAGGTTGCCCTCCTCGATCGCTTCGGCGTAGCCGGTCATCTCCTCGAGGGAGTTGTTGACGTCGCGGGAGATCACCGCGCCGACGCCGACGAAGCCGACGATCGAGATACCGAGCAACAACAGAATGTTCCGGTTGACCGCGCTGGCCGTATCGAACACCTCGTTGTGCGGCGCGATGACGGTCACGTCCCAGTCTTTCTCACTGAGCGGCACCGTCGCCACGACGACCTGATCGTCCCCGACGACGTCGTTCTCGGCCGTCACCTGATCGACGCGGGGACGCAGCGCGCCATCTTCTAAGTGCGACAGATCCCCCATCAGGAACGATTCGTTGAGGATCGTCCCGGTGGTTTCGGCGAGCGTAATCTGGCCGTTCGTCGCGACGACCTCGATTTCGCCGCCGTCGATGGGCGACGTCAGGAGTTCGCTGCGCTCCTCGAGATTGATCACGAGGACGATCGCGTGGTCGTCCTGTCCGGCGACCGGACTGATGAACCCGATCCGCTTCTCGCCGTCGACGTCGTACGGTTCGAACGAGCGCACGTCGCCGCTCGAGCCGAACGCGTCTATGTCGACCGCCCAGGGACGAGTCGTTTCGTCGACCGTGTCGCCCTCCCGGTTGAACTGCGTGCTCACCTCGACCTCGTCGTTTTCCATGCTGTAGTAGTGGATCGCGTGGACGCTGTCCGGCAGGGCCTCGAGGTACGTTCGTAGCGACGCCCGAAGTTGGCTTTTGTCCGTGTTAGCGAGATTGACGCTATTGGAGATCTCCACGGTGTTGTCGTTCCGATCCTGAACGAACTTGTCGATCCCGTCGGCTTCGCGTTCCGCGGCGTTGAGGAGCGTCTCCTCCGCGTCCGATTCGACGCTCGCCTGGGCCTGCGTAAACGAGAAATAGCCCGCGCCGAGCAGGACGACGGTCACCACGAGAATCGCCGCGCCGACCTTGAAGAAGTAGCGACTCCGCAGCGTATCGTATATCCGCCGATGGAACGACTCGTCCGACGAGTCGTCTCGTGACGTTTGCATACGTACTCATGTCATATACGATAATTAAGCTTGATGGCCCGTTTCCGGCGATATTTCGGGGGGCGTGCGGACTGTACCACGGGACTCTCGCTATCGTGTCCAGCTCGGCGGCCACCGTTGGGACGGAACGTGAACTCGAGACGAAGAAGCACTTAAGCGGGATTTGAACCGCCCGACCGTCGGTCGCGTCGTTCGCTCGTTCTGTCGTTCGAGCATCTTCGCGGGCGGTCTCGAGAGTGCAGACTGTCCCGCTTACGAGGGGCGAGGACATGCTCGCCAGTGCTGGTCGACGTTGATCGCGGAAGAAGACGCCCGAGGCGGGATTTGAACCCGCGTCACGACCGTGACAGGGTCGTATGATGGGCCACTACACCACCCGGGCTTACAGTACGTCGTTCCCCGGTGAGAGACTTAAGGGTTCTGTTCCGTATCGACGGCCGTGTAACGCACTCCGAACGGTTGCGGGATCGACATCGGCTGGTCGACAGGGGGATGGTATTGCTGTCGCTACGATCTCTCGTAACTCGCACACTACGAACAACTATCCGACGTAGATTGCAGCAGAAAGCGCCCGAGGCGGGATTTGAACCCGCGTCACGACCGTGACAGGGTCGTATGATGGGCCACTACACCACCCGGGCCTACACTGCTTCCTTGGCCGGTGGACGTATTATGACTTTCCAATCGATCGCCGTATGGTACGGTGAATCGCCCCACGTCTGCGGATTTCCGTCCGGGAACGGGATACCTGTTGCTCGCGGCCATGCGTCACTCGAGTCGACGGATACCGATCGACGGCCGCACCGCTTCCCGAGTCGACCGTCGACGACTGAAAAGTGCGCCGACCGGGAATTGAACCCGGGCTATGAGCTTGGGAAGCTCATGTCCTACCACTAGACCACCGGCGCGCTTCGTTACTTCGTTCCTCGCGCCCCGAGGCTCGCAGTTCCGATGGAACTGCTCACCACCGGCGCTTACTCCAATCTAGCTGCCGATTCCACTTCAACGTAGCGTTCTCGATTCTCCGTCGAACCGAACCGACCGCTCGTCCACTTTTCCCGCTCGAGGGGAGGCTATTTGGCGCTGCCGTCCCTATCACTGACAAATGCTGGACCTTCGGTTCTCGGATGCGGAACTGGAACAGCGGCGCGAACACATTACCGAGTTCATCAGCGAGCGGGTCGACGCGGCGGGGGCCGACGGCGCGGTCTTGGGGCTTTCGGGCGGCATCGACAGCACGCTCACGGGCTATCTCACCGTCGAGGCGCTCGGTCCCGAGAACGTCCACGGGCTCGTCCTCCCGGCTCACGTCAGCAGCGAGGGCAACATGAGCGACGCCGAACGGGTCGCGCAGGAGCTGGACATCACGTACGACGTCATCGAAATCGAGCCGATCGTCGACCAGCTTCTCTCGGCCTACCCCGAAGCGGAAGGCGACCGCGAGGCCGTCGGCAACGCTCGAGCGCGCGTCCGTGCGGTGCTGAACTACCTCGTCGCGAACCACGAGAGCCGACTCGTCGTCGGCACCGGGAACCGGAGCGAAGCCGCCGTCGGCTACTTCACCAAGTACGGCGACGGCGCGGTCGACTGTCACCCGATCGGGAACCTCTACAAGGGTCAAGTGCGCCAGCTCGCGCGCCACGTCGGCGTCCCCGAGGAACTGGCCGCCAAGACGGCGACGGCGGAGCTGTGGGCCGACCAGACGGACGAGGACGAACTGGGGATCAGCTACGAGACGCTCGATTCGATCCTCGCGACCCACGTCGACGGGCCGCTGTCGGTCGCCGCGACCGCCCGCCTGCTCGAGGTCCAGGAGGAGACCGTCGAGCGAGTGCGGTCGATGTACGAACGCAGCGAGCACAAACGAAATGTGCCGCCGGCGCCGGAGCCGCTCGACTGACCGCAACTGGTCGCGCTATCGATGCCCTACGCTTCTCGCCACTCGTCCGCGAGCAGGCCGTACCAGTGGGTGTCCTGGTACTCCCCGTCGATGAACTCGGCGTCGCGGTGAACCCCTTCCGGCGTGAAGCCGACCGACTCGAGCAGCGCCTGCGAGGCCTCGTTGCACTCGAAGACGCGGGCGGCGATGCGGTGGAGGCCGAGGTGGTCGAAGCCGTACTCGACGAGCAGCTCCGTCGCCGCCGAGCCGTACCCCTGCTCGTGGTGCTCGGGGGCGACCCAGTAGCCGAGCTCCGCGCGGCGGGCCTCCCACTCGATCGTGTGGAAGCCGATCGTGCCGACCGGCTCCGCGTCGGCGACGATCAGCAGGTTGACGCTGTCGTCGTCGCAGACGACGTTTTCGAAGAAGTCGCGTTCCTGTGCGCCGTTGACGGGTCTCGCGCGGCCGATCCCGCGCCAGACCCGCGGATCGTTGATCTTCGTCTGGAGAAACTCGAGGTCGTCCTCCTCGATCGGCCGCAGATCGACGCGCTCTCCGGGTAGAAACACCGTTTCGGGCATACGATCGTGTTATCTCGGTCCCACAAGAGTGTGTTCGAGGGGTGGTATCGCACCGCGTGCTGTTGCTCCGGCTGGTATCGCCGATTCCGGTGGCGCGGGTGTCGTCGGTTCGCAAACGACGGCGGTCCGGTCGGGCGAACGACGACCGGGCGTTTCCAAAGGTCTTTGCCTCCTCCGTCGTAACCCCCCGCTAATGGAAACGGCCGACAACTGTCGGCGTGCCGCCCGCGAAGCCGTTGCGGACGTCGAACCACCGCAGTTGCACGATCTCGTCGAATCCGTTCTCGACGGTGCATCGATGGTTCCAGGCGCACTCACCGTCACGAGCGCCGCCATGGCGTCCGGCGGTGCCGGGGCCGCCGGAACCGGGACGGGAACTGGAGCCGACGCCGACGGACCCCGCTCGTCCGCAGGCGAGCGCTACGCCGCCGCCCTCGAGGGCGAACCCGCCGAGAGCGACGCCGACGGGCTCGTTACGCACGCGGCCGGCGTCCAACTCATCTACGAGGGCCTGCGGCTCACGCGCACGCTGGCCCACGAGGAGCCCTGGCGCGGGGTCGAGGACGACGAGGCCGACCCGCAGTCTCCCCCCGACCAGGACGCAATCGAGAGCGACCTCGAGATCCTGGCCGCGGACATCCTCGTCTCGCGGGGGTTCTACCTGCTCGCGCGAACCGACGCCGCGGACAAGGCGGTCCGGACGGTCCAGGCGTTCGGCCGCGACCAGACCAGACGCGACGAGGTCGCCGCGGACGGCACCGGCGATCCCGCGGCGATCGACGCCAACCTCGAGCGGGACATCCTCGAACTCGCCGTCGAGACCGGCGCGGCCGCCGTCGGCCGCTCGCCTTCCACCCGACTGCTCGCACTCGCGGACGACCTCGCCGCCGGCGTCGGCACCGCCTTTCCGCCGGCCGCGGAGTGTCTGGCCGATCTCGAGCCGGCAGTCGGCGAGGAGCCGTTCGACGACCGGCCGCTCGAGTTCGACGATCGGTCGCTCGAGGACGGGCCGACCGATCGCGCGACGTCGGCGACGGATCCGTAGCCGTCTCGGTCGGTGTGTTCCGATTTTCAGTGGTCCGCGCTTCGGTAGCGCTCGCTTTCACTCTCGAGTGGTGGTTCGTGCCCCGGTACTGAGCCCCACGCCCGGTGGCAATCGAAACCCATAAAGTCGACTCCGGACAACGAAGGAATGCGCGCCTGGGTAGCTTAGCGGTAAAGCGCGTCCTTGGTAAGGACGAGAGCCCGGGTTCAAATCCCGGCCTAGGCTTAATCGGCCTTTCATCTCATTTTCTCTCTTCATCTAACTGCTGTTCCAGAATTCGCATATTTGCCAGAATAATAATACTAAGTCTTCGATATAGCAGCCACTAATTGGTATAAGAAGATCTCAACAAACGAGCACGGGGCCGTATCCGTTAAGTCAACTGTAGTATCATTCGCCCTATGGCTGATTTGAGTGAGCCATCGCCATCACGTACGACGATCAAACGTCACTTGCAGGCGATGGATAACGAGAAATTCGAGCACTTTGTCGCTGATCTTTGGTCCCGCCACGGATGGAAAACGGTGGTCAGCCAGCAATCCCGCGACAAAAGTCTCGACGTTCTCGCGGAGAAAGAGACGCCGTATCATCAACGGCACGCGATTCAGGCAAAGCGGTACCAGGAGGAAAATAACGTTGGTGGGCCGAAAGTATCCGAATATGCGAGTCTCCGCGATCAATTCGATGCCGACGTCGCGGTAGTTGTGACGACGAGCGGATTCACGGTGGATGCCCGAGAACGTTCCAAGACGTTGAACGTGAAATTAATTGATGGGGATGACCTCGTTGAGATGGTTGTACAAGCCGATGCACTGGACCTAGTAGCCGAATATTCCGACCATACATCGTCGCAACATCCCCATCCGGAGAACCAACATACGCGAAAAAGAGCAGATCGCCAAAAGACGGGTAATGATGAAGATCTTTGGCTCGGGCTGATGATTTTGGGAGCGGTTCCCAGTACGATAGCGATCCTCTTTATCAGTTTTAGTGAGGTGCCGTCGGATTCGATTCTCGGTCACATATCGACAGCAGTAATAGTCGTTGCAGGTGGGATGACCGTAGTAGGAATTTATAAAGATATACTGCTACTCCGGCAGGCGCGTGTATCGTGGCACCCGGATCCGAAATGGTGGGCCGCTGGTGCGTTCTTCGTTCCCTATCTGACTGTCCCCATCTATCTGATTCGACGGTTCGATGAGTTGAATTCGTGAGGACGATCGATTTCAACGGGATGAATTCGAAGTCACGAAATCCCGTTCACGATCAGCGATAGGTAGACACACGATTTAGTGGTCGAACGTTGGACGGGTGGTATGGCCGACGAATCCTCGTTTTCGACATCGACAGCGGACCTCGAGCCCGAGTTCGACCACGACGTCGACACAGCACTAGTAACGGGAGCGACCGGCGACGTCGGATCTTGGGTCGTCGACCGACTCGCCGACCGCGGCACGCACGTCGTCGGCATCGATCGCGAGCAACCTGAGGGCGTCCGCGCCAACGCCGACTTTCGGGCCGTGGACCTGACCGAGCAGGCGCCGACCTGGGAGACGATCTGCGAGGTCGAACCCGACGCAGTCGTCCACCTGGCCGCGATTTCGGACCCGCTGGACAACCCCGCGACGCGGGTCTTCGAGAACAACGTGACGAGCACGTACAACGTCCTGCAGGCGGCCGGCCGCGAGGGCGTCGATGTCGTCTGGAGTTCCTCGCAGGCGACCTACGGCGCGCTGTTCGCCGGCAGAGGGTGGCGACCCGACGCCCTGCCGATCGACGAGACTCACGAGCAGCGGCCGGCGGACTCCTACGGGCTGTCGAAACGCTGCGGCGAGGAGATCGCTCGAGCGACGGCCCGCGGGTACGATATCTCGGTCACGACGATCCGACCGGCGACGATCTTCACGCCCGAGAAGGTCCGGGCGCGGCCGGCGGAGGACGACTCCGACCTGACGACGGCCGAATCGAGCGGCGATTTCGGCTCCTACGTCGACGTTCGGGACGTGGCTCGGATGGTCGAGGCGGCGCTGGCGGCCGACTCCGACGGCCACGAGGCCTTCCACTGCGTCGCGGACGAGAACTATCTGGGTCGGCCGACCGCCGAACTGGTCGAGGCGATCTGCGGCGATCTGCCGGCCGACTGCACCCTCGAGGGGAAGGAGGCGGCGCTCTCGAACGCGAAGGCGGCTGCGATGCTCGGCTGGGAGCCGACGCATTCGTGGCCGGACTCCGGCGCTGACGCCGGAGGTGACTCGTCGGGGACTGACGGTCCAACCTGGCGCTAACGCTTCGGCAGTGACCGCGTCGCGATCGGACTCGAGTCGCGGATCACATACTGTTAGTGCGTGCGAGCGCTACGACCCGCTGTACTGTGATCGTCGTCATCTGCGGGCCGCCGGGCGCGGGCAAAACGACTCTCACGAACCGCGTCCGGAAGCGGCTCGAGGCCCGCGACGTCCCCGTTCCCGTCCCCGTCGCCGTCGAGACCCTCCACTCCGACGACTTCTCGAGCCGAACCTACGAACGGCTGTACGAACGGGCCCGCGACGCGGCCGCCGACGTCACCCTCGTCGACGGCACCTTTTACCGCCGCGAGTGGCAGACGCAGTTTCGCACGCTCCCCGACGTGCGGTTCGTCCACGTCACTGCGAGCCTCGAGACCTGCCTCGAGCGCAACCGAACCCGAGCGGATCCGATCGAGGAGCAGGGCGTCCACGTTGTCCACCGCGAGTTCGACGAGCCGGACGCCGAGGTGACGATCGACACCGACCGGCAGTCGATCCCCGAAGCTACCGGTCGGATTCTGACCGCGCTCGAGGGGTGGGGTTGGATCGACGGCGAACCGGACCCGGACCTCTCGGGGTAGGAGACGGACGGATCTTATCGACGGAACTCGAGCAGCGTCCCTTCGTCGGGACGCTCGGCGACGAGGCCGTCGGGCATCGCGTCCCAGTCGAGTTCGTCGGTGCCGGGTTCGGCGTCGGTCTCGAACCCCGGCTCGTCGGCCGGCTCCCGATCGCGGTACTCCTCGGGCGGCGCGTCGTGGGCGTAGACGCTCTCGGGGTGGTCGACCGACCAGACGTGCAGCACGCAGGGGGTGCGACACGGGATCGAGAGGTCCCCGTCTTCGTACTCCTGGCCGTAGACTTGCTGGTAGTACCACCACGCGGCGCGGCCGGGGAGGCCGGCGTGGTAGTGCCAGGGTGAACAGCGGTCGGACTGGTGTTCGTGGCTGTCGTCGCCCGTCTCGGCGTCGCCCGTCTCGGCGTCGCCGGACGATTGTCCCCCGTCGGCGCTGTATTCGCCGCTATTTTGCTCCCGCCAGACGGCCTCGTCTCCCTCGTAAACCGGCGGCGGGGGCTCGATCGCCTCGCCGTTTTCGGTCGCGATGAACATCGCGCCGATCGAGCGCCAGGACTGGTTGTCGACGAGTACCGACTCCGGCCGCTCGGGATTCAAAACCGTCGCGTCGCCGAGGAACTCCGGATTGATCCAGTGGGACCAGCTATCGTCGCCGTGCTCGAGCGTGTCGAAGTAGGGCTTGTACCCTGCGTCGATGAGCGTTCCCGCGGTCGGATACCGGGTCTCGAGCGACTCGCGAACAGCCTCCTGAAGCTCGATTGTCGCCGGGTGGTCGTCGGCACAGCCCTCCATCGTCGCGCCCTCGCAGTGACCCGTGCTCGGCTCGGGGGTGGCGTCCGGACAGGGGTCGTCGATCGGGAGGTCGTCGAGCAGGCCGCCGTCGCCGCTGCCGTCGGCGTCGGTCGCTCCCGCGTTCCCGGCTCCGACCACCGGCAGCGCGAGCGCACCGCTCGAGGCTTTCAGCAGGGTGCGTCGGGTGGGTACCGGCCCGTCCGATTCGTCCGCGTCCGCCGACCCGTCGGTCGCGTCTGTCATAGCAGCGTGTCGCACACCTCCGACCGCCGTAAAACCGTGTTGCCGGTCGGAGCGACAGTACGGTCAGTTGATCGAAGGCGCGGAGAGCTGAACTCGCAGCTACTCGAGTCGCGCACCCGTCCCCGACCGCTCGAGCCCCGCGAGATCGATTCGGCCGTCGGGCATCGGAACGCCGTCGTAGGGATCCTCGGCGAGCAACAGCGCGCCGTCGAGGTCGGCGTAGTCCAGCAGCGGCGCGAGGTGACAGGCCGCCGCAATCGAGGCGTCGGACTCGGTCATACAGCCGAGCATGACCTCGAGACCGTGCGCGCGTGCGGTGCTGATCATCCGCCGGGCCTCCCGCAGCCCCCCGCACTTCATCAGCTTCAGGTTCGCGATGTCGCACCGATCAGCGATCCGCGGCACGTCCTCGAGCGTAACGCAGGACTCGTCGGCGGCGATCGGCAGCGGCGAGCGCTCGTAGACGAACCGCAGCCCCTCGGGGTTCTCCGCGGGGACGGGCTGTTCGACGAACTCGAGGTCGTACTCGGCGAGCCGCTCGATCCGCGCGACCGCCTCGCGGGGCGTCCAGGCCTCGTTGGCGTCGACGAACAGGTCGACCTCGGGCGCGACATCCCGGATCGTCTCGACGATCTCGATATCGCGGTCCGTCCCCAGTTTGACCTTGAGCCGACCGTAGCCGCGCTCGAGCGCCGTCTCGGTCTTCTCGCGCATCGTCTCGAGGTCGTCGAGGCCGATCGTGTAGGAGGTCTCGAGCGTCTCGGCGGGATCGAGGCCCCAGTAGCGGTAGAGCGGCACCTCGAGTCGCTTCGCCACGAGGTCGTGGCAGGCGATGCTCACGGCGGTCCGGGCAGCCGGGTTGCGTTCGACCGTCTCGCGCATGCGGCGTTCGATCCGCTCGAGCTGGTGGGTATCGCCGACGTCTTCGACGACCGCGAGCAGGTCGGGAAGCACCGCCTCGACGGTCGCCGCGGTCTCGCCGTAGTGGGCGGAGGGGCCGGCGGCGCCGATGCCCACGTTCCCGTCCCCGTCTTCGACGTGCACCGTTACGACTTCGGTTTCGGATCGCGTGCCGCGGGAGATGCCGAACGGGTACTCGAGGGGGAGCGCGTGTCGTTCGAAGCGCGTCTCGAGGTCGGTGTCGGCCATCGCGAATCAGTCCTCCAGCAGCGCCTCGAGCACCGCGTCGGTGTCGAAGCGGATGACGTCCGTCGCCGGCGCGTCGAGTTCGTCGGCGTATTCGGCGACCGCGTCTTCGGCCGCGTCGTCCTCGAGGTCCGAGGTGTTGATCGCGCCGGCGGCGATCTCGGCGTCGCTGACGGGCGCGGAGAGGCGCTCGTAGAGGTCGACGTAGGTCGAGATCGGCGGCAGCTCGAACGACTCGTAGCCGTGGATGGTCTCCTGGCCGGCGTTGTGACACAGCACCAGTTTGTCGGGCATCGCGCCGTGGAGGATGCCGCAGGTGACCGCCGAGTAGGCGGGGTGGACGATGCTGCCCTGGCCCTCGACGAACAGGTAGTCGTGTTCGTTCCCTTTCTCGAGGATCATCTCCTCGACGGCGCCCGCGGTGAAGTCGCTGACGACGCGGTCGATCGGGTTCCCCCAGCCCTCGATCATGATGCCGGTCTGGCCGGTGGGGATCACGGCGGCGTCGTACCCCGCGTCGCGGGCGTTGCGGGCCAGTTCCATCGTCGTCGTCATCTTCCCGGTCGAGCAGTCGGTGCCGACGGTGAGGATCACGTCGGCGTCGACCTCGCCGGCGACGCCCTCGCTGACCGTCAGGTCTTCGGGGGGTTTCCGGACGTCCCGGAGTTCGCAGCCGTGTTCCTCGGCCAGGCGGGCGAACTCCTCGTCCTCGGCGAGGAAGTAGTGCAGCCCCGAGACGATGTCGCAGCCGCGCTCGAGGGCCGTCTCCACGTCCTCGCGCCAACTCTCGTCGAATTCGCCGCCGATCGGGGAGATACCGATCAGCAGGGTGTCGATCTCGTCGGCCTCGAGGTCGTCGGTGCCCTCGACGATGGGCGCGTCCTGTACGTCGGGGACGAAGTCGGCGACGCGCTCGCCGGCGTTGTCGCGGTCTAACACGGCGGCGACGTCGTAGTCGCCGTACCGGAGGACGCCGAGTGCGGTCTTTGCCCGGTGGGGAAACTTCTCGTGGGAGAGAATCGCGATTGCCATATCGACGAGATAGACGAGCCGGCACTTAAAGCGACTCAATGGTGCCGGGACGTGACGGCCGACGGAGGACTTTTCGACCGCTCACATCACAGCACGTGCAACTCCGTCGTCCAGAACGAGTGGTGAGCGTCCTCGAGCGCCGGCTTCGGGTCGCCGGTCGCGTCGACCGCGGCGGTCGCGTCGGGCTCGAGTTCGGGACCGGATTCGTCGACCAGCGTGTCCACGACGCCGCGCTGGCCGACGAGGAAGAGTCGATCGACGGCCGCGCGGCCTGATTGCGCTTGCGCGCCGACGTACTCCTCGAGCGTCTCTCGACACTCGTCTAAGTGCTCGTCGATCTGCTCGTTGCGGAGTCGCTCGAAGCGGGCCTGCGAGAAGCCCCCCTTCGAGTGGCTGCCCTTCACGTCGCTCTCGAAGCCGCGGTAGTCGACCCGCTCGCCGTCCTCGTAGATCCCGAGCGCGAACAGGTCGGTCCGAACCACCGCGAGCGCGTAGCGCCCGGTCGGCAGGAACCACTCCCGCTCGAAGGCGAACCGGTCGTTCCAGCCGGGGTCGCGGTCGTCGGGGAGCACCGGCGGCTCGAGCGCCACCGAGACGAGGCCGGCGTCGTCGACGCAGCAGACGCAGGGGGCGGCGTCGGCGAGCAGGGTAGTTCGATCGCCCAGCAGGTCGGTGAGATCACCGTCGAGATCGTCCCGGTCGGCGTCTGCCGCTACAACGGTCGTCAGCGCGCCTTCGGCATCGCTGCGAAACGACTCGAGCCGGTCCAGCACGTCCTCGAGCCGCCGCCCGCGGAGGCGCTCGCGTCGACGGATCTCGACGCCGCCGGCGCCGTCGTCGTCGACCTGCTCGAGTTCCCCTTCGAGTTGGGCGATCCGGTCCTCGAGCCGGTTTACCTCCTCCTCGGCTTCCTGTCTGGCTCGTGCGGCCTCGGCTCGGCGTTCGGACTCGGCTTCGTAGCGTTCGCGCAGTCGGTCGGTCTCGTCCTCGAGTTCGTCGATGCGCTCCTTGAGTTCGGCGCGGCCGAGCAGCACGTCGAGGTCGAACATCCGACCGAAAGCGTGAGGCGAGCGTACTTCTAGGTCCCGGTTCCGCGTCTAGTTCCGAATTCGGTCGGGTACCCAAGTGCCGGCGTTCGGGCGCTCAGGTACCGGCGTTCGGATAATCGTCAGTATCCGGTACCGCCGCCGTTCCCGGCTCCCAGCCGCCGGCGTACTCGAGCAGTTGTCGCGCCCGCTCGCGCCGCGCGAGGAACACCTCCTGCAGAGCGGGCGGGTTCCGGATCTCGGTGCCCTCGAGCAGCGATTCGGGCAGCGCGAGCGTGTTCGCCGGCACGCCCTCGTCCCCGTGGACCGGGAAGTGCTGGGACTCGAGTTTCATCACCAGCGGCGAATCCAGCGGCTCGAGGCCCTCGCCGCTCGCGTAGACTTCCTCGTTGATCCGCTCGTGTTGCTCACGCTGCATGAGTGCCCGATCTCGATCGGTCGGGGTCACGTAGAGGCGACCGAGGTAGTAGCTCCGTGAGAACACTTCGAACATGCTAACTATACACATGGTACGGCGAGATATAACTATTTGCGAACAGATTTAAACCGTATCGCTATCAACGGTCTTTCCCGACACCTGATCCGTCTCCTCGCCGATCGAACGGGCGATTTCTTCGGGTGAGACCGACCGAAAACCGACCGTTACTTGCACCGTGTCGGCCGCCGAATCGGTTCGTCTTTCGGTGCGATCGGTTGCAATTATGAAGTACCGCAAATGCCAATCGAGGGCGTCTGCGAGGCGATTAAACGCTCCAGACGTTTCTCGTTTCGTCGCTGTCGCTCGTAAACGGTCCGAACGAAGCTCCGACTTTTTAGTGGATTCGGCGCAAGGATCGGTCGATGACCTCCACTCGGGTAGTCGGTCTTCTCGCCGTTGCCGTCGTCATCGGTCTCGCGGTTGCGCCGGCCGCCAGCGGCGCGCTCGCGAACGTCGCCGACGGTGACGCCGATTCGACAGGGGGTGGCGAACCGAACGCGACCGTCTCCACGTTCATGCAATCGACCGCCGCGGACGCCGAGCATTCGGTCGAGTCCGGCATGTTCGAAGCCGCGTACGAGAACGCAGCCGCCGAGCAACGTGACGAGATCGTCACCGACCGCGTCGACGACCTCGAGGCGCGACTCGCGACTCTCGAGACCGAACGCGAGCAGCTCCGGTCCGAGGATAACCGTACCGGCGCGTATCAGGCACGGATGACCAGACTCGCGGTCGAGATTTCGGCGCTCGAGCGCTCGATCGAGCAAACCGAACCGCGGGCTGCCGAGGCCGGCGTCGACAACAAGCGCCTCGAGACGCTCCGGTCGAACGCGTCCGCACTCGCTGACGACGACGTCGCGGCGACGGCGCAGGGAATCCCCGGACTGGAGCGCCAGCCCGGCGGGCCGCCGGCCGACCGCGGTCCGAATGCGACCACTCCGGGCGCAGGTAACGGTGGCCCGCCGGAACGGGCAGCGGGAAACCAGACACCACCTGGCCAGGCCGGCAACCAGACGCCGCCCGGTCAAGCTGGCAACCAGACGCCGCCCGGTCAAGCTGGCAACCAGACGCCGCCCGGTCAAGCTGGCAACCAGACGCCGCCCGGTCAAGCCGGCAATCAGACGCCCCCAGGACAGGCTGACAACCAGACGCCCGGGAATCAGGGGCCGCCGGATACCGCCGGCAATGGAGCAGCGCCCGGCGCCGACAAGGCACCTTCGAATAGCGGAAGCTCGGAAAACGGGCAGTCGAACAACGGCGACTCGAGTGACAACACGGGAAACGGCTCCGGCACTGACGCCTCGAACGGGAACGCTCCCGATCACGAGCGCGATCGGTCGAACACCGGCAACGGCACGGGAAATAGCGACAGTGACGGGACATCCGATACCTCCTCTCCGTCAGACAGGGGGAACGGAAACGAGAACCCGTCGGACGGTGACAACGGAACCGGTGGAAACAGCGGTAACAGCGATCAGAGCAGTAACAGCGGGAATAGCGGAAACGGCGGAAACAGTGAAAACAGCGGCAACGGCGGGAACAACGACAGTCAGAATCCCAACGACAACCCCGGGAACCAGTAGCACTGTTCGTTGCACGCACCCCACCGATATCGCCCGTCGCGGGCGAACGGCTTGAAGTCCTCCCCCGGAACGAGCAGACACCCTTTTCAGCGCCGACATCATACGCTCGGGCGATGGACTCCGCCGCGCTGTTGGATTTACTGGGGAACGAAAACCGGCGGCGAATTCTCCGGTTACTCGCCCGCAAACCCTGCTACGTAACCGAGATCTCCGAGTATCTCGGAGTGAGTCCGAAAGCGGTCATCGAACACCTGCGCAAGCTCGAGGACGCGGGCTTGATCGAGAGCCACGTCGACGAGCAGCGCCGCAAGTACTTCCACATCGCCCGGAACGTCCGGCTCGAGGTGAACGTCTCACCGTACGGGTTCGCGAGCAAGAGCGCCTATCCCGCGAACAGCAGCTTCGATATCACGACCTGTCGGCACCTCACGCTGGACGTTTCCTGGAGCGACACCGACGACTTAGACGAGTTGCTGCACGCGCTCGAGGACCTCGAGCAACTGGAGAACGAACTCTCGCTGGCCCAGCGGTGGGTGCAGGGCCGGCTGTGCGACGTGCTCGATCGGATCTCCGAGAACGTCGGCACCGGTCCCGAGAGCCGAATCTACGCGGATCTACTGGCGAGCATCCGATCGGAACCCAAATCGGTCGGCGACCTGAGCGAGGAGATCGACGCGCCGCGCGAGGTCGTCGCGGAACTCCTCGAGTCGATGGCCGACGAGGGGATCGTCCGGCGGACCGAACGCGGCTGGGAGTTGACGACCGAGGCGGAGACGGAACCGAACGGGTGACGTCTCGGCTCGAGTTGTGAGGTCGCTCTCACGCCGACTTCGGGTCGGACCGACGGTCGTTCAGTCGATATCGCGCGCGAGCCCGTTGCGCAGATCGCGGCCGAAGTAGTACCCGACGAGCGTGGCGACCAGCCCGACCGTCGCACCGACGGCGAGGACGGCCTGAGCCGACCCCGCGACCGCGAAGAACGCGTGGGTGACCAGCGACGAGACCGCGCCGACCGAGATCCCGGCGGCGGTCAGCTCGAGGTAGCGCCGTTTCGACGCCAGCAGGCCGACGAGGAAGGCCGTCGCGAACATGCCGATCATTCGGCCGGCGACGGGGAGCACCGTCCAGCCGACCAGCAGTCCGGCACCGACGACCAGAAGCATCGCCAGAAACTCCTTCGGCGAGAAGTACTGACTCGGCGAGAGGGAGGGTGTGAGCCGTTCGCGGAGCGACGATTGCCGACTGGCAGTTGCATCTGACGACCCGCCGAACGGCACCCACGACGGCAGTCTCGATTTCGCGTCCGCGTCTGCGTTCGGGGCTGCTCCCGCACCCGTCTCCGCAGTTGCGCTCGCGCCCGCCGACTCGCTCGCGAGCGGATCGGTTCCGAGTCCGCCGTCCAGCGGATCCTCGAGTGATCCGGGCTCCGATCCAGAACCGGACGAGGCGGAGGCCGAGGAGCTACCGGCGTCCGCGCTCGAGTCGGTTCCGGACCCGGCCTCGCCGCCGGTCTCCTCGAGCAGTCGCTCCGTCTCCTCGAGGACGTCTGCGGGCGAGCGGGCGTCCTCGTCCCGCCGACTTTCGGTGACCTCGTCCGAACGGTCGCTCATATGACATCCCACGGTCGCCGAGGTCATGGACCTTTCCCCGCGTATCCGATCGGGGAATCGGCCCGACGTCGGCAATCACAACGGCGCAGTTCGACGGTAGCGGACCCAGCGGACGTGATGACACTTTATCACGAATGCGCTGGTAGCGAGACAGGTGAACGTCGAACTGATCGCGATGGGCATTCTCGCGATCGCGCTCGGGGTGGGATTGCTCTCGCTCGCGCGCCGGTTCTATCCGCGACTCGAGTTCGGGGCGGACACGATGGAGACGATCCGGCTGCTGACGGCCTTGATCGTCGGGATCCTCGTCCTGACCGGGCTCGGGCTGATCGCGGTCGGGATCGTCACGCCGCTGACGGCGGCGCACGCGTCCGGCTCGCTCTCGCCGCGCTGATCGGCCGGCGGCCCCGGCCGCGACGGGAATAGAACGGAAAGCGTGCCTTCAAGTCCGACGGCGCGCAACACTGGCGCATGAATCCAGGCGATCGCGTTCGGGTCGACCGCGAAGATCGCACGTACGAAGGCGTCGTGCTCCCCTCGAGCACGGACGACCACCTCGTAGTGAAACTCGAGGGCGGCTACAACGTCGGGGTCGACCGCGACGAGGCCGCAGTCGAGGTGCTCGCGGAGGGCGCCTACGAGATCGACGGCACCGACTCCGTTGGGAGCGAGGACGACGAGGACGGAGAGGCCTCCGAGATCGAGTTCGACGAGGACCTGCCGACGATCTCGCTGATCTCGACCGGCGGGACCATCGCCTCGACGGTCGACTACCGAACCGGCGCCGTCACGGCGCAGTTCGACGCCGAGGACGTCCTGCGGGCCGTCCCCGATCTGGCGGGCCGCGCGAACTACCGCGGCCGCGTCGTCGCCAACATCCTCTCGGAGAACATGGAGCCGCCGATCTGGCGGGAACTCGCCGAGGCGGTCCGCGAGGAGATCGAGGCCGGCGCCGACGGCGTCGTCGTCATGCACGGGACCGACACGATGCAGTACTCCGCCGCCGCGCTCGCGTTCATGCTCGAGACGCCGGTCCCGATCGTCTTCACGGGCAGCCAGCGCTCGGCGGACCGTCCCTCCTCCGATAACGTGATGAACGCCGTCTCGGCCGTCGAAGCAGCCAAGAGCGACTGCGCCGAGGTGCTGGTCTGCATGCACGGCTCCGAGAGCGACGACGTCTGCGCGCTCCACCGCGGCACCCGCGTCCGGAAGAACCACACCTCCCGGCGCGACGCCTTCGAGACGATCGGCGCGGAGTCGCTGGGAACCGTCGACTACGAAACTGAGACCGTCGAATTCCGCCGCGACTATCAGCAGCGCGGCGACACCGACCTCGCAATCGAGCCCGAACTCGAGGACGACGTCGAACTTCTGAAGTTCACGCCCGGCATGGATCCCCAGTTCCTCGACGTCGTCGAGGGGTCGGAAGGCCTGATCATCGAGGGGACCGGCCTCGGACACGTCCACACGGACCTCATCCCCCGCATCGAGGAACTGATCGAGGACGGGACGACCGTCGTCATGACGAGTCAGTGCCTCGAGGGTCGGGTCTGCGACCGCGTCTACGATACGGGCCGCGACCTGCTGGACGCCGGCGTCATCGAGGCCGGCGACACCCTGCCCGGCACCGCGAAGGTCAAGCTGATGTGGGCGCTCGAGAACAGCGCGGACGTCGAGGAGGCGATGAGCACCTCGCTGGCCGGCGAACTGCAGGAGCGCTCCGTCCCCTGGGAATAGGACGGACACGGCTGCGTTTGGTGTCTTCGATGCCGTTTCGATACTCGAGACTCGATTCTGCGGCCCAACGGACCCAAACCGACCGACTGCGAAGCGACGGATCTACACCGAAACGAGCGAACGACTCAGTATGAACATCCGACGCGCGACACACGACGATTACGAGGCCGTCGCCGACTTCACGAGCGACATCTGGACGGACCGCGGCGGCGACTACATCCCGCGGATCTACCACGACTGGCTCGAGGACGAACCCGGCCAGGGCAAGAAGACCTTCCTCGCCGAAATCGACGGCGAGGCCGCCGGCATCGTGCAGGCGGTGATGCTCTCCGAGGACGAGGCCTGGTTCCAGGGGATGCGCGTCGCCGCCGAGCACCGCCGCAAGGGCGTGAGCACTCGGCTCAACGAGGCGTGTTTCGAGTGGGCCCGCGAGCACGGTGCGACCGTCGCGCGGGTGATGATCTTCTCGTGGAACGCGGCTTCCTTCGGCGCGACGCGAGCCAACGGCTACGAGCCGCTCGCCGAGTTCCGGTTCGCACAGCCCGACCCCGCAACCGACGCGGACCTCGATGCGGAGCTGGACGGATATCGCGTCTCGAGCGATCCGACGGCCGCGTGGCGCTACTGGACCCACAGCGACGCCCGCGAGCACCTCGACGGGCTCGGCCTCGCCCCCGAAGAGTCGTGGGCCGTCCGCGAACTGACGCGCGAGGATTTCGACCGGCTCGCGGACGAGAGCGCCGTCTTCGCGGTCGAAAGCGAGGACGGGCTCGCAGGTGCCGCCTACCGGTCGCGGACCTACGAGCGCACGGTCGACGACGCGGAGGGCGACTCGAGCGAAGACGAACCGACCACCGAAACGTGGGCCGAGTACGGCGTCGGCGCGTGGAACAGCGTCGACGCCGCGCGGGCGCTGTTCGCGGCCATCGCTCGAGACGCGGCCGACTGCGGCGCGGACAAGACGCGCGTGCTGATCCCGGAAACGCCGCGGTACGTCACCGATGCGCCCTACGCCGGCGTCGGCATCTCCGAAGAGCCGGACTTCGTGCTCGGCATCGATCTCACGACCTGATAAACGACGATCGGTCCGTTACCCGCCGCTGACCGGCGGGAACAGCGCCAGTTCGTCGCCCTCTTCGAGTTCCGTCTCGAGGCCCTCCTCCTCGCGGACGTTCGTGCCGTTGCGCAGGACGTTGATCTGTGATCGGAGGTCGTCGCCCTCCTCGTCGAGCACGCGACCCTCGAGTTCGGCGTGCTCCGCAAGGAGGGCGTCGAGGGCGTCCCCGACGGTATCGCCGGCGGCCGCGTCGACGGTTACGTGTTTGTCGCCCGTCCGTTCGGCGAGGTCGGCGAAGAGTTTCCACTCGATAGGCATACGTGGCGGTATCGGTGCCGGCGGCAAGTAGCTACCGCTCCGCGGGACGGGAGCGGTCAGTCCGATCGGGTCGGATCTCGGGTCGGCTCGGCCGTCCGATCCCGCTCTCGCTCTCGCTCTCGAGAGCGACCCTGCTCGTCGCGGCCGTCATCGCCGTCGCCGTCGCCACCGTCGGTCCGCTCGGTCTCCGCGATGCGCCGCAGCGCGTCCGGTCGACCCAGGACGTAGGCGGTGTCGCCGGCCTCGAGTCGAACGTCCGCAGCCGGCAACGCGACCGGGTCGCCGTCGCCGGCCCGCTCGAGGGCGACAACCAGTACCGGCAGCGAGCCGACCGCCTCGCCGGCGAGCCCGCTGTCGGCGTCGATGGGGAGCGTCGTCACGGTGTCGTTGGCCGTCCGGAGCAGGGAGACGAGTTCCCGCTCCGTCCCGGGGGTGTCCGGCCGGGTGACGAGCCGATAGTCGGCGCCGGGCTCGAGCGCGGCGGCGTCGTCGGCGTCGACGGCGACGGTCGCCACGTCGCCGGCGGTCGCGCGGAGTTCGCCCTCGGCGAGCCGCCGCATCGGGCCGCTGGTGCCGTTGTTCTCGTCGCCGCTGTCGCCCTTTCCGTCCCCGCCGTCGCGCCCCCAGATGCGGACGGTATCACCCGGACTGGCGTCCGGTGCGGGATCGCCGCTGACGGCGACGGCGACGGTCCCCGGCGCGAGCGTCGGCCCGATCCCCGCCGGCCGGCTGCCGACCGCGAGGTACTCGACCGTCTTTTTCGAGGTGAGTTCGACCTCGACGTAGCCGATCCCGTGATCGCGCTCGAGGCGGTCGATCAGCCGCTCCCGCAACTGGTCGGCGGGGAGCCGTCGCGGGAAGAGGAACGTTTCGCCCGCTAATTCCGCCTTCGTCGCCTCGTCGACGGGGTCGTAGCCGTCGACGTCCTCGATCTCCTCGGGGAGTTCGACGCTGACGACCCGGCCCGCCGACCGGAGCAGTTGGCCGACGTCGTTGATCGTCCGCGGCGCGGTGACCAGGAACATCTCTCGAGCGAGGTAGTCGCCCGTCCGGCGGCCGGCGTCGGCGGCGATCCCGCTGGCGACGAGCGCGGCGATCGTGATGACGGCGGCTTCGGGCTCGAGCATCTCCGACTGCCCGAGCACCGCGTCCCGCAGCGCGGCCTGCGTGTTCATCAGGAGCGCGACGGGCGAGATGCCGAGCAGTATCGCGACGCCGTCGGGGATCTCGTCGTCGCTGTACCAGCGGAACGCGATAGCCGCGATCGCCCCCGTTCCGGCCGCGAGCAGGCTGAACCCGATGATGCCGATTACCGCGTCGAGCAGCGTCTCGGACGAGATCGATTGCAGGTCCTCTATTCCAATGGCGGAGAGGTCGATCATCGGTGTCGGGCCGATCATCGTGCGATCCCTCCGGCCCCGCTTTCGAGCACCGCGTCGACGAGCCCCTCGGGACCGACGACGAACGCCTCGTCGCCGACCTCGAGGCGGCGCTCGAGGCCGGGCGCGAACACCCAGCCGCGGCGCCGGCCGTCGGTGTCGCTCTCCCGCCGGCGAGCTGCGAGGATCTGCACTTCGGGATTCTCGTGGATTTCCTCGGCGACCGCCGGCGTATCGACGGTGAGTCGCTGGATCGCGTAGCCGGCCCGTTTGACCAGCGCGAAGGCCTCGAACTCGTGGCTCGTACCGCGCGAGCGGACGATCAGCCGGGCGTCGTCGACCTCGAGCAGGGGCTTCACGTCCCGGCGCGGGACGGCAACGGTGACCCGGCCCGGTCCGCCGGCGGTCGACCGGTTCGGCGTGGACGGTTCGGGTTCGGGCCGCTCACCGCCGTCCGGAACAGCCGTCTCCTCCGTCTCCGCGTCGGCCGCCGCCGCGGCGTCCGCGGCCCGCTCGAGGTCGATCTCGCTGCGGGCGCTGAGCACGGTCCCGGTCGTCGAGCGATCGCCCGCGCGGATCGTCACCTCGTCGCCGCGCGCCAGTCCCGTCGGCACCAGCGTCGTCAGCGAGATGGCGCGCTGGCCCGCCGGCACGCGCCGCGAGAGGCCGCCGGAGGGCGGCGCCGCCGCGATCGTCGCCCGCGCCTGTTCGTCGAGGCTCACGTCGACGTCCGCGAGTTCGTGCTCCGTTCGGAGCCGCTCCTCGAGGCGCGTCTCGAGTTCCGACAGCGGGAGGTCGGCGGGGAGCTTCCAGGAGCCGCCCTTGATCGTCGCCCGGAGGTCGGGCGACAGCGGCGGATAGCCCTCCATGTCGTGGATCTCGCCCGTCGGCCGAACCGTGACCTGGCCGACGGTGCCGACGAGTTCGACGACGTCGGCCGACAGCGTCCGCTGGCGGAGCGACGTAAACGAGAGGCGGTGGGGCAGATTCATGCCGAGCGTATCGCCCTGGCTGTGAGCGTACAGCGAGAGCATGAGGACGACGAGGACGGCGACCAGCAGGCGGGGCGACTGGGCGATCGTGGGTTCGACCAGGCCCATGAGTCCGCCCTGCACGCTGGCGATCGACAGCGAGAGCACGACCACACCGAACCCGGGCAGGGTCACGCCCGTGAAATAGCGGACGAGAAAGCCGAGCGAACCGGCGACGAGCGCGGGAACGATGCCGGTCAGGAGACCGAGATAGATACCGAGTAAGACTTCGACCGGAAGCGCCATTGTGGGCAACTGTACCGGATCGGTTAAACCAGTACCGACGTCGCCTCGGCCCGGCGCCGCTCGGGATGTCTCCGCTCGAGGCGGCGAACGGAGACGTTTAACTGACCCCGACGCAGACGGGTGGGTATGGTCGACGACGGGTCGGGACGCTCGCGGTTGCCCGAGGACTGGCAGCGGCTCCTCTCGATTCGCGTGACGATCGTTCTCGCGTTGACCGTCGCCGTGCTCTCGGTCGCGACGGCGCTCGTCAACATCCAGACGAACGTCGTCGGCGGACCGCTGGCCGAGTACGTTCCCGAGGCGATTCAAAGCGCCGCCGCCTTCACCGGCGCGCTGACCGGGTTCCTGATGCTCGGGAGCGCGCTCACGCTCCGGCGGGGCCTCCGCGCGGGCTGGTGGGCCACCCTGCTGTTGCTCCCGTTGACCGCAGCGCAGGGCCTGCTCCAGTCGAGCCAGTATTCGATGCCGCTGGTCGTGCTCTCGCTGGTGACCGTCCCCGTCTTGCTGCTCAGCCGCAAGCGGTTCACCAACTCGCTCTCGCTGACGACGACCCAGATCGCCGCCGGCTTCGCCCTGCTGGGCGTCCAGGCCTACGGTACCATCGGCGCCTACGCGCTCCGCGAGGACTTCGAGGGAATCAGCAACATCCTCGACGCCTTCTACTTCACGCTGATCACCTCGAGCACGGTCGGCTACGGCGACATCACGCCCGATCAGGGCTCGACCGAAGCGATGCTGTTTACGATGTCCGTGCTCGTGCTCGGCGTGGCCAGCTTCGGTATCGCTATCGGGGCGCTGGTCGGCCCGGCGATCCAGACCCGCATCACGAAGACACTCGGACGCATGAGCGACTCACAACTCGAGCTGCTCGAGGATCACCTCCTCGTGCTCGGCTACGGCGAACTGACGGAACCGATCGTCGACGAACTCGCGGCCAACGACCGGGAGTTCGTCGTCGTCACCACCGACGCCGCGGCGGACGAACTCGCGGACCGCGACGTGCCGGTCGTCACCGGCGACCCCAGCGACGAGGCCCCGCTGGAACGGGCGAAGATCGAGCGGGCGGCGGGCATCCTCGTCGCCACGAACGAGGACGCCCGGGACGCGCTGGCGATCCTCACCGCGCGGCAACTCGCGCCGAAGACCCGCATCGTCGCCGCCGCAACGGACCGCGAGAACACGAAGAAACTCGAGCACGCCGGTGCCGACGCGGTGATCAGTCCGTCGCTGCTGGGCGGGCACCTGCTGGTTCGCTCGGCGCTGGGCGGCGACGACTCGGAGCTGATCGACCGCATTCTCGAGAACGAGTAGCGGCGGCCGCCCGTTCCCGCTAGCGCCGGCGACCCCGGTGGACGATCGCCACGTCCGCCTCGAGGTCGCTCACCTTCTCGAACGTCGGCGGCGAGACGAACCGCGAGGCGGCCGACCGGTCGGTGCTCGAGCCGAGGAAGACCACGTCGTACTGCGAATCGACCCGCGAGAGGTACCGCGCGACGGGTTCGGTGACGACGTGGGTGTCGAAGCGGCCGTCGAAGGCGTCGACGAGGTTCGCCAGCGTGTTCTCGGCTCGTCGGCGCCTGGATTCGCGTTTGATGCAGGTACAGACGCCGACGGGTTGGGTGCGGCCGGCCAGTCGCAGCGCGAAGTCGACCATCGCGCGGGCGGTGTCGCCGGCCCCGCGAACCGGTACCAGCACCTGCCGCCACCGCTCGCGGCCGTCGCTCGCGCGGAAGGCGATGACGTCGATCTCGCTGTCGAATAGTCCCCGGATGAACGGCGAGAGGCCGCCCCTGTCGTCTTCGGCGTACGGCGTGACGATGAGGTCGCAGTTTTGCTCCCTGGCGGTCTGGAGGACGAGCCGCGCCGACGGCTCGCGCCGGTCGTCGCCGGCGACGATGACCTCGCAGGGGACGTCGTACCGCGACTCGAGTTCCTCGGCGAGCCGTTCGACGGCGTCGACGGTTTCGGTCGTTCGCTCGTCGCCGTCGGGTTCGGCCGGCGAGGACGAATCGTCGTCACCCTGGTAGACCGTCTCGAAGAGCACGACTTTCCCCGCCTCGTGCGCGCCGGCGAGTTCGGCGGCGAAGCGGGCCACCGTCTCGGGGTCGACGCCCGAGGCCGCACACCCCTCGCTCATCGGCACGAGCACGTGATCGTCGCCGCTGGTCGTCCGGTAGAGGTAGCGGGCGCGTTGCTCGTAGAACCGATCGCGCCAGACGACGAACGTCGCCGCGACGAACGCGCTCGAGACGACGAGCCCGAGCACGTAGGCCAGTCGGGCGTTCCCGGTTACGAGCACCAGCAGCGCGGTCGAGAACGCGGTCGGTTCCTCGAGGTCGAGCGCCCAGGTGCAAGCGCCGGTGAAGAAGATTCCCAGGGCCGCGCCGGCGGCGCTGACGGTGCCGCTGTGGAGTCCCAACTCGCCGACGACCGCGAGCGCGACCCAGCCACAGAGTGCGCCGACGGTCATACCGCCGACGAACGTCCACGGGTCCGAGTACCGTCCTTCGGGATCGGCGAAGAGGGTGTACGTTCCGGAAGCCAGCGGCGGGAACAAGAGGAAGGAAACGATCGCCGTCGCGTTCGAGAGCCACGTGACGGCCCCGATGAGCAGCGGCACGAAGACGAGCACCGAGAGGTGCAACAGGTTCCGCGTCCGTTCGAGCCACCGCAGGACAGCGTCGAGTTCGCGCCGCTCCAGGCGGCGCAGTCGTCTCGCGAGTGCAGCCAGTCGCGCTCGCAGCGTCTCGAGCATCACTGCCTGCCATTTCGCTCCGCGACGAAAACTGTTGGTTCTGCAGCGAGTACGGCGGCGCGATCGGCCGCGGTGCGATACATTCACCCGATTTCTCACAACAGGCATATACCGGTGTGGGCTGTTACCAGTACTATTGGTGTCCTCAGTGAGCAACGTCGTGATCCGCCACCGATTCGACTGGTCGAATACGTCACCGAGCAGCGCTATTATCGCCGCGATCGCCGCGATCGAGAACGTCAATCCGATGCATCTCGATCTCGTCCTCTACCGTCACATCGATCCCACCGCACTCGATACGCTCGTCGCGACCGACGAACGAATTGCAGTATCGTTCTCCCTCGACGACTACCTGATTTCGATCGAGGGAAGCGACCTCACCGTTCGGAATCGCTGAGATCGACGCGACGGACGTCTCGGACCCGCGACGGTGCCCGTCGGCGAGACGGTCCGGCCCGCCGGCGTTACCGTCCCGGATCGTCGACGGCGGCCAGTCCCGACGACACTAACCGTCGAAGCAGGACGACCATCCCGTTTCCGAGTCCGCCGGCGAATATCGCCTGTTCGGACGCGTCGTCGTCGCTCGAGCCGGGGTAGTAGGAGCTGATGAGGAGTCTGGTTTGATCGACGAGCAGGATTCTGCTGATCGCGATCTCGTTGACCGTCGCCCGTCCGTGGAGCCAGTTGAGGTTCGTTTCGAACACGCGCGTGCTCGGGAACTCCTCCTCCAGTCGCTCGGTGATCTCGGCCGTCTGTCCGCCGAGGAGAGTCGAGACGCCCCGATCGCTGGCGTCGGCGAGGGCGGAATAGAGGGTCTCGGACAGGATTCGCTCGTCGACGACGAGCAGCGCGACCTCGGATTCGGCGCTCTCGATGAGGTCGATTGTCCGCGATTCGATCGCTTCGTGGCCCGTGAGCGACCAGACCTCCTGTATTTCGTCGTCGTCCGCCGCCGTCTCCTGGCGTTCGATCCGCTCGAGGTGGGACTCGAGGGTATCGATCCGGCTGTTGTATTTCTGTCGGAGCGTTCGCACCGCCTCGTCGATGCCGACGGATCGGTACTGTTGGGGATTGGAATGTTGTACTTCGACCAATCCCTGCGACTCCAGAACGCGGACGGCGTCGTAGACTCGCGTCCGCGGAACCTCCGAAAGTTCGTGGATGTCTTTCGCTGTTCCGCTCGAGAGCTGCGTTAACGCCATAAAACAGCGCGCTTCGTACTCTTGCAAACCGAGTTCCTGGAGCAGACTAACGGCTTCTGCTGTAGTGTCGTCCTTTGTCATGGCCCAACCACGCGTCCGGATATCCGAACAGGCAGATTACGTAGTCACCGTGGAAAAGGATTCGTGTATGGCCTCTCTAACGCGACCGGCAAGTTAATTTACTTCAGTAGGAGCAGAAAACAAATATTCACTCAGATCATCACACAAACTACTTCAGTACATACCCGCTACGGAGAATTGGCGCGTTCGTTACTGCCCAACCACGCGAACGCGCTACCTGCCACCGTTCGGTGGCAGTTTCGAGAGCAGGATAGGCGTCGCTATCGATGGTTGGTATTTCTGTCGGACCGTCTCGTTGACTACTGCGCTCGAGGGATACTTTATACCATGCGAACGGGGAGTTCGTCGCGATGGTCGTCGAGCAGTTGGAGTATCGGCTCGATTTCGTCGAATCGAGGCCCTTTAGTGACAATTTGCTCGTCTCTCTCCCACTCGATTAACCCGTAGTCGGCCAGTTTCGGCAGGTGCACGTGGTGCTTGCTCGTCAGCACTGCCTCCGATTCCGACAGCGTCCACGGAACGTCGGGCAGTTCCGAGACGTCTTGCGGGTTGTGATCGATCAGTGCGAACAACAGTCGACGTCGATGGACGTCGGTCAGCGCGTCGAATAGTCGGTCCGCCGTTGTTTCCTCTCCCATGCGCCCGTATAACGCGGCGACGAGGTTAACGGTGCGACATTTTCACGCATCGAAGTTGTTTTGATTAACTGAGTGACCTTCAGCACTTCCGAGACGTTCGGCGACCGTCTTTCGGCGTCTCGACTACCGTTCCTCCGACCTCGAGGTGGGGGCTCCCTCGAGAATCTCGACGCCGCTCGAGGCGCCGATCCGCTCGGCGCCGGCCTCGAGCATGGCGACGGCCTCGTCGTAGCTGCCGACGCCGCCGCTGGCCTTGACGGGGAGGTACTCGCGCATGAGTTCGACGTCCTCGAGTTCGGCCCCGCCGTCGGCGAAGCCGGTCGACGTCTTGACCATCTTCGCGTCGGCCGCGACGGCGGCCTCGCAGGCCCGCCGTTTCTCCGCGTCGGAAAGCAGCGCCGTCTCGATTATGACCTTGACCGGGATCGGCACCGCGGCGACGATCTCGGCGAGTTCGGCGCGGACGACGTCGTCTTCGCCGGCTTTGAGCCGACCGACGTTGATGACGACGTCGAGTTCGTCCGCGCCGGCCTGCCAGGCGCGGACGCCCTCGCGGCGCTTGAGTTCGGGTTCGTTCTGGCCGTGCGGGAAGCCGACCACCGTCGCGAGCGTCACGTCGGGCGCGTAGTCGGCGGCCTCCTCGACGGCGTAGGGCGGAATGCAGGCGTTCATGCCGTACTCCGCGGCCTCGTCGAGCACCGTCCGGACGTCCGCGGTCGTCGTCTCCGGGCCGAGGACGGTGTGATCGATCAGCGGGGCGAGTTCGCTGCGGTCCATAGCGGACCGACTCGCTGGATCGTCAAAAACCCGCCCGTTCCCTTTTGGTTCGGCGGGCGCAAGTCAGGGGTATGAGCATGGATTCGGATCAGCCCGACACCGACGTCACCGTCGCGCCGGCCGTCGCGGAAACCGCGGACGACATCGCCGAGATGCGGATCCGCGGCGCGGCGACGATCGCCGACGCGGCCGCCGAAGCGCTGGCCGTGCAGGCCGAGCGCTCCGAGGCGGAGACGCCGGCCGCCTTCCGCGAGCAGTTGCGGGCCGCCGCCCGAACCCTCTACGAGACCCGCCCGACCGCGGTCAGCCTCCCGAACGCCCTGCGGTACGTCCTCCGGGGGATGGAGGGCGAGACCGTCTCCGAACTCCGCGGGTCGACGACCTCGCGCGCCGCAGAGTTCCGGGACGACTTAGAGCAAGCGCAGGCCACCCTCGGCGAGATCGGCGCCAACCGCCTGCGCGACGGCGACGTCGTGATGACCCACTGCCACTCGACGGACGCCCTCTCCTGTATCGAGGCCGCCCTCGAGGACGGCAAGCACATCGAGGCGATCGTCAAGGAAACGCGACCCCGGAAGCAGGGCCACATCACGGCCCGCCAGCTGCGCGAGCTGGGCGTGCCGGTCACGCTGATCGTCGACAACGCGGCCCGCCGATACTTGGACGACGCGGATCACGTGCTGGTCGGCGCGGACAGCATCGCCGCCGACGGCAGCGTCATCAACAAGATCGGCACCAGCGGCCTGGCGGTCAACGCCCGCGAGCGCGGCGTGCCGGTGATGGTCGCGGCGCAGACGATCAAGCTCCACCCCGACACGATGACGGGCCACACCGTCGCGATCGAGATGCGCGACGAACACGAGGTGCTGCCCGAGGACGAGCGAGCGGAGATCGTCGGCGACGGGACGGACTCGAGCGCCGAACCCGCCGCGGACGACGATGACGACGGCCTCACCGTCGAGAACCCCGCCTTCGACGTCACCCCGCCCCGACACGTCGACGCGATCGTCACCGAGCGCGGCCAGTTCCCGCCCGAGAGCATCGTGACGCTGATGCGGGAACTGTTCGGCGAGACGACCGACGAACCGTGGGAACGAGGCCGAGGCCGGGACCGCTGACTCGAACGGGAACGCGTCGGCCTCGAGTACCGTCTGCCGCGTCGAACAGTCGGTAATCGGAAAGTGTTAGTCGCTGGTGTGTACCACTACCTGTATGGTATTACCAGAGGGGTTTGCCCTCCCGCCGTGGTACCTCCTCGTTCCGCTGCTGGTAGTGCTCGGCGGCACGCTCGCGCTGCTGTGGGCGCTCGAGCCGCCGGTCACCGATCGGACGGTCATTTCGTTCGCGCCGTGGATGATGTTCGGGTCGACGCTGCAGGTCCTGTACCGGCTCGAGGCCTTCCCCGACAGCATCGCGGTGCTGTTTACGGCGCCGAGCGTCTACCTCGTGACGGCGATCGTGGCGGGGCTGGTCTGGGTCGTGGGCATCTTCCTGCAGGCGGGCGGGCTCCAGCCGACGATCGAGCGCGTCGTCGGCGTCGCGGGCACCGGCTTCTTCGTCGTCTTCGCGATGTTCATCGTCCTCAGCGGCTGGAACGCCGGTTCGTTCTCGCCGTTCTGGCCAGTCATCGCCGTCGTCGTCGCCGGGATCGTGACCGCCCTCGCGTGGGTCGCGCTCGGCCTCTGGTTCACCGACGTCGCCGCGACGACGGGCGCGACCGGCGCGCTGGTCGTCTTCGGACAAACGATCGACGGCGTCTCGACGGCCGTCGGCTACGCCGTGCTGGGGTCCAGCGAGGAGGTCCCGCTCTCCCGGGCCATCCTCGAGGTCGGCAAATCGCTGCCGACCGCCGAGTACATCGGCGCCGGCTGGCTGTTCGTCCTCGTGAAGGTCGTCCTCGCGCTGGTCGTCCTCGGCCTGTTCAAGGAGTACGTCGAGGAGGAGCCCCGGCAGGCGCGGACGATCCTCGGGTTGCTGGCCGCTATCGGCCTCGGACCGGGGGTTCACAACACGTTGCTCTTTCTGGTAACGTAAACTCTAGATTTTTCTCATCGGCGACCGTTTTTCCGACGAATGGTACGGGTACTCTCCGCCGGTCACGTCAACTGGGACGTGACCCTCCGCGTCGATCGGCTCCCCGAAGCCGACGGCGAGGCGTCGATCCGCTCGCAACGTCAGTCCGGCGGCGGCAGCGCGGCTAACGTCGCCGCCGCCCTCGCCGGCCTCGAGGTCGACGCCGGTCTGATCGGCAGCGTCGGCGACGACGACAACGGCGTCCTCGCGCGACGCGACCTCGAGTCCGCGGGCGTCGACCTCGAGGGCGTCCGGATCGTCGAAGCGGGCCAGACGGCCGTCAAGTACCTGCTCGTCGACGACGACGGCGAGGTCGCGGTGCTCGGCAACGACGGCGTCAACGAGGCCGTCGGCCCGGAGGAAATCGACGAGCGTCGGATTCGGAACGCCGACCACGTCCACCTCACGAGTCAGCGTCCCGACACCGCCGCCGCCATCGCGCGAACGGCGAACGAGGCCGGGGTCACCGTCAGTTTCGACCCCGGCCGCCGGCTCGGGGACCGCGACTACGGCGAGGCGCTCGCGGCCGCGGACGTCCTCTTCGCGAACGACCGGGAACTCGCGGCGCTGCTCGAGGACGAGTACGAGTACGTCGGCTCCGACTTCGACGACCGGATCGTCGCCGTCAAACACGGGTCCGACGGCGCGGAAGTGCACACGCCGACCGGCTCGTACGTCCACCCGGGATTCGACGTCGACGCGGTCGACACGGCCGGCGCGGGCGACGCCTTCGCCGCCGGGTTCATCGCGACCTGGCTCACCGACGGCGACGTCGAACGCGCGCTCGAGTACGCGAACGCCTGCGGCGCGCTGACGGCCGGCCGAGAGGGGGCGCGCAGCGCGCCGACGGCGGATGCGGTCGCGGCGTTTCTCAGCGAGCGGTTTGATTAAAACGATTTATGATTGCCTTCGGGGGCGAATACGACGCTGTCGGGCGGTTCTCATCGGGTGCTGTCTGACGGTAACTATATAAATAGGGACGTTGGTCACCCGAATGAACAGTCACGGAGACGTGACGGAGAGACATGACGGATGGAAGGATACGCGAGTCCGACGAACGCCAGCGCGGTCGGCGGGTTCGATACGAGCGACCGGAAGGAGAGCCGCCGAGCATCGCTGCCGCGACGGCGCTGGCACGATACAACGACGAAGACGTCACCGCGGCCAGCACGCAACTGTACGATTACGTCGATCCGGAAGCGCTCGACGCGCTGTTCGACGACACGTGCACTCGCGGCAGCCGCTCGGTCGCGGCCGTCGAGTTCGACGTCGACGGGGTGCGGGTGACCGTTCGCCCCGATCGCGTCGAGGTCGCCCCGAACTGACTGTGCGTGGCGGGCGGGGGTGACCGGGGGTATCGTCTACGAACGCGGCGGGCGGCGCACGGCGACGGCTTCGAAGGCGGACGCTTTGCGGCGGGTGCTCGAGGTCGCGCGCCGCCGTCCGCGCCGTGGGTTCCGTTCCGTTGCGATGCTGCGGTTCTCGAACCTTTTTTCTCGTCACCGCGGAAACGCGCAGGCATGGGAACGCAACCGCACCTGCTCGTCGAGGAAGGCGACCTGAACGACATCGCGCTCATCCCCGGCGATCCGGGACGAGTCGACCGCATCGCCGACCACTGCGACGAGGCCGAGACGGTCGCGCAGAACCGCGAGTACAAACTCGTCAACGCGACCTACGAGGGTCGCGACCTGACGATCTGCTCGACCGGCATCGGCTGTCCGTCGGCTGCGATCGCGATCGAGGAGATGGCCAACGTCGGCGTCGAGACGTTCGTCCGCGTCGGGACGACCGGCGCCCTCCAGTCGGAGATCGAGATCGGCGACATGATCGTCGCGACCGGCGCGGCGAAAAACGAGGGCACCTCGAAGCGCTACGAGGACGCCGAGTACCCCGCCGTGCCGGACTACGACGTCCTCTCGGCGCTGGTCGACTCTGCGGAGACCAACGACGAGGACGTCCACGTCGGACCGATCGCCTCCGACGACGCCTTCTACGCCGAGACCGACGAGTACGTCGCCGACTGGGAGGACGCGGGCCTGCTCTGCGTCGAGATGGAGGCCGCCGCGGTCTTCACGCTCGCGCGCCGGAAGGGACTGCGCGCCGGCGCGATCTGTACCGTCGACGGCAACCTCGTCGAGGGCACGCAGAAGGGGACCGACACCGAGGACGACGAACTCCCCGACAAGGCCAAGAACAACGTCGGCCGCGCGATCGACATCGCGCTCGAGGCTGCGACGGACCTGTAACGGCCGCGTAACGGTTTCACTCCCGTTCTCGCGATTCCACTCGAGCCCACGGATCGATCAGTAGGGAGTAGCCGAGAACGCCGCCGAAGACGACGAGGTAGTACGCCGTGACCGGCCAGCCGGCCGTCCGGAAGACGACCGTCGCCGCGACGACCCAGACGACGACGACCGCGAGATCGACGAGATATCGTGCGGCGGTGTCACCGACCATTCGTTCTAGCACCCGTAACCGATCGGTCGCACCCATGCACGCAGCCTCAACGAACGCGCTGGTAAAAGTTCGTCCCGGCGCGCTCACCCGGCTCGGCGCTGGCAGCCTCGGCACGATCGCACCCGTCAGAAGTGCAGCCCGTGCTCGTCCAGCAACTCGTGGGCCGCCGTTCCCCAGGTGAAGTCCGACCCCGGCCACCACGTCCGGGCGTTGTTGATCCCGCCGACGAGGACGTACTCCTCCGGATTCTCGGGGTCGGGATGGAAGTTGACGGAGCCGCTGTCGCCGTCGGTCAGGGTCTCCTCGTCGCCCCACACGAGCTGGCCGGGTTTGCAGACCTCGCCGGTGTAGCAGGTCATGGCGTTGACGCCCTTGATCTCCCCGGCGGTGTGGTCAGAGATCGCGCCGACCTTCTCGAGGGTCTCGTTCTGGGCCATCAGGTCGGCCAGCCCCAGCTGCGTGTACTGACCGATGACCGCGGGCGGCGAGGCGCGTTCGATCACCGACCCCGGCCGGTAGCCGTCGACGGGATCGATCTGTACGATATCGGCTGCCGGATAGCCGCGGGCGACCTCGCCGACCCGGTGCGGTTCGTCGTCGTGGCGGAGCCACAGGGGTTCGCCGCGGTGTTCGGTCTCCTTCGTCCCCTCCTCGCCGTACACGTGGTTCGAGGTCGCGAAGAACCGCGAGCCGCTTTGGGCGTCGAACAGGGCCGGCGTGAGCGTCCCGGCGCCGTAGTCGCTCTCGCAAACCACGCCGCCCGGGACGCGGTCGCGACCTAACTCCGGAAGCTGGTACGCCTGCTCGTGTTCGGGGTCCCGTTCGGGTGCCGGCGGCAGTTCGTCGACGATATTGATGTCGATCGGGACGTTCGCGGCCACCTCCTCAAGTTGGTCGCTGACGTTCTCCTCGGTCGCTTCGACGGAGATCGCCGCCTCCGGCTGATCGTAGCTGCCCGGCACGACGAACGAGGAAACCAGCGGCGCCAGCCCCATATCGTGGATGGCGTCCTGCGCCTCGAACGCCAACCGTAGACTCTCCTGCCAGGCGACGGGGACGTCTTTCCGTCGCGGTTCGGTCGCGTCGCCGTCCGCGTCCGGGTGCGGCCGCGCCATCGCGTAGGTGATCGTTCCGAGGTCGCTCGAGGTGGCGTAGTTCGCCGTGCCGAGGCCCCAGACGAGCGTCACTGCGGCGCCGGTGTTAACGGCGGACCGTAGCAGTCGGCGACGTCCCAGCCCGCTCGTCTCGTCGCCGGGGGCTTCGTCGTCGGAGGTTTCGTCCGATCGGTCGTCGTTCGCGTTCGACACGTGGCCCCGGAGTACGATACGCAGCCGTATAGGCATTCGAGGTGGCCATCGCCTGCTGCAACGAAGGTGTGAGATGCCGAACAGTATCGTCGACGCGACTCCTCACTCGCCGCGCAACCCGTCGGCCAGCGTCGCCGCGGACTCGGTGAGTTCCTCGGTCGTCCCGGCGGCGTCCTGCAGCGTCTCGTTGATCGCCGTGTAAAGGTCCTCGAACGCGACCGTTCCGTCGTCGCCCACCCGCGCCGCGGCGTCCCGCCGCTCGAGGTCGCAGATCGGACAGCGATCGACCTCGTCGCCCAGCGGCTCGAGACAGCCGTGACACCGATCGAGGCTCGCGGGGACGGTTTCGGAGCGCGCGACGATCTCGCCGAGTTCGGTCTGCAGTCGCGTCGCGGCGTCGACGAGTTCCTCGAGCGGACCGACGAGGTCGTCCCGAATTGCCCCCTGCTCGATAGCCGAGAGTCGCTCGAGGCGGGAGGGGACGGAGTCGATCGCGAGCAGGACCTCGCGTCGGGCGGTGACGTATTCGCTGGCGGGGTCGCTCGCGCTCGCTGAGTCGTCGTCTTCTCCCCCGTCGGGGTCGACTGCTGACTCGTCGTCCGTAGCTGCACCGCCATCCGCAGCCGCACCTGCAGCCGCGAGTTCGCCGGGGAGCGACGTCGCCAGCGAGGCGAAGGAGGCGACCGCCGAGACGGTCACGCCCTGGCGCTGGGTCGTCTCGCGGGCGAGATCGAAGAGTTCCTCGCCGTTCGGACGGATCGGCTCGGCCGGGACCGGATTCTGCAGGGCGGTGAAACACGACGAACAGACGGTGACGAGGGCGCTCTCGTGAACCGCGCCCTCGAGCGGAACGTCGCCGACGGGGTAGCACCGAAGCGTCGACGGGTCGTCGCCGTCGGCGCCGCAGCGCCGACAGGTGCGGTCGTCTCGCTCGAGCACGGCGGCGCGGTCGCCGCGCCACTCGGGTTCGCGGTCGCGTTCGCGGGAAGTCACGGCCGAGCGAAGACAGCGCGGCGGCAAAAACGCTCCGGCTCCCGGCGTCGGGGCGCTGCCGTTCCAGTCCCGGGACCCGCTCGTTCCGTCGCAACCGTCCCCCGGAAACATAACCGAGGTCGTCGTAGATACGGTATGGCCGACGACCCAGATCCAGATTCAGATCCAGACCCTGACCCAGATTCGGACCCGACGGACCGAGACGCCGACGCGACCCCGCCGGCGGCGGTCGACCTCGAGTTCGAGCGCGCCTACGACCGCGGGGACCTCGCGACGGTCTTCCGCTCGTTCGCAGCCGCGCTCGAGGACGGCGCGCCCGTCCGCATCGACGGAGACGAGGAGAGCGCCACCGTCGCGGTGCCCTCGCGCGTCGTCGCCGAGTTCGAAGCCGAGCGCGACCCCGAAGACGAGCCGCCGGTCGCCGAACTGGGAGTCGACCTCGAGTGGGACGATCCGGACGGCTCGAGCGTCCGTCTCGCATCGGAAGCGGGAACCGGCCACGAGAACGCCGTCGTGCTCGTCGGCGACGAGCGCCCGGACGACGAGTCGGCGACCGATTCGGCGATGGCGACGATGCCGCCGGAGGGCGTCGCCGGAACTGATGCCGAATCCGACGATAGCGGCCCCGAGTCGACCGCTGACGGCGCATCAGCGGAGGATCAGGAGGCGACTTCCGAGCCGACCGCGGGAGAGCAAGCGCCCTCGAGCGGCCGCACCAGCCGGTTCGAGGTGTACCAGGACCGCGCCGACGAGTGGCGCTGGCGGCTGGTCCACTGGAACGGCAACATCGTCGCCGACAGCGGCGAAGGGTACACGACGCGGAGCAACGCAAAGCGCGCCGCGCGAAGCGTCATGCGAACCGCGCCGACCGCGCGGGTCACGGACCGCGACGCGGACGAGAACTGACGATTCCGGTCGGTGAAGGCGGCCTACGGACGCAGACCGTCGACTTCCACGTCGCCGTCGAGATCCACGTCGAGCGTCCGGTTCGCCGCCTCGTACTCGAACGCCGGCCGAGCGTCTTCAGGGATGGCGTTGTACGCCCGGAGAAACGAGACGACGCCGCGCTTGCCGCCGAAATCGCCGCGGTACCACCGAAAGAGCTTCGGGACCGAGGCGACGTTCTCGTCGGCGTCGTACTCGACGGTCTCCTCGAGAAACCACTCGACGTCGACGTCGAGATCGTCGTCGACGTCGGCCGGCGAGTAGACCGTGATCGGCGGCCGGTTCTCGATCCCGCGGGTCAGCGCGAAGTGGATCCGCGGATCGCACTCCTCGAGTCGGAACCGCCGCTCGAACGACGACGGGAACGGTCGCGGCAGGTAGCCCAGTCCCCACGGGTGCTTCGAGCTGCGCAACAGGCCGTGTTCGATGTCGTTGAGACTCAGCCACGCTCCGGCGACGGGAATCCGATCGCGGGCGACGAACTTCCAGCGGGCGAGTCGCCCCCCCTCGAGAAGCCCCGGGTCTTCCTCCAAGCGCAACTGGGCGTAGGCGTTGTAGCAGTTGAGCCAGAAGGCGAGTTTCCCCTCGCGAGTCGCCACTGCCCGCTCCAGTCGGTCGCGATCGAGCGTCGCCAGCCGATCGCGGAGCCGGTCGGTGTCGCCCTCGGTCTTGACCGCGTAGAGGAGATCGCCCGAGAGGGAGAGGGGATCGAGCTGAGTCGACATTCGTTCGTGGGTTCGACTACCACACCCTTTAAGTCGTGTGGCTGGTGGCGCCGACAGTCTCGCGGACGGATATGTCTATCCAAGGCCCAGCTTTATTCGGCCGTACGTGGACGGATTCGGCGTGAACCTCAGTCGCGGCTATCTGCTGGCGCTCGTCCTCCTCTTCGCGTACCTGTCGTGGCAACTCGTCACGCCGTTCGTCCAGTACGTCCTCGCCGCAATCCTGCTCGCGTTCGTCCTCTATCCCGGCCAGCGGCGCCTCGAGAACCACATTCCGTCGTCGATCTCCGCGTTCATCCTCGTCGTGTTCGCAGTGCTCGGGTTTATCCTTCCCTTCGTCCTCGTCATCGCGCTGGTCGCCGAAGACGCCGCGATGATGCTCGAGTCGCTCGATCCGTCGACCTTCCAACTGTCCGATATCGAGGAGGAAATCCAGGCGGAGACGGGGATGAGCGTCAATATCAGCGAAACTATCGCCGGCTCCGCGGAACAGATCGGGACCGTCGCGCTCGAGCGGACGACCGAGTGGTTCGGCGTCCTCACGCACGCGCTGATCGGCCTCGGACTCGCGCTTTTCCTGCTCTACTACCTGCTCAAGGACGGCGACGACCTGCTCGGGTGGATTCGGTCGACGACGCCGCTGCCGGACGACGTCCAGCACGACCTCTACGACGAACTCGCGGAGGTCATGTGGGCCGTTCTGGCCGGTCACGTCCTGATCGCGATCATCCAGGGATTCATCGCCGGCATCGGCCTGTTCGCGACGGGGATCCCCAACGCGGCGTTCTGGACGTTCGTCATGATCATCCTCGCGTTGATCCCGCTAATCGGCTCGTTTCTGGTGTGGGGGCCCGCGGTCGGCTACCTGCTGGTGACGGGCGAGCCGGTTCTCGCCGTCGTGTTGTTCCTGTACAGTACCGTCATCGTCGGCGTCTCGGACGACTACCTCCGACCGATCGTCGTCGATCGGTACGCCCAGCTCAACCCCGCGATCATCATTCTCGGCGTCCTCGGCGGGATCTACGCGTTCGGCGTCATGGGACTGTTCTTCGGTCCCGTTCTGCTCGGCGCGCTGCTCGCGACGCTCGACGTCGTCGACGAGCACTACGACCGGCTCGGCGGCGAGGAAAGCGGTGGCGCGGCCTAACGGCCGCGCGGGCTGCGAAAAGCGGTTCGGCAGTGCGTCGTCAGTTACCGGCGGCGCCGGTACCGGCCCCGCCGGTCCCGGTACCTGCACCTGCACCAGCGCCGGCGCCGGCACCGGCGCCAGCACCCGCTCCGGGCTGGGGCTCCTCGCCCGGCACGGACGGCGTTCCTGACGCCTTATCGCCGGTCACGAGGAACTCGAGGACGTTGCCGATGAGCACCTCGTTGTCGGCGACGTTGTGCGTCGCGGTCGTCATGAAGCCGGTGTCGCCGACGGCGACGGTGTTGCCGCTGCGCGCGACGACGCCGTACTCGTCGGCCACGCGGTTTTCGGAGTGTTCGGTCGTCGCGGTCGTCGTGAGGAGGGTCGTCTCCTCCGAGACGACCGGCGTCGGCGCGTCGAAGACGACCTCGTCGACGCCCTCGGTGAGCGTCGAGTTGACCGCCGGCGTCGCGGTGATCGTCCGGTAGTTGGTCTCGTAGTTCTCCATGTCGTAGAGGTAGCCGGTGTCGTAGGCGATGCCGAGCGGGGAGGAGACCGACTCGACCTCGCCGCTACCGGCTGCCGCGGTACCCGTGAGCGACCCGAGGAGGGCCGTCGCCGTGCCGCCCGTTTCCGGCCCGGCCGCGACCATCACTCGGCCGCCGGCGCCTTCGAACTCGGAGACGACGTCGGCTTCGGCGCTGGTGTACCGCGTGCCGGGTTCGACGACGATCAGCGCGTCGGCGTCCTGCAGCGTCTCGGCGAGCGCGACGTCGGGGTCTTGTCCGAGCCCGGACTGGCCCTGCGCGTGGTACTCGACGGTGTGACCCTCAGCCGTCAGCGCCGAGACGACCGGCTGGAGGTCGCTTCTGGACACGTCGTTCGCGTGCGCGACGTCGATCACGACGGTCTTGTCGGTGCCGTCGTCGTCGAAGCTGATCTCGCCGCTTCGCTCGAGTTCGGGCACGTCGGTCGCACCGGGCTGGAGGTGGTTCTGCTCGACCGTCGGGCGCTCGGTCGAGCCCTGGTTGGTGATCATTCCGGCGCCGGCGACGGCGCTCACCGAGAGCGCGACGACGAGGACGAACACCGCGAGTCGGCCACGAAGGCTGCTCATGCTCCCTCACCTCCGTGCTGGGCGGCCGTGTTGTCCGTCGTCGTATTCGCCTCCGCGCCCGCGGGCTGGGCCGCTGTCGCCGTCGTCGCATCGGCGTCCGTCGGCTGGCTCGTCTCCACGATGTTCTCGCCCTCGACGGTACCCCACAGCGCGAGGAACGCGGGCGTGTTGACGTCGCCGTACTCGCCGAAGGTCTGTTCGTGGCTCCGTTCGACCTTCGTGCCGTCCTCGAGGAGGATCACGCCGGAGGAGAGCGAGTCGCGCTCCATCTCGACGACCTCGTAGTCCTCGAGACCGGCCCGTTCGGCGGCCGAGCCGATCGCGACGTCTCGGTCGCCGATCTCGTCCGCGAGGCCGTTCTCGACGCTCTCCATGCCGGTGTAGGTCTTCGCGTAGGAGAGTTCCGTCTCGCTAAGCTCGAGGTCGTCGCCGCGGTGTTCCATCACCGAACCGATGAACGTCTGCTTCATCTTCTCGACCTGCCGTTTGATCTCGGCCTCGTTCGAGCCGACCTTGTCCGGGCCGGTCGCGATCATCCCCTCGCTCATCGGCATATCGGTGTAGGTCGCTCGGACGCCGATGCTGCCGACCGTCGAACTCGGGCTGACGTAGATTTCGTCGCTCGGCGCGATCATGTAGTAGCCGCCCGACGCGCCGGTCGACTGGACGTTCGCGACGACGGGCATCTCCTCGGCCGTCCGATCGACGGCCAGGTAGAGGCTCTCGCTGGCCGTCACGCCGCCGCCGGGGCTATCGACCTGCAGGACGACGGCGTCGATCGATTCGTTTTCCCGCGCTTCTCGGAGGTCGTCGGTCACCCCGTCGGCGACCGACTCGGTTATCGACCG
Source organism: Halopiger xanaduensis SH-6 (assembly GCF_000217715.1). Taxonomy (GTDB): domain Archaea; phylum Halobacteriota; class Halobacteria; order Halobacteriales; family Natrialbaceae; genus Halopiger; species Halopiger xanaduensis. The sequence goes on from NC_015666.1 coordinate 1,008,286, forward strand.
GTCCATCTCGATTACTGCGACCGTCCCGTCCGGACTGCTCGTCGCGCCCCACGCCATGGGGGCGACCGCCGCGCCGACGAGCAGCGCGACGACGACGACCGTCACGTACGACCGTGCGACCGTCCCGAGCGCGTCTCGGATTGTAGATGTTGTACCGCTCATATTTCAGTGCGAATTACAATCAAAACCGCCAACATAAAAAATATTCTATTCTATTTACATTTATTTTACTACACTAACGGCTAACCGAAGGCGAATCGCGACGGAAACGGCGTCGTCCCACCACTGCACCCGCGCTGCAGTCCGTACGCGGCGCTCGCTCGTTGTGACGCCGTACGTAGCTACCTATAAAAGAGGGAAGTGACCGTTTTCCAACCGTGAAACCGCGCCCTCGCGCCGCCTGCGGCCGTCTCAGTCGTCCGCCGGCACGGGCCGTTCGTCCCCGGACAGGAGCGGCGTCCCGTCGGCTTTCGGCCCCAGCTGCGGGCCGAACGGCGGGTCGTCGGGATCGATGACGCGCCGTTTCTCGTAGTCGGTCGACCGTTCGACCGGAATCCGGCCGATCGAGCTGATCATCTCGACGTAGTCCTCGAACGAGCGGAACTCGCCGTAACCGCCGCCGGCGCGCTTGGTGATCTCCTCCGAGAGGATCGTTCCCATGAAGTCGTCGGCGCCGCAGTTTAACATCTTCAGGCCCTGCTCGTCGCCGTACTTGACCCACGAGGACTGGACGTGGTCGACGTTGTCGAGGAAGAGCCGCGAGACGGCGATCATGAGTTCGTCCTCGTCGGTGCTCGGGCCGCTCGAGACGACGTCGTGTTCGAACAGCGGCGTGTTCTGGTGGACGAACGAGAGGGGCACGAACTCCGTGATGTTCCCGGTCCGGTCCTGTAGGTCCCGCACCCGTTTCAGGTGGAGCGCGCGGTGGGCCTCGTTCTCGACGTGGCCGTACATGATCGTCGCGGTCATCCCGAGGCCGACGTTCGCCGCGGCTTCCATCGCCTCGAGCCAGTCGTCGGTGCCGATCTTGCCGGGGCAGATCACGTCACGGACCTCCTCGACGAGGATTTCGGCGGCCGTCCCCGGCACGGTGTCGAGGCCGGCGTCTTTCAGCCGCCGGAAGACCTCCTCGTAGGACCAGTCGGTCCCGCGGCGGGCGTGGTAGGCCTCCTCGGGGGTCATCGAGTGGACGTGGACGCCGTCGACGTTCATCGCCGAAATCTGGTCGACGTAGGTGCCGGGACTGGTCTCGTAGACCGCTGGCGGCTTGTAGTTGACTTCCTTCGGGTTCGGGTGCGCGTCGAGGAGCTCCCGGTGTTCCTCGTCCAGCGCGAACGCGGGGTGGAGCCCGGAGACCGAACAGACCTCGTAGATGCCCCGTTCGACGGCGTCTTTGACGATCTCGCGGGACTCGTCGGGCGTCTTCGTGAAGCCGGCCGTCTCCATCTCGGTCTCGCGCTCGAAGGTGTGGGCGGCGTCCTTGAAGTTACAGAACAGACAGCCGACGTTACAGGCCGTCGTCACGTTGTTGTTCAGGTTCGCAGTGAAGGTGACCTCCTCGCCGACGACCTCGGCGCGTCGCCGATCGGCGGCCTCGAGGACCCGTTCCTTGCGCCGGCGGTCGATCCCGTCGGTGTCGGTGCCCGTCGTGAGCAACTCGATCGCGTCGTCGACCGCGAGTCGGTCGCCGTCGCGCGCCTTCGCGAGTGCGTTCTCGAACGATTGGTCGGTCTCGGGAACGTGGTCGAAGGCCAGGTCGGCCTCGGTCACCGGTTGCTCCATCGTCACTACACTGAGGGTACAGCGAGAAAAACGTAGTGATAACGGCGATCCGATTCGCCCGTCTGGGATCGCGGCCGGCGTCTCACTCCGAGCCGGAGGCGTCGCTCTCGTCGTACTCGAGGACGACGTCGTCGGTTTCGTCGCCGGTCCTGGTTTCGTCGGTCGCAGGCGCGTCGTCCGTCTCGGCGGCCTCGAGCGCGCGGCGGTCGCCGTCCGTCTCGTCCGCAGGGAGTGCGGGGTCGGCGTCGGATTCGGGATCGGTTTCGGGCCCGGCGTCGTCACCGTCTCGATTCGCACTCCCGTCGGCTTCCGTCCCGTCAGTCTCGCGTTCCTCGCTCCCGACGTCGAACGCGTCGAGCGAGGTCCGGAGGTCGTCGGCCATCTCGGTCAGCGACTGCGTCCCGGCCGAGACGTCGGAGACGGTCGCGGTCTGTTCTTCGGCGGCGGCGGCAACGTTTTCCGTCTCGTCTTTCGTCTCCTCGCTGATCTCGGTCGCCTCGTCGACCATGGTGACGACCCGTTCGCTGGCGCGGGCCTGCTCGTCGGTCGCGTCGTTGATCGACTGGACGCCGGCGTTGGCCTCCTCGACCTGCTCGGCGATCGCGTCGATCGCTTCGATGCCGTCGTCGACGACCGCGGTCCCCTCGTCGACCTGCTCGCGCATGCGGTCGATCTCCGCGACGGTTTCGGCGACCGACTCCTCGACGCTGCCGATCAGTTCGTCGACCTCCTGGGTCGCCTCGCCGGTCTCCTCGGCGAGCGATTTGACCTCGTTGGCGACGACGGCAAACCCGTCGCCTTCCTCGCCCGCGCCGGCCGCCTCGATCGACGCGTTGAGCGCGAGCAGGTTCGTCTGCTCGGCGATGTCGTCGATCAGGTCGACGATCTCCCGGATTTGATCCATCTCCTCGTCCAGTTGCGCGACCTGCTCGGTGATTTCGTCCGCTCTGTCCTCGAGCCGGTCCATTTCCGTCCGGATCTCGCCGGTCGCCTCGCTGGCGTCGTCGGCGCGGTCGGCGGCGGTTTCGGAGACGCTGGCGACGTCGTCGGCCGTCGAGGCGATCTCCTCGACGGTCGCCGAGAGGTCGTTCATCTCCCCGTAGACTTCCCGGAAGCGGTCGCTCTGGTCCGCCGTCGCGGTGGCGATCTCCTCGGCGGACTCGCTCACCTCGCCGCTGGCCCGTTCGATCTCCTCGACCCGGCCCGTCACGTCGGCGCTGACCCGATCGACGTCCTCGGCCAGGTCCTGAATGTCGACGATCGTCGCTTCGAGGTCCTCGAGCATCCCGTTGAACGCGGTTGCGATCTCGGCTAGCGCCTCGTTGTCGACGTCTTCGTCGAGCCGCCGGGTGAAGTCGCCCGCCGCGGCGTCGTTCATCACGTCGCCGAACTCGGCGGCCTTCCGCTCGAGGCGTTCGGCGAGTCGTTCGGCCTCGCGGCGGGCCTCCGCTGCCTCCTCTTTGGACGCCTCGGCGTCGGCCTTGGAGGCCTCGAGATCGTCGATGTAGCTCTCGAGTTCGCGCCGCATCGTCTCGAGGGAGTCGCCGAGTTGACCGGGGACGTCCCGCTCGAGGGCGGGATCGTCGAACTCCTGGCGGGCGATGGCGTCGGCCTGGGCGGCGGCCGTGCCGAGGTACTGGCGGATGCCCTCGAAGGCGGTTCGGACCTGGCCGACCTCGTCGACCCGGCCGTCGTCGTCGATTTCGATGTCGGTGTCGCCGCGGGAGAGGGCGGTCGCGTCCGCCGCGAGGTCGTCCATCGCGCGGGCGGTCGTGCGTCCGAGCGTCGCGCCGATCACGAGAAACCCGGCCAGCGAGAGGACGATCAGGCCGCCGAGCGACCGGCCGACGGAGCTGGTGAGCGCGTAGGCGTTCGACTGCGGGGCGTGGGAGACGAGCGCCCAGTCGGTTCTCTCGATGTCGGCGTAGGCGACGACTTCGTCCGTATCGTCGTATTCGACGATGCCGCTGGCGTGCTCTTGATTCGCGACCGCGTCGACGACGTAGCTTTCGGCCCCCTCGCGGTAGGGCGCCTGGATCGCGGTTTCGTTCCCGCTGAACTCGACGACGCCCTTTCCGGTATCGACGACCTCGGTGTGCTGACCGTCGATCGGATCGGCGAACCCGTCCGCCATCTCGCTGGCGGAGATTTCGATCATCACCGCGGTGTCGCCGTTCGTCTCGGCCACTTTCCCGAAGAACGCGACGAGTTGCTCGCCGTCGCGCTCGTAGACGTCGGAGTAGACGACGTCGTCGTTCATCGCGCCGCGGTAGTCGAACTCCGAGATCCTGTCGTCCGTCCTGACGTGGAGCGTGAGATTGAGGTCCTGAATATTGGTGCCGACCGCGCCGTCCTCGCTACTGTGGGTAATCTCCTCGGTCCACAGATCGACGTAGTGCACCGCGTAGACCTCCGACGACATCGCCTCCTGTTCCTCGGCTAACGTCGACTCGATCTCCGCGTCGGAGCCGTCGGTCAACACGCCGTACGAGGAGAGCATTCGCACCGACTCCTCCTGACTGTCGATCCAGTCTGCAAAGTCGTTCGCCTCGCCGACGGCGTTCAGTTCCATCTCCGCCTGGACGTTCGTCGTGACGTCGCCCGTGATATCGACGTAGAAAAACAGCGCGACCGCGCTCGTCAGCACCAGAATAACGGCGATACTGACGCCGAACTTCAAGAGATAGCTTTCCCGAACCCGCTCGGGAACGACCCGCTCGATGAAATCCAACATGTGGCAGATGTTTCACTATCGTGTAAAATCTGTTGTGGCCGTCGGCCCGCTTCGCGGCTCTGTCCGCTTGTTTTTGCCGTCTCGTGGCGCCCCGTTTTCAACCCATAATTATGATGGATCCGATCGGCCGATACTGAAACCTTCTTGGCACACGGCCTCGGCAACTCGAGTATGCGACACGGCGACTGTCCGTCGAGGTGGCACGCGTGACCAGCGTCAAAGAATTCCGCATCGAGGAGGACGCGACGGCCGACTCGCTCGGCCGCGGCTCGTTCGTCTTCACCGACGACTACTCGGTGTTCGACTGGGGCAAGATGCCCGACCAGATTCCGGAGAAGGGCGCCAGCCTCTGTACGATGGGCGCGTACAACTTCGAACTGCTCGAGTCCGAAGGCGTGCCGACCCACTACCGCGGCGTCGTCGAACACGGCGCCGACAACGGCGAGAACGGCGAGGTCGTTTCCCTCGAGGAGGCCTCGAGCCCGCCCTGGGAGATGGCGATCGACCTCACGCAGGTGCCGGACCTGCCCAACGAGGGCCGGGAGTACGACTACGACAGCTACCACGAAGCGGCCGGCGAGAACTACCTGATCCCCCTCGAGATCGTCTTCCGGAACCGCGTGCCGGTCGGCTCGAGTCTGCGTCGCCGCACCGAACCCGCCGATCACGGCCTCGACTTCGAGTCGTGGCCCGACGAGCCCGTCGACCTCGCGGAGCCGATCGTCGAGTTCTCCACGAAGTACGAGGAGGGCGACCGCTACCTCGAGCGCGAGGAAGCCGACTACATCGCGGGGACGGCCGACGTCGACGCCCTCGAGGACGTAGCGCTCGAGGTCAACCGGATCGTCACCGAGCAGGCCGAGTCGGCGGGACTCGACCATCAGGACGGCAAGATCGAGTGTCTGTACTACCAGGGGGAAATCCGCGTCGCGGACGTCGTCGGCACCTTCGACGAGAACCGCTTCAGCTACGAGGGCACCCAGCTCTCGAAGGAGGTACTGCGGCAGTACCACAAGCGGACCCAGCCCGAGTGGGTCCAGGCCGTCGAGCAGGCGAAAGCCGAGGCCAAGCGGGAGGACGTCGCCGACTGGAAGTCGCTGTGTGACGTCGATCCGGAGCCGCTCGCAGACGAGGTCGTCGAGACTGCCCGCGACATGTACTGCGCCGGGGCCAACGCCTACACCGGCCGGGAGTTGTTCGACGCGCCGCCGCTCTCGAGTGCGATCGGTGCGGTTCGACGGCTGTAATCCGGTGCGGTCCGCCACTTCGATCGCGCCGTCGGCACAGTCTCGACCTCGACGCTGGCGTCGGCTCGACCGCCGTCGCCCACCGCAGAATGCGGTGGATGCTACCGTATGGCGCGCTCGAGACGGATAAGTAACCCTCATATTGGGGGACAAAACACATTCTACCGAGCGTCAATGAGTTTCACCGCCAGCGCAATCGCAGCGAGTATCGTCGCGTTCAGCCTCACCAGCGCGATCGCGGCCGTCGCGAGCGGGATGCTGACGCTGTTCGTCCTCATCATCGTCGGGTTCACCGTCCTCTCGCAGGGTTCGGACGATTGGGGCCCCGCACAGCCCGCGCAGTCCTCGGCCGCCGGCTCCTCGAGACAGCACAAAACTGGTAAATCTAATGACAAGCAAAACCGGACGGGTCTCCTCGATCGAATCAGTGTTACGGGCGTGACCAACCGCGACGGCACGATAGTACTGGCAGAACGGGCGGCGGGACTCACGGCGGCCATCGGCGCGTTCGTCATGGCTTCGACGGCAGTGTTCACCATCACCGAGTGGATGGGGATCCACAACGTGCTGATCGGGGCGACGATGGCCGTACTCGCGTCGATCCACGCGCTGCGAATCAGTCAGGATAAGCCGATCATCGTTCTCGCCGGCGTGCTGGCGCTGCTCGGCGCGTGGACGGCCGCGGCGCCGTTCGTCCTCGGGGTTAGTCGGCCCCTCGTGATGCAGATCAACGGCGTCGCCGGCGTCCTCATCGCGATCCTGTCTCTCGGCAGCGCGTACGGGATTTTGCAGACGTCACGATCGAGCCAGACGTCGGGCGCGACGGGCGCGTAATCGCTGCGAAGCCGAATTCTCTGCATTTTCTCGTCGTCGCGACGATCGCGGTTCGCGTTTCGAACTCGAGCGGGACGCCGACCGTCAGCTACCGTTCTGCGACTCCGCGTCCATTTCCGTCTCATCCTCGAGGTCCGTCCCATCGCTCTGTTTCGCGACCTCCGGGTCGTGGACGATGACCTCGCCGGGGTCGGGATCGGCGGAGGCGTACTCGTCCCGAACCCGATCGTCTCCTCGAGTTCGCGGATCGCGCGCACCGTCAGTGCGCGGGCGAGATCGTCGGCGTCCGCGCGAGAGACGTCCCGGCCGAGTCCCTCGAGCGTGCCCGCACCCGCCCCGCGGCGATCCTTGCAACTGAGAGCCCAACCCCGATATCGCTGTCCGCCGATGATCGACGTATGCAGGAAGACGAATTCTACGGCCTCGTCCAGCAGGCAGGGCACCTCGAGTCGACGGATCGCACGCAGGCGGCGACCGAAGCGGTCCTCGAGACGCTCGGCGAGACGATGACCGGCGGCGAAGCCGGGGACGTCGCCGAGCAACTCCCGACCGAATTGGCGAGTGTCATCGAGGACGCCGACCACGACGGCGCCGGCTACGACCGCGAGGAGTTCGTCGAGCGCGTCGGCGAGCACCTCCGCGGTGCAGACCTCGAGTCCGACGACGCCGAGCAGTACGCCGATGCGGTGACCGACGCGCTCGCGGTCGCGCTCACGGGCGGAGAACTCGAGAACCTGAAGTCGCAACTCGACAGCGGCCTCCACCCCCTGTTCGAAGGCGTGACGATCGATCAGGAGGACGTCTGAGCGGTCGATTCCGATCGTTTCTCCGTTCAGTTTCGTTCTGTTAGCGGCGACGCGTAGACGGTTTCGTTCGACCGACTACGCGTCGGCCTCCCACGTCTCGAGACAGTCGTCGCTACAGAAGTAGTGGTAGACGGCGGTGCCGTCCTCGACGGTCGTGACGACTCGCTGGTCGGTCGACTGTGCGACTGGCGTGCCACAGACTCGGCACTCGGGTGAATCCTCGTCCGTCGAATCAGCCATTACGTGGTGGATGGGTCGAGACCCACTTCAACGGATCCATTCCGGCGGAAACGGCCGCCCTCGAGAAATACCGGTCGAGCAACCGTCTAGCTGAGAATAAGCGGAACCGAAGTCCGGTCGCCGTCGATCGAGCGAGCCCGTGGGTCGGCGGACGCAACGCGCTCGAGCCGGCTTACCGCCACTCCTCGAGCGAGGCGGCGTCGGTCTCGGCCGTCGAGAGCCAGACGCCGTCGCGCGTGATATCGGCGATAACGAGGCGCGACTCGTCGTCGCTCTCGTCGATTGCCGCCACTACCTCGCGGCTGTCGGCCGATTCCGCCTCGACCGACCGTGCGTCGGGTGCCATGTTCGGAGATGTGTGTGCGACCACTATGAATGTTCTGAAAACATCGCTATATGTGGTTGAATATGGGCTATATTCGGATATATTATCGAACAAAGAATACAATATACGGATTCGAGTAAACATCCAACCATCGGATAAAATCGTATCCGCCGCAGCAGGGCTATCGGCAGTTCGTCCTTTCTCGAGTTCGATCCCGGTCTCGATCGAGACGCGCGGTCTCCTCAGACGTCTCATCCGTTCGGGCGCACGGGTCGCGCGAGCGTGGCCGCCGCTCGGTTGGAACGACGATCGTGAACCGACCGAAACGGGAACGGGAACGGAAAACGAACGAATTGGGGTCGAAACCGACCTTCCGATCCGACGCAGCGTTTTACTGATCCTCGGCGATCGCGCTGCCGATGCCGTCGACCGGCCGATCCGGCGTCACGTCGTCGATCTCCGCGGGCAGTCCGAGCTGGTACCGGTCGCCGTTCTCCCGAACGGACGTTCGGCCGCGGTGGACCGAGACGTCGCCGTTCAGGTGCAGCCGTACCGCCTCGAGCAGGGCGTCGGCCTCGAGCGGCTGGCCGCGGCGCTTCATCTCGTCCAGATCGGCGTCGTCGGGGACGTCGAACGCGCGCTGGGTAATGATCGGCCCCTGATCGAGGTCGGTCGTCACGTAGTGGGCGGTGACGCCGGCGACGCGGACGCCCTCGTCGAGCGCCTGTCGGTAGGCCTCGGCGCCAGGGAACGCGGGCAGCAGCGAGGGGTGGACGTTGATGATCCGGTCCTCGTAGCGGAAGACGACGTTCGGGCTCAGGATCCGCATGTAGCGGGCGAGCACGATCAGGTCCGCGTCGTACTCCTCGAGGAGGTCGATGAGTTCGTCCTCGTTCTGCCGGCCCTTCTCGTCGCCGATGTCGTGGAACGGAACGTCGTACTGTTCGGCCAGGGGCTGGAGGTCGTCGTGGTTGCCGATCACCACGCCGATGTCGGCGCCGAGTTCGTCGTTGGCCCACGCCTCGAACAGCGCCTCGAGGCAGTGGCTCTCCTTGGTGACGAGGACGGCGATCTGCTGGTTCTCGCGGTCGGCGGGGAACCGCACTTTGACGTCGAGGCCGAGGTCGTCCCCGAGGTCGTGCAGGTCCGCTCGGAGGGTTTCCTCCGTACAGACCATCTCCGAGGTGTCGACGGCGAGGTACATCCGGAAGACGCCGTCGCGAACCGCCTGGTCGAGGTCCTCGATGTTGATTCCGCGCTCGAACAGGAGGCTCGTCACGTTGGCGATCAGTCCGGTGTCGTCCTCTCCGATCACCGTGATTTCGGTCAGGTCAGTCGTCAACGAGACCACCTCCGCTCGAGCGTACGTCGATCCATCACGTCGGTCTCAGTCCGCGGGCGGCTAAAAGTCCTGCTTTCCGTCCGTCGACGTGCCACGGACCCGCACCCGCATTCGGCGCTCCGATCGTCCGGATTCGCGTCTCGAACCTGCGCGCGAGTGCGACGTATGACGGGCGCCTCCGTCGGGGCCGGCCCCCGTCCCGGGGTTCACTTTGTTTTGTCGTACAATTTCGTGTAAATTGTCTGACGGGGTTTTATGCCACCGTTTGTGGTACGCGTTTCCAGTCACGCGGAGTGACAGTCACCGAACCCAAGGTGAAACGATGACAGCAACACGACCGACGTACGGCGGCTCGCGGATCGACTACGAAACGGAGACGGCGGTCGTCTCCCACGACTGGACCGGCGACGACTCGCTCGCCGAAACGATCATCGCAACGATCGCGGATCTCTCGGGGTCGGATCCGGCGGCGCTCGACCGGCTCTACGACCGCATCGACCCCGACAGCCTCGAGACGATCTTCGCGCCGGCGAACGGCTCGGCCACCCGGGACAGCGGACGGGTATCCTTCCGGTTGGACGTGTACGAGATCACGGTCCACGCGTCCGGCGCCGTCGTCGTCACCCGGTCGACGTAGGGCCGACTGGGAGCGACGCCGTCGCGGTCGCATCGTTTTCGACGAGGTTATCCCGACGATCGCTCGAGTTCGCGATCCCCAGCGTCGGCGACGTCACGATCGCCTGCCCGCTCGGTCTCGCGTTGCTGTGCGAGGTACCGCTCGACGTCGGCGATCGTTTCCGTTTCCACCAGCGTCTCGAGTCGCCGTTCGAACTCCGCGTCGGAGAGGTCGCCGTCTGCGTACCGCGTTCGCAGCCGTTCGAGCGCGTCTTCGGGCGTCGAGTCGGTCTCGTCGGCCGGTTCCTCGTCCGACTCTTCGAGGAGCGGGGCGAGCCTGTCGAGCAACTCGCCGCCGAAGATGAACCCGAAGATTACGACGAGGATCGCGACCGAAGACTCGAGCACCGCGAGCGCGACGAACGCGGCGATGAGCGCGATGATGACGGCGGCCGCCGGCATCGTAATTTGCAGCCTCGACCGGTTGGTAGCCATGCGGTAGTGTTCGTGAGCGAACACAAAAAGCTCCGGCCCGGTCAACAGTCGATCGTCACCGTTCGTTGCCGTGGTCATCGATTGGTCGTTTCGCGTGGCCGTTTTGCCTTACGGCGCGTCGTCACCGACGCGGTCTCAGTAGCAGCGTGCCGCGACTCCTCCCTTATCCACGAACGTGTAATACAGCGCAAAGACGAAAGCATTTTTGAGCACGGTTACGGGATATCAGGTGATGACCGCCTACACCGCGACGGTGACCGTCCGACTCAAACGCGGCGTGTTAGATCCCGAGGCCGAGACGACGAAACAGGCCCTCGAGCGCTTGGGCTTCGAACTCGAGGACCTGCGCTCGGCCGACCGCTTCGAGGTCGACCTCGAGGCCGAATCGGCCGACGCCGCCCGCGAGCGCGCCGACGAGATGGCCGAGCGGCTGCTGGCGAACCCGACCATCCACGACTACGACGTGGAGGTCGCCGAGCGATAGATGACGGTTGCAATTATCAGATTCGGCGGCTCGAACTGCGACCGCGACGCCGCGCGCGCCCTCGAGCACCTCGGCATCGACGCCGAGATCGTCTGGCACGAGGACGGTCTCCCCGAGGATACCACCGGTATCGTCCTCCCGGGCGGGTTCTCCTACGGGGACTACCTGCGGGCCGGCGCGATGGCCGCTCGCTCCCCGATCGTGGCGGAGGTTCGCGAGGCCGCGAGCGAGGGCGTCCCCGTCCTCGGCGTCTGCAACGGCGCCCAGATCGGCTGCGAATCCGGTCTGACGGAGGGCGCCTTCACGACCAACGAGAGCGCGCGCTTCCAGTGCGAACACGTCTACCTGCGGGTCGAGCGCGACGACACGCCCTGGACCGCCGCCTACGAGGAGGGCGAGGTCATCGAGGTCCCGATCGCCCACGGCGAGGGCCGCTACGAGATCCGCGACGAGCGACTCGACGAACTCGAGGAAGAGGACCGGATCCTCTTTCGCTACTGCGACGAGAACGGCGAGACCGGACCGGAGGTCAATCCGAACGGCTCGAAACACAACGTCGCGGGCGTGCTCGGCGACCGCGACACCGTCGCGGTGTTGATGCCCCACCCCGAACGCGCGACGCTGCCCGACGTCGGCCCGACCGACGGACAGGGCGTCCTCCGGGGCTTCGAGACCGGCATCGACGCCTAGGCCGCCACACTTATTTTCTTCCTGGGTTACAGAAGCAACGATTACGTTCCGTTCGGCGGGACGTCGGTTGCGACGATGACAGACGACGAGCGGCGAACCGACTGCGACTTCACCTACCGATGGCCCCCACGATCCGTGCCGTCTACGCCGACGCCGATCCGTCGGATGAGGTCGTCGCCGTCCTGCGAGACGCCGGGATCGAACCCGACGTCGTCGGGACGGCCGCCGACTGTCTGGCGGCCCTCTCGAGTGCCGACTGCGTCGTGATCGGCGGACCGCTCCCCGACGGCTCACCCGCCACTCTCTGCACGCGGATCAGAGCGCAGTGCGGGGACGTCCCGATCGTCGTGGCGCCGACGGCGGCCGACGGCAGCGAGGAACTCGCGGGCAACGTGATCGCCGCGGGTGCGGACGGCTACGTGCCCCGATCGCAGGGCGTCGCGATGCTCGCCACGCGGCTGCACGATCTGCTGCAGGCGCAGTCCCGCTCGTCGTCGGCCGACGACGATATCGAGACCGCGTCCGAGCCGCCGAGCCCGGACGCCGCCGCCGAGCGACGCGAGCCGACCCCCACCGACGCCGATCGGAACCGGATCGCCGCGCTCGAGGCCCTGCAGGAAACGACGCACGAACTGCTCCGCGCCGAGTCAGCCGCCGAGATCGCGGCGATCGTCACGGCCGCAACCGAACACGTCGTCGACGACCCGCTCGCAGCGCTCTATCTCCGGACTGACGACGACGGTCACATTGCGACCGGCGACCGAACCGCGTCGGAGAGGCTCGAGCCCGTCGGAACGACCCCCCGTCTCGAGGCGGTCGCCGACGACGTTCGGCGCGTCGGCCCCGGAGACGGACTCCTCTGGCGGGCGTACACGGCCGCGGAACCGACCGTCGTCGCCGACATCACGCCCGATCACACGCCCCACCCGATCGCCGACGCGACCGGCACCGTCGCGTTGCAGCCGCTCGGGGAGCACGGCCTACTGGCGGTCGGCTCCGGGCCGGAGACCGACCTCGACGCCGTCGCCGTCCACCTTCTCGGCGTGCTGGCCGCGACGGCGGAAGCGGCGCTCGACCGGGCCGTCCGCGAGCGCGAACTCGAGCGCACCGAGGCTATCGTCGAGACGGTCGGCGACGGCGTCTACTCGCTGGACTCGGCGGGCCGGTTCGTCACGGTCAACGACGCGATGACCGAGGTGACGGGCTACGAGCGCGTCGACCTCGTCGGCGCGCACATCTCGACGATCCTCACCGACGAGAGCGCCGAACGCCGCCGCAAGCGGATCCGCGCGCTCTCCTCCGCCGGTCGAGTCGATAACCACGAACGGGACGGGGAAGCGATCGCAGCCTACGAGGTCACCCTCGAGACGCGCGACGGTCGGCGGGTTCCCTGCGAGATCAACGCGGCGCTGACCGGTCCCGACGGCGACCTCGAGGGCACCGTCGGAATCGTCCGGGACATCAGCGATCGCAAGCGGATGCAACACGAACTGGTCGCTCACGAGGCGAAGATCGCGAACCTCCACGAGGTCGCGTCCCGGCTGGACGACTGCGAGACGCGCGAGGAGATCTACGCGCTCACCCTCGAGGCGGCGGAGGAGGTGCTGCACTTCGACGCCTGCGTCGTCGACGTCGCGGAGGGCGAGTCCCTCGTCAAGAAGGCGATCTCGTCGGAGATCGACGAGGAGTACGCTCGGACGATGTCGATCGACGAGGGAATCGCCGGGAAGACCTACCAAACGGGACAAACCTATCGGATCGCGGACGTTGCGGCCAGCGAGGACGCCGCGCCCGAGAGCGACGAATTCCGGTCGGCGCTTTCCGTGCCGATCGGGGAGACGGGCGTCTTTCAGGCGGTTTCGACGGACCCGGACGCGTTCGACGCCGAGGACGCGGAGCTCGCGGAACTGCTGCTCTCCCACGTCGCCGACGCGCTCGATCGGTTCGACTTCGAAGCGGAGATCCGCGCGGAGCGCGACCGGTTCGCCGCGCTCTTCGAGAACGTCCCCGACGCGGCCGTCATCGCACACCACACCGAGTCCGGGGAACCGATCGTCGAGGCCGTCAACCCCGCGTTCGAGCATCTCTTCGGCTACGAGGCGGACAATCTGGTCGGCGAACCGCTCGACGAACGCATCGTTCCGCCCGACCGAAGCGCCGCGGCGATGGCGATCAACAGGCGGAGCAACCGGGGTTCCGTCGTCGAAACCGAGGGCAAACGCAGGACCGCGGACGGCCTGCGGGATTTCATGATCCGCGTCGTGCCGGTGACGACCGACGCGTCGGCGGGCGGAGACGACGAGGGGGACAACGACGAGGCGTCGGTCGAACGAACCGTCGGACTCTACACCGACATCACCGACCGCAAGCGGCAACAGCAGCAACTCGAGATCCTCAATCGCGTGTTACGCCACGACCTGCGCAACGGGATGAACATCATCGACGGCTGCGCCGAAGAACTCGCCGACCGACTCGCGGATGACGGGACCGAAGCGGCCGAGTACGCGACGATCATCCGGGAGCGCGCCGACGACCTCCTCGGCCTCGCCGAGAAGACCCGCGCGGTCGAGCGCACCCTCGAGCGCGACGAGGCGATACACAAACCGGTCGACCTCGTCTCGGTGTTGCAGCAGGTGACCGACCGGCTCGAGTGTACGTACGCTTCGAACGAGGGAAAGCCCGCCGCCCTCACCGTCGAACTGGCCGACTCGGTCCCAGAGCAGTGTTTCGTTCGCGGGACCGACTACCTCGAGACGGCGATCTTTCAGGTGCTCGAGAACGCGGTCGAACACAACGACAGCGCGGCGCCGACGATCGAGATTCGGCTGTCAGATGCGTCGGCGGGCGACGGATCGGGCGGCGAAAACGGGGGTCCCGACGAGATGGTCACGCTTTCGATCGCCGACGACGGCCCCGGTATCCCCGACGAAGAGCGTGCGCTCCTCCAGGAGGATCGAGAGATCACGCAGTTGCGCCACGCGAGCGGCCTCGGACTCTGGCTGGTCAACTGGGTCGTCTCGCAGTCGGGCGGCCAGCTCGCGTTCCGCGCGAATCAGCCTCGTGGAACGGTCGTCGACATTCGGCTGCCTCGAGTTGATTCCGAATCGGCGCGAGTCGGTACCGACGAATCGGCGAGCGGTGACTGACGACCGGCAACTGGCGAGTCCGTTCGCTACCGCGTCAGCGGCTGATTGAAGCTCCGCTCGCGCTCCATGACGGTCTCCCAGGTCAGTTCGCACTCGCAGGAGACCTGCTCGAAGACCGACGGATCCTGACGGAGGTCGAAGTCCTTGATCGCCTTCTGGACGAGGTCGTCGCATTCCGTGCAGTTGTGCGGGCCGCGGTCGGAGCCGTGGCCGACGGGGTCCGAGACGACGATGGCGTCGACGTCCGCGGTCTCCTCTAAGACGTGGGCGACCGACCAGAGCCACGGCGGCCGGTAGCCGTCGTTGAAGTAGAGTTCGTCGACCATCGTGTAGCGCTGGACGTTACAGGGGTTCATCGAGACGGTGTGACAGCCCTCGACGTCGGCGCAGCGCTCGATCGAGGAGATCATGTCCTCGACCGCTTCGGATTCCGTGAGGAAGGGTGGCTTCATCAGGAGATAGGCCTTGATACCGGCCTCGGCGTCGGCGGCGTCCTCGTTTGCGGCTGCGGCCTCGGCGCAGGCGTCCTCGAAGTCCGCGAAGTCGAAGTACTTGTTCACGCAGTCGTGGCGCACGCGGTCGGTCGCCGTCTCGAGGCCGATCGCGACGTCGGTGTCGAGCCCGTGCTGGGTGAAGTCGGCGATCTTCTCGCGGTCGACGAAGTCGGGCAGGGACTCGACGACGATGCGGTCGCGGTCGCCGAAGGTGTCGGCGATGGCCCGCCGGGTCTCGGCGCCGACCTCGCGCTCGTCGAGGAAGGAGCCGGAGGTGTAGATCTTGATGAGACCGGCGGGCTCGTCGGCGTTTTCTTCCTCGTGCTCGAGGCAGACCTCGATCTGGTCCATCAGGGCCTCGTGGGAGACGGAACCGCCGTCGACGCTCTCGGCGACGTAGCCGCACATGGTGCAGCCGCCGGCGCGCGCCCAGCGGCAGCCGCCGGTGTTGAGGATGATCGTCAGGCTCCGCTTGACGCCGTCGGGCGTGTTGTCCTCGTCGAGCCAGACCCGGGTCGGCTCGTGGGGATCGTAGCTGGCCTCCTTGCGCGAGCGGATCTCGCGCATCACTTGGTTGTGGGCGTCCATGCCCTTGCCCTGCTCGTAGACCTCGGGCGTGGGTTGACTCATTAGGAGGGCAAAGCGGGTCAGCGCCTAAAGCGCCTTCGTTGGGATCGCTCGAGCGGGCGGCGACTCAGATCGGCGGTCGCGGCCCAAAGCGAGCCGGTTCGAGTTCCTTCGAGGGTCGATGAGAAACACCCTGCGTCGCAGCGCGGTCACGCGCCGCTCCGTCCACCGTTCGTCTCTGGTCGTCTCGGATGCTGACTGCCGGTGCTGGCGGTGCCGTTTGAGCGGCGACTCGTTAGTCGCGTCTCGATCCGAGTCGCATCTCCTTCGTCTCGATCGCGCCGCAGGTCGGACAGACGAACCGGTAGTTGATCCGATTCCCGGACGTGGTCACCTGCCAGCCGCCATCCTCGTCGAGGTAGCCACATTGCCGGCACTGCAGTTCCGATTTGTCGAACTTCTCGCGGAGCCGCTCGAACGGTGAACGGTAGGTGCTCATACATCATCATTTATCGTGCGTGTTATTAACTCCCACGCCTTTGGTTCGATTCGTGATCCGTTCGCTGAGCCACACGGTTCTTAGGGACGTCTTCCCTACGATGGCCTATGACTAACGCCGACCCCGCGGCGGGTGCCGACGGCGCGTCGCCGGCGGCAACCGCGCTCGAGCGCGTCGTCGCGCCGGTCGTCGCGGTCGTCGACGGGACGATCGCGTACGCCAACGGCGCGGCCCGCGACGCGTTCGGAATCGACCCCGAGAGCGGTGCGTGCGAGCCGTCGACGCTCGCGTCGTGGCCGTCGCTCGAGGCGGCGATCGAGGAGACGGTCGTCGGGACCGTCCGAACGGTTGCCCTCGAGGATGCAGAGTACGACGCGCGGGTCCACCGCGACGAGGACGGCGCGACGATCGTGTTCGAATCGACCGCCGAATCGGAGACCGTTGCCGATCCAGCGGGTGACCTCGCCGACCCCGAGCCCACGTCCCCCGCAACGAGCGACCGCGCGGTCAAGGAGCGGGCCCTCGAGGAGGCGCCGGTCGGCATCACGATCTCGGACCCCGATCGCGAGGACAATCCGCTGGTGTACGTCAACGAGGCCTATCAGGAGATTACGGGCTACAGCTACGACGAGGTCGTCGGACGGAACTGCCGGTTCCTGCAGGGAGGGGACTCGAACCCGGACGCGATCGCCGAGATGGCGGCCGCGATCGACGAGGACCGCCCTGTCACCGTCGAACTCGAAAACTACCGGAAGGACGGCACCGAGTTCTGGAACGAGGTGACGATCGCGCCCGTCCGCAACGACGCCGGCGAGGTCACCAACTACGTCGGCTTCCAGAACGACGTCACCGCGCGCAAGGAGGCCGAACGCGCCCTCGAGCGCCGCACCGAGGAACTCGAGTACGTCCTCGATCGCGTCGAGGGACTCGTCCGAGACGTCACCGCGTCCGTGGCGGGTTCGACCGACCGGGGGGATCTCGAGGCTGCGGTCTGTGAGCGTATCGCCGAGGAATCGGCCTACGACGGCGTCTGGATCGGCGAGCGCAATCCCGCGACGGGAACGATCGATGTTCGTTCGCGCGTGGATGCCGGCGCGAGTGCGGCGGACGGTCCTGTGGACAGGGACGCCGACTCGATCCCGGCCGACGGCGATCACCCGGCCGCCGCAGCGCTCTCGAGCGATGATGTCGCCGTCGGAACCGTCGACGGAGCGTCCCTGGCCGCGTTTCCCCTGCGCTACAACGAGATCGAGTACGGCGTCCTGACGGTTCGCCTCGCCGACGGCACAGACGTCGACGAGCGCGAATCGGCGATCCTCTCGGCGCTCGCCCGGGCGATCGCCAGCGGGATCAACGCCCGCGAAACCAGCCGCGTGCTCGCGACCGACGCAGTCGTCGCGGTCGAACTCGAGGTCCGCGACCGTCAGGTCGCGCCGGTCGCGCTCTCGGCCGACGCGGACTGCCGGCTCGAGTATCGTCGCTCGGTCCACCGAACCGGCGAGACCAGCGACGGGGACGGGCAGGAACGAACGACCTCGCTGTTTACCGTCACCGGCGCCAGCGCCGCGGAACTCACCGACGCCGCCGCGGAGCTGCCGAACGTCGACTGTCGAATCGTCGTCGAACGTGAGAACGGCTGTCTGATCGAACTCGAGCGGGACGACGACCTCGTCGGCTGGCTCTCCGAACGCGGCGTCCGCACCCGCGCCATCGAGGCGGAAGACGGCCGCGCCAGCGTCACGCTTGAGCTCCCCCGCTCAGCGAACGTCCGGTCGATCGTCGAGGGGCTCGAGGATCGCTACGAGGGAACCGACGTGCGCTCGTTCCAGCAGCGCGACCGCAGCGGCGATACGCGCCAGGAGTTCGCCGGACGACTCGAGGACGACCTTACCGAGCGCCAACTGGACGCGTTACGGCGTGCCTATCTCGGCGGCTACTTCGAGTGGCCCCGGCCGACGACCGGCGAGGAACTCGCCCAGTCGATGGACGTCTCGCGGCCGACGTTCCACGAGCACCTGCGGACCGCCGAGGCGAAACTGTGTCGTGCGTTCTTCGACGACGCCGGCGCAAACGAGTCCGCGTAGTCGCCGCCCACAGCGTCTGAACCCGCGGTTACCGACCTGTAGTCCGTTCTTAGCCCCGCGGACGGTCGCCAGCGTTTATGTACCCGGTCGTGATAGCCGGCGGTATGCTCGAGCACGCAATGCCGTTGCAGGGCGGCGGCGGGTTCCTGTACTGGGCGATCGTGTTCTTCGTCCTCGCGATCATCGCCGCGGCCGTCGGTGCACGGGGCGTTGCAGGGGTATCGATGGAGATCGCGCGGATCTTCGTGTTGATCTTCATTATCCTCGCGATCGTGGCGTTGCTGTTATAGCTGCGGAGAGCATCCGCTCCGGGCTGCTTTTGATTGTGACGCGGTCGCAGTAAGGACGGGTCGTTACGAGCGCGCAGTTCTTGCCGACCGGTCGCTCGAGCGGGATCCCCGTCCCGCCGCTGACAATTCAGTCAGATGGAGCGATCGACCCGGCGGGGTGTTAATCACTTGTGGTTACTGGCGGTTGGGAACTACTAACACCGTAGAGGGCGTACTGTAACAAGAGGGGTTTATCATGACAGAACTCGGCGGTTTCCAAGACAGGGTCGCTCGCATCGACCTCTCGGACGGGGACGTCGCGTACGAGTCGATCGACGACGAGGACGCGAAGAAGTATATCGGTGCGCGCGGCCTCGGGGTGAAGTACGTATTCGAACAGGGACCGGACGTCGATCCGCTCGGACCCGACAACCTGCTGGCCTTCATGAACGGGCCGCTGTCGGGCACGCAGGTAACGATGAGCGGCCGGATCGCCGTCTGCACCAAGTCGCCGCTGACCGGCACCGTCACCGACAGTCACCAGGGCGGTTGGTCCGGCGCGCGACTCAAGTGGTCCGGCTTCGACGGCCTGCTTTTCGAGGGTCAGGCCGACGAACCGGTCTACGCCTTCGTCGAGGACGGCGAGGTCGAACTTCGGGACGCGTCCCACCTCTGGGGGATGGGCTTCCACGAGGCTCGCGACGCGATCGAAGAGGAGGTCGACGGCTCCTACGGCAAGAACCTGAGCATCATGGGGATCGGCCCCGGCGGCGAGAACCAGGTTCGCTACGCCACGATCATGAACGAGGACGACCGCGCCTCGGGTCGCGGCGGGGTCGGCTGCGTCGCCGGCTCGAAGAACCTCAAGGCGGTCGTCGTCAAATCGGGCACGAAGATGCCCAAACCCGCGGACAAGGAGACGTTCATGGAGGGCCACCAGCAGGCCATGCAGGTCATCCAGGAGTCGGACGTCACCGCGCCCAACGAGGGCGGGCTCTCGAAGTTCGGCACCAACGTCCTCATGAACCTCACCGAGGAGATGTCTGGGCTCCCGACCCGCAACGGGAAGTACACTTCGACGCGGGACGCCCGCGAGGACGGCTTCGCCGGCGACGAGTTCGACTCCGAGCAGGTCTCCGGCGAGAACGTTCGCGAGAACATCCTCGTCGACGAACCCACGTGTCACTCCTGTCCCGTCGCCTGCAAGAAGGAAGTCGAAGTCCAGACGATGCACAAGGGCGAGGAGATGAACGTCCGGACGGAGTCCTACGAGTACGAGTCCGCGTTCGCGCTGGGCCCCAACTCCGGTCACACCGAGCGCGACGACATCGCGCTGATGATCGACCGCTGTAACGACATGGGCGTCGACACCATCGAGGTCGGCAACATGATGGCGATGGCCATGGAGATGACCGAGGAGGGCAAACTCGAGGACTTAGACCACGACATGGACTGGGGCGACTCCGAGGAGATGGTCGACATGATCGAGCGGATCGCCCACCGCGAGACCGACCTCGCGGACCTGCTGGCCGAGGGCGCCGACCGTATCGCAGAGCAGATGGACGCCCACGAGAACTCCCTGGCCGTCAAGGGCCAGACCATCCCCGCCTACGACCCGCGCTGCATGAAGGGGATGGGCATCGGCTACGCCACCTCGAACCGCGGGGCCTGCCACCTGCGCGGCTACACGCCCGCCGCCGAAATTCTCGGCATCCCCGAGAAGGTCGATCCCTACGAGTGGGAGGGCAAGGGCGAACTGACCGCGGAGTTCCAGGACCTGCACGCCATCAGCGACTCCTTCGACATCTGCAAGTTCAACGCCTTCGCGGAGGGCATCGAGGAGTACGTCCTCCAGTACAACGGCATGACCGGCCTGGACGTCTCCGAGGACGAGCTGATGGAGGCCGGCGAGCGCGTCTACAACTTAGAGCGCTACTACAACAACCTCGCCGGCTTCGACGGCTCCGACGATTCGCTGCCGGACCGGTTCCTGCCGGACGGCATCCCCGGCCAGGGCGCCAGCGAGGGCGAGCACTGCGAACTCGAGCCGATGAAAGAGGAGTACTACGACTACCGCGGCTGGGTCGACGGCGTCGTGCCCGACGAGAAACTCGACGAACTCGACATCGAAGTCGGTCCAGGGACGGGCGTCAGCGCCGGCGACGGCGCGGCGGCGGCTCCGAGCGACGACTAAGCAGATCGACGAGCGACGCCGGGTCCTGTCCCATCGGCCCGTCGTTCACGCGGTTCCCACCACTGCAATTTTCTTTCGATGCACACTCCGTCCAGCCGACGGTCTCCGCACCGCCAACCGCGGTCCTTATTTCTCAGTAGCGTACTCGAGACGAGATCGAGACGAGAATCAGCATCGAATCACCAACCGGAACCGCTCGAGGCGTCCGCTACGACGTCACCCGAGCAGTGGTGTGTGGACGGTCGCGGTCACGTCGATCGGTCGTCGGTCGTCAGTCGCCGGCGACGGGCTGGGCGGAGCTCGCGTTGGTGTTCGTGCTCGAATCGCCGTCGGCCTCCGGGCTCGTCATCTCGATCTCGACGCCGCCGTCGGCGACGGAGACGACGACGTCGTCGAACGAGCGGCGGTACTCGGTCGCGTGCTTGCCGGAGGTGTTGATCCGGACGCGCTCCTCGACGAGGTCGGCTTCGGTGAGCATCTCGACCTTGCGGTAGGCGGTCGAGGTCGGGATGTCGCACTGCTCGGAGAGTTCGGTCGCGGTCAGCGACTCGTCGCTCGTCGCCTCCAGGATGGCCCTGCAGGCGTCGTCGTCGAGCGCGGCGAGCACGTGCTGGGGGTCGGCGGTGTCTTCCTCGCGGGGCCATCCTCGCTTCACGTTGGAGTTCGTAGCGGACATCGTTCACTTTCTAGTATCCACCGGACCCCCTCCAAACGAGTCCCAATAAATACAGGGTGCTTTATATGGGGTGTCAGAATTCGGCGCTCGAGCGGTGTGGCGGCTGTTCTCACGGAGGTCGAAACCGGATACTGACAGTGAGTATTCGATCTCGGTAACCGCAGTTGCGTATCTGGACTCGCCACTGAGGGGCAGTCCCACCAAATGGCCCGTCCCGCAGGGTTTAGGTTTCCCCGCACTTCAGATACGGCCGTGCCGTCGGGGATACGCGCCGAAGTGAAACTCGAGGATCCGCCCCACTGCGTCGTCGCGCAGGCGTCCGGCGAGACCGGCGGAAAGGTCCAGTCGGTCTCCAAGAGCGTCAACCCGGACGCGCCCGAGCGCGTCACCGAGGAGTTCATGCTCGAGGCCGAGGAGTACCCCGAAGACGACGAGTTCGACGTCGACGCCGACCTCGAGTCGGTCTTCGCCTACGGCTCGAGTTCGGTCTACCGGTTTCAGCGCGAGCTCGGACGGGGCTGTCCCTGCGAGATCGTCGAGGGGTTCGACTGCCCCGTCGTCGACGTCCGCACGCAGGGGACGGCGCTGTATTTGACCTTCCACGCGCCGGACATGCAGGGGCTGCAGGCGATCATCGGCGAACTACAGGCCAAGTGCGAGAACCTCGACGTCCAGCGCCTGCTGCAGTCCCAGCAGGACCACGCCGAGCAGAACCTCGTCTTCGTCGACCGCAGCACGCTGACCGACCGCCAGCTCGAGGTGCTCGAGACGGCCCACCGGATGGGCTACTTCGAGCACCCCAAGCGGGCCAACGCGGGGGAGGTCGCCGAGGAACTGGGGATCACGAGCACGACGTTCACCGAACACCTCGCCGCGGCCCAGACGAAGCTCCTGAACGCGATCCTCGACCGCGAGGGATAGCTCCTCCCCCAAGAAGGCTTCGGGAACTACAGGGTCCTCGCACCGAACCGCAACCCTATATATAGTGGACGCACAGCTATGAACGTAGCCGATCCATACCGGATACAACCCGAGTCGTCACGAGCACATGAGTAGATACGAATTCACCTGTCCCGAGTGCGGCCAAGAAATCGAGGTCAACGAGTCGATGCGGGAGGCGACGCTCTCCCACGGCTGTCCGGTCTGCGGCGCCGACGTCTCCGAGGCGGCGTTCGCCGCGAAGCAACAGACCAACTGATAGAATCGCCGCCGACGCGCACCGTCTCGAGCCCCGCAGCGATATCGATCGGTTCCGTCCGTCAGGCGAGGTCTCAGTCGCTACGGGATTCGCATTCGACTCTCCGTTACTCTCCTCTACATTCCGAACCCCAAGCCCTTCCGTTCCGCCTGATCTCCGACCTCGA
This sequence comes from Halopiger xanaduensis SH-6, assembly GCF_000217715.1. Taxonomy (GTDB): domain Archaea; phylum Halobacteriota; class Halobacteria; order Halobacteriales; family Natrialbaceae; genus Halopiger; species Halopiger xanaduensis. The sequence continues at coordinate 1,031,173 of NC_015666.1, forward strand.
TCTCAGAACGTAGAACGTACCGTCTCCCCGACTCGGGCCCTCATTCCGCGCGGTCGATCTCGGTTCGCCGACCGTTGAGCGAGTCCGGCACGAATCGGTAGAGTTCGATGTTCAGATCCTTCTTCCCCTCCGCCCAGATCTCGAACAGCGGCCGCTTCGCCTCGCCGTACTGGGCGATCTGGTCCGGCGTGAGATCCGCCGGATCGATCTCCTCGAGGGTTCCGGTGGCGATGACGCTTCGATAGGTCGAGTCGGCCTCGGTGTAGACGACGAGCCGCGCCTGGGGCGACGAGCTGAGGAACTCGCGCTTTTCGCTGTCCGGCGTCGATACCAGCCGCATGTAGAACTCGCGGTCGTCCTCGTCGTAGCCGTACGAGATCGGAATCGCGTACGGTTCGTCGGTGCGCGCGAGCGACAGCACCCCCGTCTCGTGCCGGCCGAGGAAATCGTCGATCTCCTCGTCGGTCATGTCGGTCTCCTTGTCGATGGCCATCGTCTCAGTGTCTTGGCAAAGGTGAATCAGTATCTTTAGCGTTGTCATCGACTTCGAGCCGCGCGGCCGATCCGATCTTGCGGTCCGCGGCCAAACCCGCAACCCGCGAGTCCAACCGCCGCCGCTCGATCGTCAGTCGTCGCCGTTGCCGCTGCCGTCTCCGTCTTCGTCGCCATCACCGTCGTTGTCGCTCCCCTCCGGCCCGATTAACACCGGCTCACGGATCTCGAGGGCCGTCTCGAACTCCGCCTCGCGGTCGTTGCGCCGGCCGACGCGCAGGAGTTGCTCCTCGTGGGCGCGCCGGACGGCCGACTGCTCGCGGTCGTCCAGTCCGACGGCGTCGCCGATCTCGTCCCAGTGGCCCCAGTCGACGAGAAACGCCTCGAACGTCTCGGTCTCGTAGATCCGCTCGTACTCGCGCCGATATTCCTCGCGCGCGGGCACGAGATGCGCCTGCGTGCGGTCGAGAAGGTCCGGCAGTCGGTTCGGCGACACCCCCGACTTCGCCGCCGTGAGCAGCAGGATCTGGCCGTCGATCGGATCGCCCGCCATCATCCCCCCGCACGCATCGCCTTCTGGGCGAACTTGTCCACGAGCGGCTCGAGGGTTTCCTCGTTCCCCTCGAAGACGACGGTCACCTCGGTCAGCGACATCGACGGGCCGATGTCGACCTTTTCCGAGGAGACCGTGGCGGTCCAGTCCTCGCTCGCGACCGTTCCGTCCTCGCGGTGTTCGCCGCCGAGGTTCGTCAGGTAGCGAATCGCGAGCCGCTCGGAGATGCCGCGAAAGGATCGCTCCCGTCGTACCATAGCGGCGATTCGCGTGCCGAACGGATAAATTCGCGTACTGTCCTCGCCCGCTCCGGGAAATCCAGTTCCCGCAAAGCCGGCGCTTCCGATAGTGTAACCGCGGCATCATTCTTATGGCGGCGGCGTTCGATGGGCTCGCCAATGACCCTTCGGCTGGAGTCCGTCGGTAAGCGCTACGGCGACGACCTCTGGGGCGTCCGAAACGTCGACCTCGAGTTAGAGACTGGGATTCACGGCCTGCTCGGACCGAACGGCGCCGGAAAGTCTACCCTGATGCGAATCATCACGACGGTCGCCGAGCCCACGACCGGGACCGTCACTTGGAACGGGACCGACGTCACCAAGTCGCCGGCGGCCGTACGGGAGGGACTCGGCTACCTGCCGCAGGATTTCGGCGTTTATCCCGACCTGACGGCGCGGGAGTTCCTCGAGTACGTGGCCGCCCTGCGCGGATTGGATCGCGAGACGGCCGGCACCCGCATCGACGAACTGCTGGCCCTGACGGGGATCGAGCACGCGGCGGATCGGAAACTCCGTACTTCTCCGGCGGGATGCGCCAGAGCGTTGGCATCGCGCAGGCACTGGTCAACGATCCAGACCTGCTGGTCGTCGACGAGCCGACGGTCGGCCTCGATCCAGAGAAGCGCGTGCAGGTGCGGAACCTGCTGTCCTCAGTTGCCGAGGACCGCGTCGTCCTCCTCTCGACGCACATCGTCCCCGACGTCGAAGCGACGGCGTCGCGGGTCGCCCTCCTGAACGACGGCGAGTTGCTGACCCACGCCGATCCCGAATCGCTCGTCGCCGACACCGAGGGCAAGGTCTACGAGTACCTCGCTTCGCGCGGGGATCTCGAGACCCTCCGCGAGCGGTATCGGGTCTCGAGCACCGTCCAGCGAGCCGACGGCGTCCGGGTGCGGCTTATCGCCGACGAGCGTCCGCACACGGATGCCGAACTCGTGACGCCGACGCTCGAGGACGCCTACCTCGATCACGTCGGGCCGCGAACGGAGGCGGGCGCGGTGACGGGGTCGGGAGGGGTGACGTAGATGGTCGGCGGGGAGATCTCGACCGCGGTCCGCGTCGCTCGGGCCGACGTCTTCCAGCGATTCCGCTCTCGACGGCTCCTGATCGTGCTGGCGATCGTCGCGATCGTCGGCTACCAGTTGAACGTCGGCACGTTCGAACTGTTCTATCAGGACACCGTCGACGGGGCCACCGTCGACTACCGAGGGGAGCGGACCGCGCCGTACGTCGGATTGACGACGGGACTCACCGGCGGCATGTTTCTGCTGCTGGTCGGCTACTACGTCCTCGCGAGCTCGCTTCGCCGGGATCGTTCGACGGGATTCGACGAACTCCTCGCGAGTACGCCGATCAGGGGCCGTACGTACCTTCTCGGAACCTGGCTCAGTCACGTCGCAGTCGTCGCGGCGATCCTGGCGACGTTGGCTGGGGCTGCGCTCGTCAACCACGCCGTCCACGGCGTCGGCGGGACCGATCCGGTCTGGATCGTCGGCGGTGTCTTTTTGATTGCCTTTCCGGTAGGCTGTTTCGTGGCCGGCCTCACGATCGTCTTGCAGTCGACCGACCGGCTGCGCGGAACGGCCGGGAACGTGATCTACTTTTTCGGCGCAATCGCAGTGTTGACGGCCGCAGCGGCTGCTGCCGGGGGTGACGACGGGGAACAGCGTCGATTCCGTTCTGGGTGCGGGCCGTCGATTCCGTCGGGCTGGTCGCGACGGGCGAGATGACCGTCGACGCATTGCTCTCCGTTGCCCCCGAATACGACGGCCCGCCGGTCGCGAACTACGGGACCGGAACGATCGACGGCGAGGTCGTCACGTTCGAGTGGAACGGCGGCGCGTGGCCCGCGTGGTTCGTCGCGAACCGACTCGGCTTCTCGTTGGCGGGTATCGGACTGGTGCTCGTCGCGACCCTGCCCTACGACCGGTACGACACCGGAGACGAATCGACGAGCAGCACCCTCGTCGACCGACTCGGCCGTTTCGTTCCGTCTCCCCTTTCTCGAGGCCGCGACGGTGACGAAACCGATGCAACCGAACCCGCGAACGTCTCGCTGACCCCCGTCGCTGACCGCTCGGCCGGCGGATTCGGACGGCTTTTCGTTCAGGAACTGCGGCTCCTCATCCGGGGCCGCCCCTGGTGGTGGTACGCCGGTGCGGCCGTCATCGCCGTCGTCGGTGTCGCCGGCACCGTCCCCTCGGCAGCCATCGTCTCGGTCGCAACGATCTGGCCGCTGTTCGTCTGGTCCGGCATGGGCTACCGCTCGGTCCATCACCGGGTCACGCCCTTCATCGTCTCCTCGAGACAGCCGTACCGCCAACTGTTCGCGGAGTGGAGTGCCGGCGCGCTCGTCACGGGGGCGTTTCTCGGCGTTGCGGTCTGGCCGACCGTTCTCGATGCGGGACTCAAGGGCGCGATCGTCCTCGGCGGTGCGGTGCTGTTCGTCCCGTCAGTTGCGCAGGTGCTCGGCCTCTGGAGTCGAACCCGGCGGGCGTTCGAACTCGGCTATCTCGTCCTTTGGTACGCGGGGCCGTTGAACGGGGTTCCGCCGCTGGACTTCGCGGGCGCGACGACCGAAACCGTCGGCACCGTGATTCCGGTTGCGTTCGGCGCCGTCGGGCTGGTCGCGCTCGGCACCGCGCTGGGGCATCGGTGGCTCCAGACGTAGGAATTTCCCGGTTTCTCAGAGCACGCTCCGAAACGTGACGACGCCGACCACGCCGGCGATCAGCGCCAGCAGAATGTTCTCGGTGCGCCACATCACGAGCAGCACCAGCCACGCGGCGCCCCACTCGGCCGGCCCGCCGGCCGCCAGATCCGGGCCGAGCACGGCGATCACGATCGCACCCGGCAACACCGAGAGGCCGGCCTCGAGACGCTCGCTCAACTCGACGTGGCGGACGAGCCAGATGCCGCCGACCTTCGTCAGCACCGTGACGGCGGTCATGGCGAGGATGACGCCGACGGTGAGCGGCTCGAGGGAGAGCGCGCCGGCGAGATCGACCTCACTCGTCATAGCGGATCACCTCGACGGCGGCGGCGACGAGGCCGCCGAGCAGGACGTACCACCGGCCGGGGAGGTACTGGGCGGCGATGACGGCGGTGCCCAGCGAGGCGACCCAGGGGACGAGCGTCGACTTGCCCTCCCAGAGCTCGGCCGCGAGCGCGACGAAGACGGCCGCGAGGATGAAATCGAAGCCGTAGCGGATCGGATCGCCGACGACGCCGCCGGCGACTGCGCCGAGGATCGTCGAGCCGACCCAGAAGACCCAGATGGCGATCCCGCTGCCGAGCAGGAAGGCGCCGCGGCCGCTGCCGGACTTGAGGTCGCGCATCGTCAGCGCCCAGTTCTCGTCGGCCATGAAGTAGAGGCTGCCGTAGACCTGGCTCGGCGAGAGGCGGCGAAACCACGGCTGCAGCGCCGCGCCCATCAGCGAGTAGCGGAGGTTGATCGCGAAGACGGTGAAGACGATCGTCGCGATCGGCAGCGGATCGGCCCAGAGTTCGACGGCGATGATCTGGGATGCGCCGGCCAGGACGGTCGCGCTCATCAGCGCGGCTTCGGCGACGCTCAGGCCGGCCTGATCCGCGAGCACGCCGAACGCGATGCCGTAGCCGCCGACGCCCAGCGCGATCGGGACGCAGGTGACGAAGCCGGCGCGGAGCCCCTCCCGGCTGAACGTCACGCGGTCCGGATCCGCGTCGGCCGCGACGCTCGTCGACGGCTCCGGGGCGCTTTCGCCGGCGGCGTTCCCGTCGGCTGGCGGGCTCTCTTCGGTCACAGTTCGTCCGACGAACACGACGCCTAAACCCTTCTCGAAATCGCTGTCGAAACCGCCGGCCGGCAGTCGGACTCTCGCGCGGCGCGCGCCGCGCGCTGCGAGCGGCCGATCAGAACCCGTACGCTACCAGCGCGATTCCGAACACCGCAACGGTGAGCCCGTACCAGAGCCCGCTCGAGGCGCCGACGGCGAGGGCGGCGAGCAACAGCAGCACGCCGAGAAACAGCGCGGCCCACTGCGGTCCCGTTCGATCATTCCGGCGCTCGAGCACCGCGTCGAACCCGGCCTCGAGGAGCAACTCCAGCAACACGCTCGATAGTTCTCCGAGCGGTGTGAAAAGGTTTCGGTGGGTTGTCAACTCTGCGCTGTGCTCATTCCGCGCCCGCCGAAGCGCTCGAGCCGAGCGCGGCCACCGGTCTCAGCCGCCCGCGACCGGCGGGAACACAGACACCACGTCGCCCTCATCGAGCGCGGTGGCGGGACCCTCCATGTGGGCCACGTTGCGCCCGTTTTTGAGCACGCTCAACTGCTCGCGGACGGCCTCGCCGTCGTCGGTCAGGAGCCGTCCGTCGAGGCCCTCGTACTCGTCCTCGAGCGCGGCGAGGACGTCGCCGACGGTCGCGTCCGCGTCGACCGTGCGGGTGCGCTCCTTGTCGCCGACCGCGTCTCGAAAGGTGGCGAAAAATCGCAGATCGATCTCCATACCGGCTAGTCGTCGCGAAACGCCATAAGTTCGGGCGGTGGCCTCGGCGGCGCCCGGTCGGCGTCGTCAGGCCGCCGATGCCGCCGGCGCCGTCGCGAACGAGACGGCGCTCAGATCGGCGCGCTCGAGGACGTCGCCGATCGTTTCGGCGCCGATTTCGGACGCCGTTTCGGCGTCGTCGGCCTCGACGGTGACCGAGACGGTGAACTCGAGGGCGATCGTGTACGGATCGAACGGGGCGGCCGGGTGCTCGTAGACGTCGGCGTCGGCGATCTCCCAGTCGGCGATCGCGCCGTCGGCCTCGAGCCGCTCGAGGGTCGTCGCGAACTCCGTTCGCGCGTCGGCGCAGGCAGTTGCGTCGGCGCCGCCGTGAAGGGTGACGTGCGCCGTTCCGGCCCGCGATACGGCAAACTCCATGTCACCCCGTATCGACCGGGAGGATTTGAACCTGCTGGAAAGCCTAGCGTACTCGTCATGTCCGCACTCGAGTGAATCTCGGTACCAATGCGCAGAATCGGCTATAATCGGTCGCTACCGTCCGAAACTACGCGAATGCCGGCTATCGGTTTATGGAACTCGAGGGCAAGACGCTGGTACATGGTTCGAGACAGTAAACAGACGCGTCGTCAGACGATCGGAATGCTCGGGGCCGCGGCGTCGACGTTGGTCCTCGCCGGCTGCGGTGGACCCGGCGGTGGCGGCAACGAGACGAACGAGACCGAAGGTGGCGCCGGCAACGAGACAGAAGAGACCGGGAACGACACCGGCATCGGGACGGAAACCGAAAACGAGACCGAGAACGAGACCGAAATCGGCGGCAACGAGTCCGATAACGAAACTGAAAACGAGACCGCGATCGGCAACGAGACCGGTAACGAGTCCAACGAATCCAACGAATCCAACGAGTCGAACGAGTCGGACGATGAACTCGAGGCCGAAGAGGGAACGGGCAACGGGCAGGACATGGAGAACGAAAGCGACAACGAGAGCGCCTAACTCGTCACTCCAACTTCTCCAGCGCGTCGAAGAAGTTCGCCTGCGGCCCGACCAGCGTGACGGGCTCGTCCGCGACCGCGATCGACACCGTCGCGGGCGGCTCGAGTTCTCGCCGGTCGTGGCCGTCGCTGATCGCGTACGCGGTCTCGGCACTCGAGACCGTCAGCGTGATCTCGGCGTCGGGATCGACGACCAGCGGCGGCATTCCGTCGGCCGCAGCCATCTGCGTGACTACCAGCGCGTCGGCCGCCGGCTGCACCAGCGGGCCGCCCTCGCTCAGGTTGTAGGCGGTCGATCCGGTCGGCGTCGCCACGAGGACGCCGTCGGCGCGGCTCGTCGTGTACCGCTGGCCGTCGATTTCGACGTCGATCGTCGCCCCGCCGCCGTGGCCCCGCCGCGGTCCGTGGACGACCACCTCGTTGAGGGCCGGATCGAGCGTCCACGATCCGTCGGCGCCGCTGGCCTGCAACCGGGCGAGCTTCCGGCCCTCGAGCGATTCCGTCTCGCGGAGCCGTCCGACCAGTTCGGTGACGACCTCGCGGGCGTCGTCGGGCGCGACGGCGTTGAGAAAGCCGACTTCGCCGAGGTTGACCCCGAGGATCGGCGTGGCGCCGACCTCGCGGGCGACGAACAGCAGCGTGCCGTCGCCGCCGATGCTCACGACGAAATCGCGGTCGCCCATCGCGGGGATCGGGACGCCGTCGGCGTCGATCGCGGCGCCGGTCAGTTCGTCGACGACGGTCGCGACGCCCTCGTACTCGCGCTCGAGGGTGTCGACGAGCGTCTGGGCGAGCTCTTGTGCACGCGCGTTGTTCCGCTGGGCAACGATTCCGACGGCGACGTCCATCGTCGGCGGCTACCCGCCCCGTCGTCAAAAAGCCCCGCTTCGCGGATCGACGGGCAACACCATTAAGCTGGACGGGTACATTCGACCTATCTGAACGTCGTGGCGACGGACTCGTCGCGATCGCTGCCATGGTGATCACCGCTCTCACTCTCGACCGCGTTCGACGACCGGCCTGCAGCAGCGGGTGGTCGCCGTGAGTGACGACGACTGGTTCGAGCGGGCGATCGACGACGAGGCTGCGGATGGCGAGGATGCCGACGCCGCCAACGGTGCGGACGGGACGCGTGAGGCGGACGCCTCCGGCGGAACGGAAGCGGAACGCGCAGACGGGGCGGACGAACCGAACGAGTCGGACGAGCCGAACGGAGCGGACCAACTCGCCTTCGATTCCGACACGTTCTCCGCCGGATCGGAGTTCGACCCTGGAACCGACGCCGCCGGCGACTCGAGCGGCGTCGACGCGAGCGGCGCCGGCCCGGCTCCCGTCGAGACGAACGACGGCTCGAGCGACTCCGCCGGGACGGGCGAGGGCGACAGCTTGTTCGAGGAGGACTTCGGCGCGGCGCTGCAGAACGTCGACGTCCCCGACGTCGGCTCCGGTCCCGATCCCGAGGGCTTCGGCGACCTCGACTTCGGCTTCGACGGCGAGGGCGAACCCGAGTTCGACGACGACGTCGACTCGGCGCTCCCCCGCATCGAGCTCGGCGTCGAGGGACTCGACCGGATGATCCAGGGCGGCGTCCCCGAACGGTCGCTGATGGTCGCGATCGGCAGCGCCGGCACCGGCAAGACCACCTTCGGCCTGCAGTTTCTCAACCACGGCCTCGAGCGGGGCGACCCCGCCGTCTTCATCGCCCTCGAGGAGAGCCGGCAGCGCGTCCTCGACAGCGCGCGCGAGAAGGGGTACGCCTTCGACGAGTTCCTCGCGGACGATCGGCTCGCGATCGTCGACCTCGATCCGGTCGAGATGACCAACAGCTTGGCGTCGATCCGCAACGAACTCCCGCGGCTCGTCGACGAGTTCGGCGCCGAGCGGCTCGTGCTGGACTCGGTCTCGCTGCTCGAGATGATGTACGACGACCGGGCGAAGCGGCGCAACGAAATCTACGAGTTCGCGCGCGGGCTGAAGGAAGCCGGCGTCACCGCCCTGCTGACCAGCGAGGCCGCGGCGGAGAACCCCTACAACTCGCGCCACGGGATCGTCGAGTACCTGACGGACGCGGTCTTCGTGATGCAGTACGTCCGGCCGGACGACTTCCGGGAGACGCGGCTGGCGATCGAGATCCAGAAGATCCGGGACGCGAACCACTCCCGGGAGAAGAAGCCGTACGAACTCACCGACGACGGCATCTCGGTCTATCAGCAGGCGAACCTCTTTTGAGCGCCGTTCGCCGAGGCGCCGGTGACCCCCTATCACGTAGTTATCAGTTTCACCCCGTCAACAGTCAGTAAGCCTGCGTTGAGGCGGCGTTTGCAACCCATACTTTTGCGGTGCCGAGCGTGTGACTAGCGGTATGGCACAGCGCACGACGGCCGACGAAACCATCGCGCGCGAAGAACTCGCGGCGTACTTCCACCGGCTCGCCGAGGAGTTCGGCGAGGGCGGCCGGGAGATCAACGTCGAGGTCGGAAACAAGACCGTCTCACTGAACCCGCCGGACGAGATCGACCTGTCGGTCGACGTGATCGAACGCTCGACGATGTTCCGCGGCGACCGCGAGACGATCCAACTCGAGTTGAACTGGAAGGCGAACGCGAACGCGGCGCCGGCGAGTTCGGAGGCGGACGCGGACACGGAGGCGACCCCTGATTCGGATCGGAACCCGAACTCGAACCCGAATCCGAACGTCGAGTGATCGGCTGCTGACCGCCCGGGCCGTCGGACCGCCGACGCGAACGGCCGCTCGTTCCCGCCGCCGGAGAAGAGACCGAACGTATTTTTCCTCGAGCGCGAGAGGTTCGACTCGATGTACGAGACGATCCTCTTTCCGACGGACGGGAGCGACCACGCCGAGACCGTCGCCGCCCACGCGATCGATATCGCGACGACGCGGAACGCCGCGGTCCACGTCCTCTCAGTCGTCGACGATCGCGCCTTCCTCGTCCTCGACGACGACCGCGTCGCGGACGTCCGCAGCGACCTCGAGGCGAGCGCCCGCGAGGCGACCGACGCGGCGGCGACCCGCGCGGCCGACCACGACCTCGACGTCGAGACGGCCGTCGAGACCGGCAATCCCGCGGAGTGTATCGTCGACTACGCCGACGAGCACGGGATCGACCTGATCGTCATGGGAACCAGCGGCGACGACTACGAGAACAACGTCGTCGGGAGCGTCTCCCAGCGCGTCGTCCGGACCGCGTCGGTGCCGGTCCTGACGGTCGGCCCGGACGCGGACGCGTAACCGACGCTCGGTTCTCGGTTGTCGACTCGCTTCTCGGCCGCTCCCCTTCCCAGCGGGCGCTCGCCTCGCGGTCTCGATCACGCCTCGAGGCGCCGCGAGCAGTCACATTGATGTACTCGCCCTTGCTAGTGCAGGAGACATGCGCCGTTCGCTCGTCATCGCCGCGGTCGTCGTCGCGGTCGCGTTCCTGTTCGTCGGCGGGCCGTCGCTGTTTTTCACCCCCGCGAGCGACGAGGTGGCTTCCGATCCGGCGACCGAGTCCGCGTCCGAACCCGAGCCGGAACTCGTCTCGCTCGAGGGCAGCGACAGTCGCTTCTGGCCGTACTTAAGCGCGCAAACCGCCCACGAGAAACGGAGTCCGATCAACGTGATCGTCCGCGGCGAGACCGACCAGATCGTCCGCCTGTTAGCCGAACACGGGGACGGCGACTGGAACGAGACGGCCGAGGACCACCTCGAGTCCGGCGACCTCGTCGACGCAGCCGAAAACGAGACCGAGACCGAAAACGAGACGATTCCGGCGGCGGCACCCGACAACAGTTCGGTGCCGCCCCCGGAGCCGAACGCTACCGCCGAGGCCAACGGTTCGACCGCGATCGGTCCGACGTCGATCCCGTGGTCGCAGGCCGACGGGGCGACCCGGTACGCCTACCTCGATCCGGGGCCCGACGAGGAGGGGTACTGGACCACCGAGACCCTGCAACTCGAGGACGGCGAGTACTACGGCCACCGCTACCACATCCGCGCGTACGAGAGTCCCAACCCCGACGATCGGTGGATCGTCATGCAGACGCACTCGGAGCACTTCGACTGGTTTACGCTGCGCCACCGCGTCCACGGCTCCGCCCAGGCCCAGGCGCGACTCGAGGCGGATCTGATGGCGATTCCCGGGGTCGACGTCCAGGAGGACGTCCAGCGGATCTACCTCGGCAACGCCCGCGGGTCGGACGCCGACGGCTGGGCGACGCGGGTCGACCTCACCGCGATGGCGATCCTGCCGGTCGCCCTCGGACTCGCGGCGCGGCGCGACGCGCGCTCGACGACCCGTCGCGAACGGTTCCGCGAGCGAGTCGCCGCCCACGTGACCGAGACCGATCGGGCGCGGCTGGCGGCCGCCGCCGAGCGGGTCGACGCGCGCCACCTCGTCCTCGCCGCGACGATCCTGGCGATCGTCCTCGGCGTCCGTATCGCCGGCATCGCCTTGGACCGGACCGTCGACGCGTTCACGGCGCACATGATCGCGGGACTGCTGTATCCGGTCATCGCCGTCGGACTCCCCGTCGCGGCCTACGCGATCGCGAGCGGCCTCGAGCGGCGACTCGACGCCGCCCTCGCCGCGTCGCTGTCGCTCGCGGCGGCGATCTGGCTCGACTACGCGTTACTGGGCGTCGACGTGTTACCGGTCGACGTCGTCCTCCAGCGAATGCTCGTGGTCGCCGCGCTGGGACTGATCGCCGGCAGCGCGGCCGGCCGGGCGACCCGCGACGGTCGACTCAACGATCTGCTCGTCGTCGGCGCCGTCGGGTGGATCGCCGTCCTCGCCGGGACGCTGCTGGGGTATCTGTAGCCCCTCGCGGCGGCCGCCGTCCTCGAGCGGACGCGTCGCCGTCCGGAACGACCCGGGGATGTCAGTTACTCGCACGACCCACAAGGAATTTAACCGATAGTCAGGTACTCTCAGACGTGCTCGGTCGTTCCGGACCGGATCGGCCGGCCGGGTAGCCGTGCTTGTGGGTCGAGTTAGTAACCGTTAAATGCCTCCCGCCGGTATCTAACTGTAGTATCTCGTGACAGCCGCTTCTCTCCCGATAGCCGACACGCACACCCACAACACATGGTAGACGTAAGCCAACACGAACTCGTACCCGAGCACACCGTCCTCGAGGAGGAGACGCTCGAGGAGGTGCTCGACGAGTACGACATCGATCGCACAGATCTGCCGAAAATCAAGCGCAACGACCCCGCTCTCCCCGACGAGGCGGAGGTCGGCGACGTCATCAAGATCGTTCGGGACTCACGGACAACCGACCAGGCAGTCGTATATCGACTCGTGGTGGAATAAATGGCAATGGAACTGGATCGCGACACGCGGCGGGAAATTTCGCGCGAATACTTCTCGAGGGAACGGCTCGCTGAACACCACTACCGCTCCTTTAACGCCTTCCTCAACCGGGGGATGCAGGAGGTCGTCGACGAGAAGGAGACGATCGACACCGACATCGGCGACAAGGAAGGCGAGGAACCGGTTCACGTCGAACTGGGTGACGTGCGCGTCGTCACGCCTCGCGTTCGGGAGGCCGACGGCTCCGAGGAGCTGCTGTATCCGCAGGAAGCACGCCTGCGAAACATCACCTACTCCGCGCCCGTCTTCATGGAGATGTCCATCGTCAAGGGCGAGGAGGGCGACGAACGCGTCGTCGACTCGACGGAGACCAAGATCGGTCGGATGCCGATCATGGTCGGCTCCGAGAAGTGTAACATCGCCGGCTTCTCCGACGAGGAACTCGTCGAGATCGGCGAGGACCCCGCCGACCCCGGCGGCTACTTCATCGTCAACGGCTCCGAGCGGGTCCTCATGACCAGCGAGGACCTCGCGCCGAACAAGATCCTCGCCGAGTACGACACCAAGTACGGCGACGAGATTCAGGTCGCCAAGACCTTCTCGCAGCGCCGCGGCTACCGCGCGCTCGTTCTCTGCGAACGGACGCGAGACGGCCTGCTCGAGGTGTCGTTCCCCTCGGTCTCCGGCTCGATCAACTTCGTCACCCTCGTGCGTGCGCTGGGGCTCGAGTCCGACGAGGAGATCGTCCACAAGGTCTCCAACGACCCCGAGGTCGTCAAGTACATGCTCGAGAACCTGGAGGAAGCGGAGGTCCAGACCGAGGAGGAGGCCATCGAGGCCCTCGGGAAGCGCGTCGCCTCCGGCCAGGGCAAGAACTACCAGCTCAAGCGGGCCAACTACGTCATCGACCGGTACCTCCTGCCGCACCTCCACGAGGACGGCGTCGACGAGGAGGACGTCCGCATCAACAAGGCTCACTACCTCTGTCGGATGGCCGAGGCCTGCTTCGAGCTCGCGCTCGGGCGCCGCGAGGCCGACGACAAGGACCACTACGCCAACAAGCGCCTGAAGGTCTCCGGCGACCTGATGAAGGACCTGTTCCGGACCGCGCTGAACAAGCTGGCCCGGGACGTCAAGTACCAGCTCGAGCGCGCCAACATGCGCAACCGGCAGCTTTCGGTCTCGACCGTCGTTCGGTCGGACGTGCTGACCGAACGCCTCGAGCACCCGATCGCGACGGGAAACTGGGTCGGCGGCCGCTCGGGCGTCTCCCAGCTGGTCGACCGCACCAACTACATGGGGGTTCTCTCGCATCTGCGGCGCCTGCGCAGCCCGCTCTCGCGCTCGCAGCCGCACTTCGAAGCGCGGGACCTGCACGCGACCCAGTGGGGTCGCATCGGCCCCTCCGAGACGCCTGAGGGTCCCAACTGTGGCCTGGTGAAGAACTTCGCCCAGGCCGTCGAGCTCTCGCAGAACATCGAGGACGAGCAGGCGTTGAAGCGCGAACTCGCCTCGATGGGCGTCGAGGGCATTCCGGGCATCGACAGCATCGAACGATCGACATCCGCGGCGGACGACTAATCCATGAGCAGCCAAGAACGCGAAGCCAAAGTCTACGTGAACGGGTCGCTGGTGGGAACGCACCCGAACCCGAACGAGCTAGCCGAACAGATCCGCGAAGCGCGCCGCATCGGCGACGTCAGCGAGATGGTCAACGTCTCGGTCAAGGACCGCACCCGAGAGGTCATCATCAACGCCGACGCCGGCCGCGCGCGACGCCCCCTGCTGGTCGTCGAGGACGGCGAACCCCGCATCTCCCAGGAGGAGATCGAAGCGATGGAGGACGACGACCTCGAGTTCGACGACCTCGTCGACCACGGCTACATCGAGTTCATCGACGCCGAGGAGGAAGAGGACATCCTCGTCGCCGTCGACGAAGACGACCTGACCGAGAAGCACACGCACCTCGAGATCGACCCCTCGCTGATGTTCTCGATCGGTGCGGGGATGATCCCCTACCCCGAGCACAACGCCAGTCCGCGTATTACGATGGGGGCGGGGATGATCAAGCAGTCGCTGGGCCTCCCGTCGGCTAATTATCGGATCCGGCCGGACACCCGCCAGCACCTGCTGCACTACCCGCAGCTCTCGATGGTCAAGACCCAGACCACCGAGCAGATCGGATACGACGACCGCCCCGCCGCGCAGAACTTCGTCGTGGCCGTCATGAGCTACGAGGGGTTCAACATCGAGGACGCGCTGGTCATGAACAAGGCCAGCGTCGAGCGCGCGCTCGCTCGCTCCCACTTCTTCCGGACCTACGAGGGCGAGGAGCGCCGATATCCGGGCGGCCAGGAGGACCGCTTCGAGATCCCCTCCCAGGACGTCCGCGGGGCCCGCGGCGAGGACGCCTACGCGCACTTAGACGAGGACGGTCTCGTCAACCCCGAGACGGAGGTCGACGAGAACTCCGTCCTGCTGGGCAAGACGAGCCCGCCGCGGTTCCTCGAGGAGCCCGACGACATGGGCGGCCTCTCGCCCCAGAAGCGCCGCGAAACCTCCGTCACCATGCGCTCGGGCGAATCGGGCGTCGTCGACACGGTCACGCTGATGGAGGGCGAGGACGGCTCGAAGCTCTCGAAGGTCTCCGTGCGCGACGAGCGCATCCCCGAACTCGGGGACAAGTTCGCGTCGCGACACGGTCAGAAGGGCGTCGTCGGTCACCTGGCACCCCAGGAGGACATGCCGTTCACCGAGAGCGGGCTCGTCCCCGACCTCGTGCTGAACCCGCACGCGCTGCCCTCGCGGATGACCGTCGGGCACATCCTCGAGATGATCGGGGGCAAGCTCGGCTCGCTCGAGGGCCGGCGCGTCGACGGGACGCCGTTCCTCGGCGAGGACGAGGACAAGCTCCGCGAAGGCTTAGAGGAGGCCGGCTTCGAATCCTCCGGGAAGGAGACGATGTACTCCGGCGTCACCGGCGAGAAGATCGAGGCCGAGATCTTCGTGGGCGTCATTTTCTACCAGAAGCTCTACCACATGGTCTCGAACAAGCTGCACGCCCGCTCGCGCGGTCCCGTGCAGGTGCTGACCCGCCAGCCCACGGAGGGTCGCGCCCGCGAGGGCGGGCTCCGTATCGGGGAGATGGAGCGGGACGTCTTCATCGGCCACGGCGCCGCCATGACCCTGAAGGAGCGCCTGCTCGACGAGTCCGACCGGGAGTACATCCCGATCTGTGCGAACTGCGGGATGAGCGCCGTCGAGAACGTCGAGCAACGCCGCGTCTACTGTCCGAACTGTGACGAGGAGACCGACATCCACGAGATCGAGATGAGCTACGCGTTCAAGCTCCTGCTCGACGAGATGAAGGCGCTCGGCATCGCACCGCGACTCGAACTGGAGGACGCCGTCTAACGCCTCACACCATGCAAAACAGTACACCAAAAGACATCGGATCGATCAACTTCGGGCTCATGGAGCCCGAGGAGTATCGGGAGATGAGCGCGACGAAGATCATCACCGCCGACACCTACGACGACGACGGGTTCCCCATCGACATGGGGCTGATGGACCCGCGTCTGGGCGTGATCGACCCCGGCCTCGAGTGCAAGACCTGCGGCAAGCACTCGGGCTCCTGTAACGGCCACTTCGGCCACATCGAACTGGCCGCGCCGGTCATCCACGTCGGCTTCACGAAGCTCATCCGCCGCCTGCTGCGTGGTACCTGTCGGGAGTGTTCGCGACTCCTGCTCACCGAGGACGAGCGCGACGAATTCCGCGGCCAGCTCGACGAGTCCCGGAAGCTGGGTCGCGACCTGAACGACGTCACGAAGGCGGCGATTCGACAGGCCCGCAAGAAGGATCGCTGTCCGTTCTGCGGCGAGATCCAGTACGACATCGACCACGAGAAGCCGACCACCTACTACGAGGTCCAGCAGGTCCTCACCAGCGAGTACTCCCAGCAGATCGCCGCCGCGATGCAGGGCGAGGAGGACGGCGAGCGGATGTCGCCGGACGAACTCGCCGAGGAGACCGACATCGACCTCGGGCGCGTCAACGAGATCCTCTCGGGCTCGTTCCGCCCGCGCGAGAGCCAGCGCAAGGCCATCGAGAAGGCCCTGGATATCGACCTGACCGAGGAGGACACGAACAAGCTGATGCCCTCGGACATCCGCGACTGGTTCGAGGACATCCCGGACGAGGACATCGAAGTGCTCGGCATCGACTCCGATCGCTCGCGTCCCGAGTGGATGATCCTGACCGTCCTTCCGGTCCCGCCCGTGACGGCGCGGCCGTCGATTACGCTGGACAACGGCCAGCGCTCCGAGGACGACCTCACCCACAAGCTGGTCGACATCATCCGGATCAACCAGCGGTTCATGGAGAACCGCGAGGCCGGTGCACCCCAGCTGATTATCGAGGACCTCTGGGAACTCCTCCAGTACCACGTCACCACCTTCATGGACAACGAGATCTCGGGCACGCCGCCGGCCCGCCACCGCTCCGGCCGGCCGCTGAAGACCCTCTCCCAGCGTCTCAAGGGCAAGGAGGGTCGCTTCCGCGGCTCGCTGTCCGGGAAGCGCGTGAACTTCTCGGCCCGGACCGTCATCTCCCCGGACCCGACGCTCTCGCTGAACGAGGTCGGCGTCCCCGACCGCGTCGCGAAGGAGATGACCCAGACGATGAACGTCACCGAGCGCAACTTGGAGGACGCGCGGCGGTTCGTCGCCAACGGGCCCGAGGCACACCCCGGCGCGAACTACGTCCGCCGACCGGACGGCCGCCGGCTGAAGGTGACCGAGAAGAACTGCGAAGCCTTGGCCGAGAAGGTCGAGGCCGGCTGGGAGGTCAACCGCCACCTCGTCGACGGCGACATCGTCATCTTCAACCGCCAGCCGTCGCTGCACCGGATGTCGATCATGGCCCACGAGGTCGTGGTCATGCCGTACAAGACCTTCCGCCTGAACACCGTCGTCTGTCCGCCGTACAACGCCGACTTCGACGGCGACGAGATGAACATGCACGCGCTCCAGAACGAGGAGGCCCGCGCCGAAGCGCGCGTCCTCATGCGCGTGCAGGAACAGATCCTGAGCCCCCGGTTCGGCGAGAACATCATCGGCGCCATCCAGGACCACATCTCCGGGATGTACCTGCTGACCGCGGACAACCCGCGGTTCAACGAGACCCAGGCCCTGGACCTGCTGCGTGCGACCCGGATCGACGAACTGCCGGAACCCAGCGGCATCGACGACGAGGGCAAGCCGTTCTGGACCGGCTACGACGTCTTCTCCGAGCTGCTGCCCGACGACCTGAACCTCGAGTTCACCGGCACCGTCGGCGACCAGGTCGTCATCGAGGACGGCCAGCTCGTCGAGGGGACCATCGCCGAGGACGAGGTCGGCGAGTTCGGCGGCGAGATCGTCGACACCATCACGAAGATCTACGGCAACACCCGCGCCCGGATCTTCATCAACGAGGTCTCGACGCTGGCGATGCGCGCGATCATGCACTTCGGGTTCTCGATCGGGATCGACGACGAGACCATCCCGACGGAGGCCCAGGAGCGCATCGACGAGACCATCGACGACGCCTACGACCGCGTCCAGGAACTCATCGAAGCCTACGAGAACAACGAACTCGAGAGTCTCCCCGGTCGGACGATCGACGAGACCCTCGAGATGAAGATCATGCAGACGCTCTCGCGGGCTCGCGACAACGCGGGTAACATCGCGGACGAGCACTTCGACGACGAGAATCCGGCGGTCGTCATGGCCAACTCCGGCGCCCGCGGATCGATGCTCAACCTGACCCAGATGGCCGGCGCTGTCGGCCAGCAGGCGGTTCGGGGCGAGCGCATCAACCGCGGCTACGAGGATCGCACCCTCTCCCACTACGAGCCGAACGACCTCTCCGCGGAGGCCCACGGCTTCGTCGAGAACTCCTACACGAGCGGCCTCACGCCGCGGGAGTTCTTCTTCCACGCCATGGGTGGCCGCGAGGGTCTGGTCGACACGGCAGTCCGTACCTCGAAGTCCGGCTACCTGCAGCGTCGCCTGATCAACGCGCTGTCCGAACTCGAGACCCAGTACGACGGCACCGTCCGGGACACCTCGGACACCATCGTCCAGTTCGAGTTCGGCGAGGACGGCACCTCGCCGGTCAAGGTCTCCTCGGGCGACGAGAACAACATCGACGTCGCCCAGATCGCGAGCCGCGTCCTCGACTCGGAGTTCGACTCCGAGGAGGAGCGAGAGGAGTTCCTCGGCAGCAAGCCGCGCCCGACCAACCTCTCGGAGCACGCGGACGGTCGCCTTTCCGAGGGTCAGAGCAAGGGGGTGAGCTCCGATGACTGAGGTCGACTACGACGTCAGCGACGACGTGATCGTCGTCGTCGAAGATACCGACCTCCCCCGCCGACTCAAGGACAACGTCTACGAGGAACTCGAGGGGCGCACGGACGCGACCGTCGAGGACGCCGACGAACTCGCGAAGGCGGTCGAGTCCCGCTACGTCGACACGCGCGTCGACCCGCTCGACCCCGTCGGCACCGTCTCGGCGCAGTCGATCGGCGAACCCGGCACCCAGCTGACGATGAACACGTTCCACTACGCGGGCGTCGCGGAGATCGACGTGACCCAGGGGCTGCCGCGGCTGATCGAGCTGGTCGACGCCCGGAAGACCCCGGACACGCCGATGATGACGGTCTACCTCGAGGACGAGTACGCCACCGAGCGCGAGAAGGCCCACGAGGTCGTCTGGAACATCGAGGCGACGAAGATCCTCGCGCTGGGCGACGTCTCGACCAACGTCGCGGACATGCGCGTCCAGATATCGCTCAACGAGGACACGCTGCGCGAGCGCATGATCGAGCCCGAGGAGGTCGCCGAGATCATCGAGGACAACCTCGGCGTCAAGGCGATCCAGCA
The DNA here is from genome assembly GCF_000217715.1 of Halopiger xanaduensis SH-6. Lineage (GTDB taxonomy): Archaea > Halobacteriota > Halobacteria > Halobacteriales > Natrialbaceae > Halopiger > Halopiger xanaduensis. The sequence continues at coordinate 1,050,217 of NC_015666.1, forward strand.
GGGCACCCAGATCCAGTTCGGTCCCGAGGAGCCCTCGTACCGCGACCTCCTGCAACTGGTCGAAGAGCTGCGCGAGATCACGTTCAAGGGCATCGAGGACATCTCCCGCGTCGTCATCCGCCGCGAGGAGATGGACCACGGCGACGAGGAGTTCGTCCTCTACACCGAGGGGTCGGCCTTCGGCGACGTCCTCGAGATCGAGGGCGTCGACGCCTCCCGCACCACGTGTAACAACATCCACGAGATCCACCGCAACCTCGGCATCGAGGCCGCCCGCGAGGCCATCATCGAGGAGACCAACAACACGCTCGCCGAGCAGGGTCTGGACGACGTCAACGTCCGCCACCTGATGCTGGTCGCGGACATCATGACCAACCGCGGCGAGATCGAGTCGATCGGCCGCCACGGCATCTCCGGCTCGAAGGATTCCGTCCTCGCGCGCGCCGCGTTCGAGGTGACGGTCAACCACCTGCTCAACGCCGCCATCCACGGCGAAGTCGACAAACTCCAGGGCGTCACCGAGAACGTCATCGTCGGCAAGCCGATCAAGCTCGGGACCGGCGACGTCGACCTCCGGATGGGATCGACCGTCCCCGACGGCGGGAGCGGCCGTGGCAGCGGCGGCGAGACGCAGGCCGACTAATCGATGGGCGTTACCCTCGACGACGAAGCCCGTCAGTACCTCGCGGCCTTCGAGGACGTGACGGGCGTCGACGGCAAAGACTGCATTCGGCAGACTGTGGATGGCGCCGGCGACGCCAACGTCAACGCAGACGCCGATGCCGACGCCGCAGACGACGACCGGCTGATCGTCGTCGTCTCGAGCGGACAACTGGGCGAGGCAATCGGCCCCGACGGCCGCACGGTCAAGCGGTTCGAGGAGCAGGTCGATGCGTCGGTTCGGCTGGTCGAAGACGCCGACGATCCGGAGGCGTTCGTCGCGAACGCGCTCGCGCCCGCGGCCGTGTACAACGTGACGATCAGCGAGAACGGCGACACCGTCGCCTACGTCGAGGTCGCGACCGAGGACCGCGGCGTCGCGATCGGCTCGAACGGCCGCACGATCGAGACCGCGCGGCGGCTCGCGAAGCGACACTTCGGCATCGAGGACATCCAGTTGCTGTAGCCGGGGGTCGTTCCCCGTTCGAACCGCGTCCGCGTTTCTCGCTATCGCGCGCTGTATTTCGCCGAGTGCACTGACTCTGTCATCCTCTCTGTGAACTGGTGCCAAGGTATTTTTCGTCAGATTGCGAACGGGTGGCTATGACTGACGGACCGTCTTACGGACGCGAGCGACTCGTCGAGGTCTACACGTACTGGCGGACCGGCTGCCGTCGGTGTCGCCGCGGTTCGAGGACCTCGAGGCGGCCGCGCGCGAGGCGCTCGAGCCGGAGGCCTACGCCTACGTCGCGCTCGCACTCGGCGCGGAGATGGTACTGCTGGGTCGACCGTACGTCTACGGGCTCGCGATCGACGGCGCGGACGGCGTCCGCGAGGTCTGCCGGAACTTCCTCGCGGATCTCGACCTCGCGATAGGGCTCTTGGGCCGGGCGTCGGTCGACGACCTCGAGCGGTCGATGCTGGTCGAGTCGTCCGACCCGATACTCGGAAACAGGCGGTGATCGATGCTCCGGGGACGACGCGTTCGGAAACCTCCCGCCCGCCGAGGTGCGCTAACCCGCGCTCCGGCCGTAACTCGAATCGGCGAAACCCGCTCAGATTCGGCGAACGGGGTACCTCGAGCGCTCTCGAGGCGTCGCGCCGATTCGAAACGGGTCGCTTAAGTGCCTTCGTCGGATAGCGACGGGTACTATGGCAAACGGCAAGTACGCCGCGCGCAAGCTCAAGAAGGACCGCCAGGAGCAGCGGTGGTCCGACTCGGACTACGCGCGCCGCGCCCGCGGACTTCGCGAGAAGTCCGACCCCCTCGAGGGAGCGCCCCAGGGTCGAGGCATCGTGCTGGAGAAGGTCGGCATCGAGGCGAAGCAGCCCAACTCGGCGATCCGAAAGTGCGTTCGAGTGCAGCTGATCAAGAACGGGAAGCAGGTCACCGCGTTCTGCCCCGGTGACGGCGCCATCTCGTTCATCGACGAACACGACGAAGTCACCATCGCCGGGATCGGTGGCGCAAAGGGTCGCGCGATGGGTGACCTCTCCGGCGTCAACTACAAGGTTGACAAGGTCAACGGCGTCGCGCTGAAGGAACTCGTTCGCGGAAACGCGGAGAAACCCGTTCGCTAACCATGGCTGTCGAAGATCAACCCGATCCGGACGCCCCCGCGGGCGGCGCAGACGTGTCGGCACAGCTGTTCGGCGAGTGGGAGCTCGGCGAGATCGAGTACGCCGATCCCTCGACCGAGCGCTACATCACGGTGACCCCGGTCGCACACACCGCGGGCCGCCACGCCAGCAAGCAGTTCAAGAAGTCCCAGATCTCCATCGTCGAGCGGTTCATCAACCGCCTGATGCAGACCGAGGAGAACACGGGCAAGAAGCAGAAGACGCTCAACGCCGTTCGCGAGGCGTTCGAGATCGTCCACGAGCGCACCGAGGACAATCCGATTCAGGTGCTGGTCACCGCCGTCGAGAACGCGGCCCCGCGCGAGGAGACCGTCCGCCTGAAGTACGGTGGCATCTCGGTCCCGAAGGCCGTCGACGTCGCCCCCCAGCGACGCGTCGACCAGGCCCTGAAGTTCCTCGCCGAGGGCGTCTACAACGACTCGTTCAAGACGGCGACGCCCGTCGAGGAGGCCATCGCCAACCAGCTCATCGGCGCGGCCAACTACGACGTCCAGACCTACGCGGTCAGCCAGAAGGAAGAGAAAGAGCGCGTCGCGGCGGCTGCACGCTAACCGCTGTATAGCGGTTCTCTATTCGTTTCTCGGTGCCGACCCACTCTCCGGTAGTGACAATGCCGGCGCTCCCGCATCCCTCTTTTCGGTCCCGTGACTCGGTTTCCCCCCTCCCGATTCGAGACGCCCCGCTAGTCGGTCGCTCGAGGCCGGTAGCTGGTGACGAGGCCGATAGCTCGACCGCAGTCGCGCTCGTCGGAAGCGATGAAAAGCAACCGCGCGCTCGCGAGCAGGCCGACGTCGCTCAGTCGGCAGCCATCTCGCCGCCACTGGCGCCGTCGACGTACGACCGCGTCGCGTCGACGAGCACCTGCCGGTAGGAACTCGAGTCGGGTTCGCGCGCGAGTTCCCGGAAGCGGCGCTTGAACCCCTCGAAGTCGACGTCGGGCGCATCTTGCGCGGCCGCGTGCGCGAGGTCGTACAGTCGGTGGTGGTCGTCGATGAGGTCGTGGCGCTCCCCGAGCGCGAGCGCGAAGGCCGCGTTGACCGCCGTGATCTCGGGGTCGGCGCTGGCGGACAGTCGTTGGAGTCCCGGCCGGAGCGGGGTGTCCGGTCGGTCGGCGACGGCGGCGGCGAGGCTCGACTCGAGGTACGACAGCAGCTTCTCGCCGGGGCCGACGGCGAGCGTGATGTCGTCGGCGTAGATGTCTTTCATGTGATTGGCGATCTGGTAGCAGTGCGAGAGCTTGCGCCGCTCGACGCTCTTCCCGGCCAGCGCGAGGTAGAGCACTTCCTCGGTCGACTGGGTATGGGAGGGGTGTTCCTGCTCGTGACGGGCCATGTGGGCGAACTCGTGGAGGGCGAGTTCGCGGGCCATCGCCGACGAAGCGGCCTGCCGGGAGATGTTCAGGACGTGCCGATCGTCGTAGTGGCCGGCCCAGGTCCGCTCGTCGGGATCGTCGCGGAGTCGGACGTGGACCGGGCGGGCGAGGTCGTGTTCCGTCTCGAAGAGGTCGCGGGCACTGAGAAAGGGTGCGGTCGGACCGGATCCCTGTACTCGTATATCCATGCGTACCGATACCAAGGGCTGTTGCTGTATGTCTCTTACGCCCGGTCTCGCTGACGGCGACCGACCGCGCCTGGAGGGCTGACGGCGCCTCGCGGCCGGGTAATCGTTGCGTGGTATTCACTCACGCAAACTGGATATTCACGCCGGCCGGCCGGGAAACGCGGCGGATTCCGGCGCCGACGAAACACTACCCTTTTGACCCCGCTGGCGGTAATGGGGGGTATATGGGCCGACGCAAGAAGATCGTCCAAGAGTGTGAACGGCTGATGGACGAACCGGAGAACATCCGGAACATCGCCATCGCCGCTCACGTCGACCACGGGAAAACGACCCTTTCTGACAACCTCCTCGCGGGTGCGGGCATGATCTCCGACGAGACTGCCGGCGAACAGCTCGCGATGGACACGGAGGAAGACGAGCAGGAACGCGGCATCACCATCGACGCGGCGAACGTGTCGATGACCCACGAGTACGAGGGCGAGAACCACCTCATCAACCTCATCGACACGCCGGGCCACGTCGACTTCGGCGGCGACGTGACCCGTGCGATGCGCGCCGTTGACGGTGCGCTGGTCGTCGTCGACGCCGTCGAGGGGGCCATGCCCCAGACCGAGACGGTGCTGCGACAGGCGCTGCGCGAGGGCGTCAAGCCGACCCTGTTCATCAACAAGGTCGACCGCCTGATCTCCGAGCTGCAGGAAGGACCCGAGGAGATGCAAGAGCGACTCCTGTCGGTCATCCGCGACGTCAACGAACTCATCCGCGGCATGACCGAGGAGATGGACGACATCGAGGACTGGACCGTCTCCGTCGAAGACGGGACCGTCGGCTTCGGCTCCGCGCTGTACAAGTGGGGCGTCTCGATGCCGTCGATGCAGCGCACCGGCATGGACTTCGCCGAGATCATGGAACTCGAGCGCAACGACAAGCGCCAGGAACTCCACGAGAAGACGCCGCTGTCGGACGTCGTGCTCGACATGGTCTGTGAGCACTTCCCGAACCCGGTCGACGCGCAGCCCCGCCGTATCCCGCGTATCTGGCGCGGTGACGACGATACCGAACTCGCCGAGGGCATGCGCCTCGTCGACGAGGACGGCGACGTCGTCTTCATGGTCACCGACATCTCGATGGACCCCCACGCGGGCGAAATCGCGTCGGGCCGCGTCTTCTCGGGCACCCTCGAGAAGGGCCAGGAGCTGTATGTCTCCGGGACCGCGGGCAAGAACCGCGTCCAGTCCGTCGGGATCTTCATGGGCGGTGAACGCGAGGAAGTCGACGAGGTACCGGCGGGGAACATCGCCGCCCTCACCGGCCTGAAGGACGCCATCGCCGGCTCGACCGTCTCGAGCGTCGAGATGACGCCGTTCGAGTCGATCGAACACATCTCGGAGCCGGTCATTACGAAGTCCGTCGAGGCCCAGAATATGGACGACCTGCCGAAGCTGATCGAGACGCTGCGCCAGGTCTCCAAGGAGGACCCGACGATCCAGATCAACATCAACGAGGACACCGGCGAGCACCTGATCTCCGGCCAGGGTGAGCTTCACCTCGAGGTCATCACCCAGCGTATCGAGAAGAACCAGGGCATTCCGGTCAACACCGGTGAACCGATCGTCGTCTACCGCGAGCAGCCCCAGGAGGCAAGCGCCGAGGTCGAGGGCATCTCGCCGAACCGCCACAACCGCTTCTACATCTCCATCGAACCGATGAACGACGAACTCGTCGAGACCATCCAGCTCGGCGAGGCGTCGATGGACATGCCCGAGCAGGAACGCCGCGAGGCCCTGCAGGACGCCGGCATGGACAAGGACACGTCCCAGAACGTCGAGACGATCCACGGGACGAACATCCTCATCGACGACACGAAGGGTATCCAGCACCTGAACGAGACGATGGAACTGGTCGTCGAAGGGCTCGAGGAGGCCCTGGACAACGGTCCGCTCGCGAACGAGCCGGTCCAGGGGACCCTCATCCGCCTGCACGACGCCCGCCTCCACGAGGACACCATCCACCGCGGTCCGGCTCAGGTCATCCCCGCGGTCCGCGAAGCGGTTCACAACGCCTTGATCAACGGCAAGATCAAGATGCTCGAGCCGATGCAGGACGTCCGCATCGACGTGCCCAACGACCACATGGGCGCCGCCTCGGGCGAGATTCAGGGCCGCCGTGGCCGCGTCGACGACATGTACCAGGAGGGTGACCTCATGGTCGTCGAGGGTATCGCGCCCGTCGGCGAAATGATCGGCTTCGCTTCGGACATCCGCTCCGCGACCGAGGGCCGCGCCTCCTGGAACACGGAGAACGCCGGCTTCGAGGTCATGTCCGACTCGCTCCAGCGCGAGAAGATCATGGAGATCCGCGAGCGCAAGGGCATGAAGCTCGAACTGCCCGAGCAGATCGACTACATCTAAGCGGCGTCGCGACTCGCCGTTCGCGGTTTCGGTTTTTGATTTTTGTCCCGCCGAGGTTGCCGCTGCGTAGCCGGCGGTCTACGCATCGACATGTTCGGCCGTCGAAGTCCGTACTGCCTCCTCGAGAACGAGTTTACGCGCGTATCACTCGTCGGTTTGTTCGGCGAAAATGGCTGGTGAATCAGGCCAGCCATCGACGATACGTTCACGCGTACGGCAAGCCCCTGGCGACTGGCTTGCAAGCGAACCAATTACGGGGCGATTAATAAGTCCATTCTACAGGTGAAAGAAAATTCGCACAGCATGTATTTCATACTGTAGCGACGGTCGGTTTCCGAATACGGTAACGAATTTCAAACCGTAGTCTCGAACTGAATTTCAACGAGACGGGAAACAGATCGGTTCAACCGAGTCGGGACGAACGAACCGCGCGTCGAGCGACCGGGTCGCGGCGGTACTCGTTATCGCTACTCGCGCTCGCCGGCGCCGAGCGCGGCCTCGCCGATCTTCTCGTGGCCCTCGATGACCTCCTGCCCGCCCATGTACGGCCGGAGCGGTTCGGGGACCGTGACGGTGCCGTCCTCGTTCTGGTAGTACTCGAGGATGGCGACCATCACGCGCGGAATGGCGAGTCCCGACGCGTTCAGGGTGTGGAGGTACTCGGCCGACTCGTGGCGCTCGGGCCGGTAGCGCAGGCCCGAGCGGCGCGCCTGGAAGTCCTCGAAGTTCGAAGCGGTCGAGACCTCGAGCCAGCGGCCACCTTCCTCGGGCCCGTCTTCCATGTCGTCGGCGGGCGCCCACACTTCGAGGTCGATCTGTTTGGTGGCCTTGAATCCGAGGTCGCCGGTACAGAGTTCCAGCACGCGATAGGGGAGGTCCAGTCGCCGGAGCACTTCTTCGGCTTCCTCGAGCAGTTCCTCGAGGCGGTCGTAGCTGTTCTCGGGTTCGACGAAGTTGACCAGTTCGACCTTGTTGAACTGGTGGACGCGGACGATACCCCGAGTTTCGGTGCCGTGTTCGCCGGCTTCGCGGCGGAAGTTGGGGGTGTACGCCTGGTGTTTCAGCGGGAGGTCGTCCTGCAGGAGGATGTCGTTGGCGTACATGTTGGTGACCGGCACTTCTGCGGTCGGACAGAGCCAGAGGTCCTCCTCGTCGTACTCCTCCTCGTTGCTGCCGCCGAGGCGGTAGGCGTCGTCGGCGAACTTCGGGAGTTGTCCGGTGCCACGCATCGACGCGCTTTTGATCGGGATCGGCGGGAAGACGTCGACGTAGCCCTGTTCGCGGTGGACGTCCAGCATGAACTGGATCAGCGCGTGCTCTAAGCGCGCGCCGTCGCCCTTGAGGAAGTAGAAGCCAGATCCCGTGACTTTGGCGGCGCGTTCCTCGTCGATGATGTCCATCTCCTCGCCGAGTTCGTAGTGGGGCGTGACGTCTTCGGGGACGTCTCGCAGGTCGTCGAAGCCCCAGCGCCGATCCTCGACGTTGTGGCGCTCGTCGACCCCCAGCGGCACGCTCTCGTGGGGGACGTTGGGGATCTCGAGCATGCGCTGGTTGAGGTCCTCCCGGATCTCGTCGGCCTCGCTTTCGACGTCCTCGATCTCGGCTTTGAGTTCTCGCGACTCCTGGATGGCCTCCTCGCGTTCTTCCTCCTTGTTCTCGGCGACCAACTTGCCGATCTTCGAGGTGATCTCGTTGCGCTCGTGGCGCAGCTCGTCGCCGCGGGCTTTGAGTTCTCGCCACCGTTCGTCGAGCTCGAGGATCTCGTCGAGGTCGACGTCGGCGTCCCGGTTGTCGAGGGCCTCGCGCACCTCGTCGGGATTCTCGCGCAGGTAGGTCCGGTCGAGCATTGGTATTGCTCGTGGATTCAGTGCGGCCGTCCAAAACCGTGTCGGAAGGTTTCGATCCGAGAGTCGCGCGCCACAGCGGCCGATTGCGAACTCTCCTTCGGTGTGACCGCTGTCCTCGATCGGAGTACGCCAGGCAGGCACGACCACTGTCGTCGCTCCAAACCCGCAGTTTCGTACTGCGTGTGGTTGACACAACAGCTTCGAGCCGCTCTCTTTATGTCATACGTATTTGTATTTAAAAAGTATATTTATATCCTATTTGTGATAATACACGGGCATGAGACGACGCCGCTCGAGGACGCGTCCCGTCTCGATCTCGAGTGGGCGTAGCGGCCGCGAGTCGCGCCGAATCGAGGTGAGACGGCGTGCGTAACGACGAGGAGGTGTGGCTCCGGTACGGGACGACGGCGGCGCCGATCGACGAACCGGACCGAACGTTCGGGCACGTCAACTCGTCGGAGCGTCGGTTCGGCACGTTTCCCACCGAGTTCATCTCGGTCGTCGACGTCGGACTCTACGAGGAGGAAGGGAAAATCCTCCTGTCGGCGGTCGAGGATCGGCTGTACCGACGGTTCGCAAACGGATTCGAGGAGACCGAGTTCGCCGACCTTCTCGACGTCCTCCGCGAACGAACGCTGCTGACCGAACCGGAGATGCGCGTCTTCGTGTTGTACGGCTGGTTCGACATGGACGCCGAGCGGGCCGCGGAACCGCTTGACTGTTCGGCGGCCGACGTCGAGGCGTACGTCGAGGCGATTCGCGACAAGCGCGACCGGGCCGAGGCAACCGCGGCGATTCCGTTCGTTCGGGAATAGGGAGTTATCGAATCTCGCCGCGCTGATACGAACGGGTTCCGATCCTCGCTGGGACAGTCGATCCACACGGTTCGTCTCGGATCTGAGAACGTCGCCACACGGGCCGTCGGGTGGATTCCCCGGCGGGAAACGCTTTTTTCGGTTGGGAGGCTGGTTCGACGTATGGACCCGCTCGAGGGCGAGACGTCGTCGGCACCGATCGAGTACGAGCCGGTCAACGTCAAGGACGTGCTCGTCGAGATGAAGGACACGGCGGAGCTGCTGATCGACCTGTCCTACTCCGCGGTGTTGCACTCGAGCGAGGACATCGCGACGGAGGTGCTCCGGCTGGAGGAGCGGATGGACGTCCTCGAGATGCGCGCGCGGATGGGGTTGATGATGGCGACGCGGAGCCCGGACGACGCCGAGCAGCTCGCGCCCGTGCTCGGCATCGTCGGCGCGGCCGACGACATCAGCGACGCGGCCGGCGACATCGCCAAGGTCGTCCTCGAGGACATCGGGCTGCCCGAGGCGATGCGGGCGGCCCTGCCCGAGGCCGTCGAGACGCTCGTCCGCGGCGTCGTCGACCCCGATTCGGTCTACGTCGACCGGACGCTCGCGGACATCGACCTCGAGTCCGAAACCGGCGTGCGCGTGATCGCCCTGCGGCGGGGTGACGACTGGCTCCTGAACCCCGGGCCGGAGACGGCGGTTCGAGCGAACGACGTCGCGCTCCTGCGAGGTCCCGAACTCGCGATCGGCGACGTCTGTGAGACGATGACCGGCACCGAGTACGAACGGCCCTCGGCGGACGTGCCCGACATCCCGGACTTAGAGCGGGCCGTCGACACGATCGTCCACATGAAGAACCTCTCGGAGCTGGCGGTCGATCTGGCCTACAGCGCCGTCCTCTTCGACAGCGAGGCGCTGGCCGAAGAGGTTCGCAACCTCGAGGTCGAGGTCGACGCCTTAGAGTCGCGCTTCGAGGCGTGGACGCTGCGGGCGGCCGCGGACGCGTCGGATCCGGTCGCGCTCCGGGGACTGATCCACCTCGGGAGCGCGACGGAGGTGATCAGCGACGCGGCGATCGACATCAGCGAGGGCGTATTGCGCGATATCGACGTTCACCCGGTCGTCCAGATGGCCGTCGAGGAGAGCGACGAGATCATCGTGCGCGTCGCGGTCGACGAGGGGAGCGACCTCGACGGGACCGACATCGTCGCCGGGGTTCCGGACACCGAGTCGACGATGTCGATCATCGCGATCCGCCGCCCCGAGGACGGTTGGCTGCTGGTTGGCGACGCCGACGTCGAGATTCAGGGCGGCGACGTACTCATTTCGAAGGGGACCCGGACGGCGGCGGCTGCCTTCGAGGAGTTGGCGACGGCGTAGCCCGGCCGTTTCGGCGCGTAGACGAGCGGAGCAGCGACGCGTTATTCGGCGTACTCGAGCAGCACGAACACGAGTTCCGCGTAGACGATCGTCCCGATGCCGATCACGGCGAGCGCGAGGACGATCGGCACGAGCGTGCGGAGGCGCTCGCGAAGCCCGCCGCGTAGCGTCCGCGCCAGTTTCCGTCGGCCGCGAGCGTCCGCGCCCGCACTCGTGCTCGTGCTCGCGCCGACCCGGAGCGTCCGGAGGACTTTGAGCAGCGTTATCGCCGTCGTCATCGCGATCGTCAGCGTCGTCATCGGTCCGCCCTCCGTTCGCGCGCTGCGGTCGCAGTAGCGGGCGCTCGAGTTCGCTGGGAGCGGGGGGTCTCCGCGAGGGTCGGGATGGGGGCGTCGAGTGCCATACCGACGAGGGCCACATCCCGACACTTGAATTTCAGTCAGACGTCCGACCGACACGTTTCGGGATTCTCCACAATCTCGAGGGGAGAGCAGCGTTTCGGCGGCTATTCGTCAGCCGCCCCTCACAGCGGCCAGGCGGCGACGACCGCCCGCGCGAGTCCGATCCCCGCCAGCGAGAGGACGAGGTTCCCGGCCGCGTTGGCGACCGCGAGCCGCCGGTCGCCGCGCTCGTAGAGCCGGACCGTCTCGACGGAGAACGAGGAGAAGGTCGTGAACGAGCCGCAGATGCCGGTCCCGAGCAACCGGAGCGCAGCGTCACCGGCGCCGGCGAAGATCGAGAGCGCGAAGACGAAGCTTCCGAGGACGTTCACCGCGAGCGTCGGCCACGGGAACCGCTCGCTCGAGCAGCGCAGCGACACCTGATGCCGTAATATGGCGCCGATCGCGCCGCCGGTGCCGACGACGTGTGCCGGCTCGGGATCGAACGCGAACGGAACGGCCGAGACGAGCGCGTCGATCACGCCCGTTCACCGCCGTTCTCGGAGTCGGCCGCGGGTTCGCTATCCTCGGTGAAGTGCCGGACCAGCGCCCGGCTCGCGAGCACGCCCGCGAACCCGAGCCCGTAGTTGGCGGCGACGATTCCGGCGAGCAACAGCGGCTCAGCGGGACCCGCCTCGAGCGCGGTCTGGAGCGCGAACGTGCTGTAGGTCGTCAGCGAGGAGAGGAAGCCGGTCGTGAAGACGAGCCGCGAGCGGCGCTCGAGGAGGCCGATAGACTGGGCCTCGTAGGCGAACAGGCCGAGGCAGAAACTCCCCGCAGCGTTGACGGCTACCACGGCCGGAATCGCAGGGAGCACGCCGTCGACGAAGTACCGGAGGTTCGAGCCGGCGAAGCCGCCGACGGCGATCAGTGCGAGCGTCTCGAGGCGGACGAGGGGGTGTGACTGTGAGCGGTCGGCTGCCATGGGCGGTGGACTGGCAGGGACCGTCAGCCGGCGGCGGTCGCGGTTGCAGTTGCGGCGGGTCGCGCGGCCGGCGGTTGGATCGGGCGGGCCCCATCGCCCGGATTCGACGCGAGCGCTGGTTTAGCGAGCGATTCACCGTCGGTTTTCAACGGCAGTCACATGAGAATTCCGGAACCGCCGTGACAGCGACTGCACTGGGCGCCGTGAACGACTGTCTGTCGCTCGCGGGCACCGGAAGACCCAAGGTTAGACTGTCTCTAAAACGAGCCATGACCGGCGACGCGACCGGCGATGCGACCGACGACAGGCGGGCGTTCGTCCGCGCGTCGGGGGTGAACGTCCTCGGCAACGCGGTGAAGATCCTCTTCGAGGGGTTCGTGGGGCTGACCTTCGGAAGCGTCGCCCTGGTCGCCGACGCCGCCCACTCGGTCGCGGATCTGGTCGCGAGCGTCGTCGTCCTCGTCTGGGGCCGGAGTTCGTTCGACGAACCCGACGCGACCCATCCGCACGGCCACGCCCGGATCGAACCGCTGACGGCGCTGTTCGTCGGCGCCGTGATTTCTCTGCTCGGATTGAATCTACTGTACGACTCTGCGCAGGGCATTATCTACGGCGTCGAGGTCGAGTTCAACGTCCTGTTGCTCGCCGCGCTGGGCTTCTCGATCGTCGATATGTACCTCGTCTACCGCTACACGGAACTGGTCAACGAACGCCTCGAGTCGACCTCGCTGGCCGCTCTCGCGACGGACTGCCTGAACGACATCTACACCTCCGTCGCCGCCGTCGTCGGCGTCTGCGGCGTCCTGTTCGGGTTCCCGCTGCTCGATCCGATCGCCGGCGGCCTCGTCAGCCTGTTGGTCGTCTACCAGGGGATCGAGATCGCCCGCGAGAACGTCGATTACCTCATCGGGGCCGCGGCCGGACCGGAGCAGCGCGCGGAGATCACGGAGGCGCTGCGCAGCCACCCCGACGTCGAGGGCGTCCACGACCTGACGGTCTTCTACGACGGGGTCGTCCTCGAGGTCGAGGTCCACGTCGAGGTCGACGGCGACATGCCGTTCCGGGAGGCCCACGACATCGAGTCGGAGCTGGTCGACCGACTGCGCGCGATCGACGACGTCGGCGACGCGCACGTCCACCTCGATCCGTCGGGGATCGGCGAGTGGAAAGATCAACCGGACGACGATTGACCGGCGGCGCTCGAGACTCGAGAGTGGCCACAGTTAACACGATTTTTATCCCGTTCCGCGACGGGGTATCGGTATGGCCGATACGGACACGGATACGGAGACGGACGCCGGAACCGTCCGCGAAGTCACGACCGGCGACTGCTCGGATCTCTACTACCTCGACACCGGGATGTACGACACCAGCGGCTACGGCGCCGCGTACATCCTCGACGACGACGGACCGGCCGTCGTCGAGAGCGGCATCGGCACCAACCACGAGCGCATCCTCGAGGCCCTCGAGGAACTCGACATCGACCGCGAGGAACTCGCGGCCGTCGCGGTGACGCACATCCACCTCGACCACGCCGGCGGCGCGGGCTTTCTCGCGGAGAAGTGCCCGAACGCGGACGTCTACGTCCCCGACGTCGGCGCGAGCCTGCTGGCCGATCCGGGGAAACTCGTCGCGGGCACGAAAAACGCCGTCGGCGACCAGTGGGAGTTCTACGTCGAACCCGAGCCGATTCCCGAGGACCGAATCGTCGGCATCGAAGACGGCGATACGATCGACCTCGGGGCCCACGAACTGCGCGTCCACGAGGCCCCCGGCCACGCCTTCCACCAGGTGATCTTCGAGGACCCCGCGAACGACGCGGTCTTCACCGGCGACGCCGCCGGCATCTGGGTGCCCGAGCAGGAGCGGATCGTCGAGACCTCGCCGCCGTCGGACTTCGACCTCGAGCAGTGTCTCGCGGACCTCGAGACGATCGCCGAGATCGATCCCGACGTGCTCCTGTACACCCACTTCGGGCCGCGGGACGTCGGCAACGATCTCGAGGGCGCCCTCGCGGCGTACGAAGGCGTCCTCACGGAGTGGGTCGAGGCCGTCGAGGCGAAGCGCGCGGAACTCGAGGACGACGAGGCCGTGGTCGAGCACTTCGCGGAGACAGCGGACGAAGCGCTGTTCGACGCTTGGAGCGAGCGGAAGGCTAGGGCGGAAGCCGCGATGAACGTTCGCGGCGTACTCGGCTATCTGGATAGCCGCGACGAGTAACTGATTCGCGGTTTGCCGGCCCCCATGCGTCCAATTTCGGCCGAGTATCGACAACTGAATAAACCCGCTCGCGGATGCAATCAGTTTCCTCACGTTTTATCGTGTGCGAGGTTGTGCCATAGGCTATGCACTGGCGGGACGCCGAACGCGAGTACGAGGACGAGGTGATCGACGAGACCACCTTAGGACGGATGTTCGAGGCCTCGGCCGAACGCAACGCCAACCGGGCGGCCCAGCGGTACAAGGGCGGCATCTACGATCGCTCGCTGACCGATTCGGTCCTGCCCGCCGCGACGCCCGGCGAGTTTCGCACGATCTCCTACGCCGAGATGCGCGATATCGTCCGCCGGCTCGCGGCCGGCTTTCGCGACCTCGGCGTCGAGCGCGGCGACCGGATCGGCATCTTCGCCAACACCCGGATGGAGTGGGCCCAATGCGACTTCGCCCTGCTCGGCGCCGGCGCGGTCGTGACGACCGTTTACACGGGATCGTCAGAAGAGAAGGTCGAATACCTGCTGGACGACCCCGACGCGAACGGCGTCGTCGTCGAGAACCGCGAGCTGCTCGAGCGCGTCCTCGCCGTCGAAGATTCCCTCGACCTGGAGTTCATCGTTTCGATAGACGACCTCGAGGGCCACGACGCCGCCGAGCGCGACGACGTGTTCACGCTCGCGGACCTCTACGAGCGCGGCGACGAGGCGTTCGACCTCGAGACCTACCAGACGTGGGTCGACGCGCCGGCGATGGACGATCTGGCGAGTCTGATCTACACGAGCGGGACGACGGGGAAACCGAAGGGCGTCCGCCTGACCCACCGGAACTTCCGGTCGAACGTCAATCAGGTCCACAGGCGGTTCGCGCCCCGTCCCGACAGGGACGACGACGTGCCGACGCTGGACGAAACTTCCCGGGCCGTCTCCTATCTCCCGCTGGCTCACGTCTTCGAGCGCACGGCCGGCCACTTCGTGCTGTTCGCGACCGGCGCCTCCGTCGCGTACGCGGAGAGTCCGGACACGCTGCAGGAGGATTTCTCCCTCGTCGAGCCGACGACCGCCACGAGCGTCCCGCGCGTTTACGAGAAAATCTACGACCGAATTCGTGAGCAGGCCAGCGAATCGCCGGCCAAGAAGCGTATCTTCGAGTGGGCCACCGATGTCGGCGTCGCGTACCAGGAGACAGACGAGCCCGGACCGCTGCTGCGCGCGAAGCGGACGCTCGCGGACAAACTCGTCTTCTCGACGGTCCGCGAGGCGCTCGGCGGCAATATCGAACTCCTGATCAGCGGCGGTGGGAGCCTCTCGCCGGAACTGTGCCAGCTCTACCACGCGATGGGGCTGCCGATCCACGAGGGGTACGGCCTGACCGAAACGTCGCCCGTCATCTCGGTGAATCCGCCGGGCGAGGTGAAGATCGGCACCATCGGCCCGCCCGTCGTCGACGTCGAGATCGCGATCGACGAGAGCGTCGCCGACCAGGCCGCCTTCGCCGACGACCCCGGCGAGGTCGGCGAACTCCTCGTCCGGGGGCCGAACGTCACGCGGGGCTACTGGAACAAACCCGGGGCGACGGATCGCTCCTTTACGGACGATATCGGCGAGAGCGAGGCGACCGTCATGGCCGACGGCGAGGCGTCGGGCCAGTGGTTCCGCACCGGCGACGTCGTCCACCGCCGCCCCGACGACTACCTCGAGTTCCGCGACCGGGCCAAGCAGATCCTCGTCCTCTCGACCGGAAAGAACGTCGCGCCGGCGCCGATCGAGGATCGGTTCGTCTCGAGCGAGGTCGTCGAGCAGTGCATGGTCGTCGGCGACGGCGAGAAGTTCGTCGGCGCGCTGATCGTCCCCAACACGGCCCACGTCCGAGAGTGGGCCGACCGCGAGGGGATCGACCTGCCCGACGATCCCGAAGCGATGTGCGACGACGAGCGCGTCCGCGAGTACATCCAGCGGGAGGTCGATCGGGTCAACGAGGGGCTGGACGGCTACGAGCGGATCAAGCGGTTCGAACTGGTTCCGCAGGAGTTCACGGAGGAAAACGAGTTGCTGACGCCGACGATGAAGAAGAAGCGGCGGGCGATCTTGGACCGGTTCGCGGATCGGGTCGATCGGATCTACGAGGACGCTTGACGACGAGGACGCCTACGATGACGTGACAATCGACCGCCGTCGCCACTCTCGGAGGAGTTACCCGCCTGAGTCTCGAGCGCTGTGGGTGCCGGTGTCGTCGTCGCCATCGAGGCGCGGGACGCGGGACGCGGCGCGCTCGAGGCGGAGTTTCCCGCTTAGAGTACGACCCACACCACTGCAAAGAGGATCAAGACGCCGGTGATGTCGCAGACGTTGGTGACGACCGGAATCGTCGTGTCGTCGGGATCGTATCCCAGTTGATAGGAGACGTACACCGAGACGGTGCTGACGATCACGACCCAGACGGCGAGCAGCATGCCGCTGACCATCGTGATCACCAGCAGCGTACCCAGTCCCAGCGTGCCGCCGAGGAGCGCGCCGATCGCCCACGAAGCGATCCCGAGCAACACGAACACCGTCGCCGCCAGCCCCAGCACGGCGCCGACGTTCGCCCGGATCCCGGGATTCGCCGGCGAGAACTCGAGGGTCCCCAGGTGTAACTGGGTCGAGAGGCGCGCGCACATGATCGACCCGAGGTTACCCGCGGTGCCGATCATCACCGGCACCAGAACGAGAAGGGAGGGGTTCTCGAGCA
Source organism: Halopiger xanaduensis SH-6 (assembly GCF_000217715.1). GTDB lineage: Archaea > Halobacteriota > Halobacteria > Halobacteriales > Natrialbaceae > Halopiger > Halopiger xanaduensis. The sequence continues at coordinate 1,066,828 of NC_015666.1, forward strand.
GTTCTTCCTCGAAGCTCTCGAGGACGGTCCCCGACACCATTTGCAGCACCGACATGGCGATCAGCAGGGGAACGAGCGTCGTCACGATGTTCCGGACCGCCCAGTCCTCGAGCAGGCCGTCGTCGGGGTCGAGATCCTCGTCGATCCCGCGGTCGCCGCTCATCGTTACAGGAGCACCCCCGCGACGCTGACGCCGACCAGCAGGAAGACGACGCCGAAGACGTCGCCGACGGTCGTCACGACCGGCCCGATGACGTTGTCGGGGTCGAGCCCGCGACGGTAGCCCTTGAAGATCACCGTAAGCAGGACGCCGAGCATGGCGAACGCGGAGAGCAACGCGGCGACGAACAGAATGATGACCAGCTCGAGGAGGTTTCCGTTCCGCCCGAGTACGAGCAGGACGACCCAGGCCAGGACCGCGATAAATACGGAGACGATCATGCCGTTCAGAAACGAGGCGAGGATCGCGTTTCTGAGGGGACCGTTCCACTCGAACTCGGGATCGATGATCCCCTGGTGGAGGCCGCTCGAGAGGCGCGCCCCGAGCGAGCCGTAGACGCCGCCCCGCGTCGCGAGAAACGCCGGCAGCAACAGCAAGAGACCGGGGACGCTCTCGATTCCGTTTCGCATCGTTTCGGTGCCGAGCAGCGTCCCCGCGAACAGCCCCGCCACGAGGCTGACGAGGATAACCGGCAACGCCTGTTTGTAGACGTCGACGGTGGAATCGTGGCGCACCATCTATCCGAAGGTGCTCGGCCGAGACATTAAATTCTCGTCTTCGCTCGCCCCGTTCCCGTCCGCGGCTTTGGGGTCGCGTAACGACGCCCTCACCCGCCGGCGTCCACAAGAAATATACCGACTTCCTCGAGTGGTCGGATATGGTCCTCCACGGCTTTACCTACCTGCCGACGACCTCAGAGGCCCTCTTTCCCGGGACGACCGTTCGCTACTACTACCGCACCGGCGACTCCCTCGCGACCGTCGTCGAGCGCACCGAGCGCTTCGTGACCTTCATCGGCGACGACTGCGACGGGAAGTTCACCCACGACCAGATCGACCGCCTCTTTGAGGGCGGTCGCCTCGAGATCGTCCTCGACGACGAGCGACCGGTTCTCGAGTAATCCTTGACCCTCGGTTCCGAGGGTCTCGAGACGCGCTACGGTTCACTCTCGCCGGGCAGAATGTCGCCCAGCGAGCCGCCGATGGCCATCGCCGTGAAGACGACCGACACCTGACAGAGATCGAGCCACGGCTCGTCCCACGCGACGCGTCCCCACAGCGTCATCAGCACGGCGGCCGTCGCGAACGCGATACCCAGCACCCAGACCGGTCGTCGCGGAACCACGCCGAAGTAGGGGTTGTGAATCTGGATCTCCCGGAAGTCGGCGACGTAGAGGATCCCGACCACGAGCGCGACCGCCATCGCGAGGTTCGCGACGAAAAACGCCGGCCGCGTCGCGAGGAACGTCCCGATCTCCATTACGCCGCCCTCGACGAGCATCGGCAGCCCGATGACGACGCTGCCGACGAACGCCTCGGCCTTGTCCTTGCCCGTAAACCGCGTGATCACGCTGTTCATCGCCCGGTTGTGGGAGAGTCGATTCACGAGTCGCATCGTCCGGCGCACCTCCGTCCGCTCGTCGGACGTATCGACCGTCTCCTCTAGGGTCTCGAGTTGCTCGTAGAGGTCCTCGATCGTGGCCTCCTCGAGCGACTCGTCTGCTGACAGCGACATATCTCGTGTCGGCGCCGGGACGTGATAAGTGCCACCAAGCTCGTCATTCGCGGATCGTTCGCAGGCGTCACGTGCCGACCGCGATCGCGAGGAGGGCCGCTGTGTATTCAGTACGGCTTCGACAGCCTATCACCAATTGCGGGTTTCAACAGGGCCAAATTCTCTTTCGTTTGTCCCAACTGCTTCGCACAGAATCCGCCGGTACGGAGGAGTGCGTCGAGAAAAGAGGGGTGATTCCGGCGTTAGATATCTCCGCTGATGATATCCGCGACACGCTGGCGGTCAAACATTTGCTCCTCTTCAGGAATCTGTGGATACGGTTCACCGTTCTGGTAGCCGGGCCACTCGCCGAACTGGTCGGGATAGAGCTGTTTCGCGGTCATTTCAAGCTGGAACAGGTTGAGAATCGGACCCTGTCGTCGCGCACCCTGGGCGTAGACGTTGCCCTCCTTGACGGCGGTGAGTTCGCTGGCAACCTCGTGGTTTTCGAGGGTCTTCCGAATCTCGTCAGGGTTGAAATACGCCGTCATCGAACCGAGGATGAGCAACACGTCCGGATCCGCTTCAAGGAGCAGTTCGTAGTCGAACGGCATATTTCGCCCGCTTTCGCCGTATCCCCCTCCGAAGGCCTCGGACAGCGTGTCGGTGACCCCCATCGGGCGCGTGTGTGCGGCATAGTAGCCCGGATGGTTCATCTTGTAGCCCCATCCCTTGTGATCTTCCGACGACGAGAACAACACCAGCGCCGCGGTCGGTCGCCCGCTCTCCGGCGGGCGTTTCTCCGCGATAGTCTGAACCATCGAGTCGTGGACGGACGCGAGAGCCTCGTACCGTTCGTCTTCTCCGAGCAACTGTGCGACCCTGCCGAAGATTTCCCATAACGTGTAGTACTCGTACTGGTCTTTCCAGCCCTCTGGCGGCGTCCGATTGGTGCCACTGAGCGCGTTTCCGAACCACGGCGCGACCTTCTCCGCGATCTCTTGCACGTCGTTGTTGTCCCATCCATCGGCGGTCGCAACTTTCGCCGGGTCAGCGATGTGGACATCGCTGTCGAGTTCGTACAGTTTCTCCTTCTTCGGTGGCCACGAGTTGTACAACCCCTCCCAGTCGATAGAAATCCCGTCGAAGTGGCGTGTTAACTTCCGGTACAACCCTTGGTGGTATTCTGGCGCGAACATCGCGTTCATATCGTCGCTTCGACCGAGCGCCAGCACCATGTCGGCGTGGTGGCCTAGCATCGTGAAGATATCTTCGGGTTCCGAGTCGAGCGTGACCTTGCCTGCTGGCGCGAGCGTCGCCGAGTACGAACTGTCCTTGGTAGTCGTCTCCTCCTCCGTAGTCGTCTCGGTAGTAGTGTTCTCCGACCCGGAGTCGCTGGCACAGCCGGCAAACAGTCCGCCGCCCATAACTGCGCCGCCGTGTTTTATGTAGCCTCTGCGCGTCGGTGCCGTGTGGTTACTGGAATTGTCTGCCATGTAGTTTAGGCCAGCCTAAATAATGTTAGTCTTTTCGATATTTTTGCCCTCCACACACGATCGCTCCATCATGAATATCCGAGCTATCGCTATTTGAGGATTTCAACAGGGCTGAGTGAGCGGAATCCGACGTAGACTAAACACACCGAGACGGCGAACGTTCCTCATGCCACCCGCGTCATCGGTGCCTCGAGACCGGTCACGGTATCGACTTATCGACTCGAGATACCGTCCGGAACTGTTGCTTGGTATCTCTGGCCATCGAATCCTCAGCCTCTCCTCTCCCTCTCGAGGTGTCCGCTCCCGTTTAGTCGCGCCGGTCGTCTCGGTTCCGCCCGTCGTCCGTCTGGTCGTCGGCGTCGGACTCGGCGCCGGATTCGGACGACAGTCGGTCGTCGCCGCGAGACGGCAGCGGCGAGTCGTTGGCCCGCGAGGGGTGGATGTTGAACTTGTTGCCGCGGTAGGGGTCCTCCTCGGGGTCGTAGTCGAGTTCGCTGCGCTCGAACAGGTAGATGAAGAAGCCGAACAGCGGGATCAGAAAGGTGATCGCCGTCCACTTCGCCCGCGGCTCGAGGCCGACCCGCCCGGCGTCGTAGTAGGCGACGGCCGTGAGCCCGAGGTGCCAGGCGAGCGGAATCCCCACGATAACCGCCAGGAGGTGCCAGCTCATACCGGTCGTACGGCTCGAGGGTACTAAACGGGCGGCCAAATGCGGGGACTATACTGGAGCGCGGTTCAGGTATGCGGCGGCTCAGTTCACCTCGAACTCGATCGCCGCACCCTGTCCGAAGCCGACGCAGAGCGTCGCCAGCCCGAGCCCGCCGCCGCGCCGGCGAAGTTCGTTGATCAGCGTCACCGGCAGCCGCGCGCCCGAGGCGCCCAGCGGGTGCCCGATCGCGATCGCGCCGCCGTTGACGTTGAATATCTCGGGGTCGACGCCGAGTTCGTCGCGGCAGTAGAGCGTCTGGCTGGCGAAGGCCTCGTTGAGTTCCACCTGATCGTAGTCGTCGACCTCGCGCCCGTTGCGCTCGAGGAGGCCCCGCGTGGCGGGCACCGGGCCGATTCCCATGACGGTCGGGTCGACGCCGGCGACGTTGTTCGCGCCGACTTCTGCGAGGATCTCGAGGTCGTGGTCCTCGGCGAAGGCCTCGCTGGTGACCAACAGCGCGGCGGCGCCGTCGGAGATCTGGGAGGCGTTGCCGGGCGTGACGGTGCCGTCGGATTTGAAGACGGTCGGCAGTTCGGCGAGCTTTTCTTTGGTCGTCCCGGGTCGCAGTCCCTCGTCCTCTTCGACGGTGCCGTCCTCGGTTTCGATCGGGACGATTTCCTCGGCGAACCGCCCGTCTTCGGTGGCTTCGACGGCCCGCTGCTGGCTCCGTGCGGCGTACTCGTCTTGCTGTTCGCGGCTGATGTCGTGCTCCTCGGCGACTTTCTCGGCGGTCATCCCCATCTGGAGTTCGCCGACGTTGTAGAGGTCGGCCATCCGCGGGTGGATCGACCCCATGTTCTCTCCCATCTGGACGCGGCTCATGCTCTCGACGCCGCCCGCGAGGACCGCGTCGCGGTTGCCGGCCGCGATCGCGTCCGCCGCCGACATCACCGCCTGCATCGAGGAGGCGCACCAGCGGTTGATCGTCGTCGCCGGCACCGCCTCGCCAAGTTCGGAGAGCAGGGCGATGACGCGGGCGACGTTGTTCCCCTGCTCGCCGCGCTGCTGGGCGCAGCCCCACATCAGATCGTCGATCTCCTCGCCCGAGAGGCCGGTTTCGGCGAGGATTTCGTCGATCAGCGGGACCGAGAGGTCTTCGCTCCGCACGTCGGCGAACACGCCGTCCTCTTTCCCCTGTGGCGTTCGGACCGCGGCCGCGACGACTGGCGTCTGTGACATATACTACCGCACGGCACTCACGAACTTAAATTCGGCAGAACTCCGGAGGATTCGCGCGGAGTTTATCCGTCCCCCGACGCGCGGCCGCTCGAGAACAACCCTTATCTCGCGCGTGTCGGAATAAGCGGGCATGGACGAGGACGGACTGAACGTACCCGATTCCGATGCCGATACCGATCCCGCGAGCCATTCTCCCGCCGATTCCGGCTCGAACGCCGACGCCGATTCGGATGCCGATGCGGCGTCTACAGAGGCCGACGGGACCGACGGGGCCGACGAATCGTCGATGCCCGGCGTCCCCGACCCCGAACCCGAGGAGTCCGACGTCCCCGAGGACGTCCGGAAGTACGCCCGCTTCAAGAAGATGGACGGCGCGCAGTACGACCGGGTCAACGAGTTCCTCCGCGATCGCACCTACATCACGGCCCGCGAGTGGGCCATCGCCCGGCTCTGTTCGGACTTCCGGACCGAGACCGGCGTCGAGATGACCAAGATCGGCGAGAACCTGCCCGAACTGGTCCCCTTCATGACCGACACCTACACGCCGCAGGCGGTCAATCAGGCTCGTTCTTCCTTCGAGGATAAGGTCCGCACCGCCGGCGCGACCTTCCTCTACGGCGCGATGTGTGACTTCTTCACCGCCGAGGAACTCGACGACGTGATGTACGAGGCCACCGAGGTCGCCAAGTTCCTCCTCGAGGTCGAGGGCGTCGACCTCTCCGTCGAGGAGGAACTCGAGGCCGAAGAGCGCATCTCGAGCGTGATGCGGGAGGTTCGCGAGGCCAGCGAGGAGTTGCGCGAGCGGGACGCGGACGCCGACGCCGACGAGGAGTGATCGACGGCGGCGGCGAGCGGTGCTGCACCGGCGCTACCCCGCTCGCGTCAGTCGTCGCCTTCGGCTTCCGTCCCCGTCCGGGCCTGAACGTCCGAGTCCTCGAGAAATAGCAACGGGTCGTCGTGCGAGAAGGTGACCCGCTGATCGGCGTCCGCGGGGCCGTCGCTCGACCGCACGTGAACCAGCAGTTCGCCGTCGGCGAGCGCGGTTTCGAAGACGGCGTGCGTCTGCGCCTCGGTGAGCCGGTAGGTCAGCGGCAGACAGACCGCGATTCCGCGACTCGTATCGCGCTCGACCGCCAGCGCGAACCGGCGCTCGTCGCCCTCCGAGGGCCGGTAGTACACTTCGGCCTCGTCGACGGCGACGTCGTCGCGCTCGACGAGCGCCTCGAGCAGGCCGTACTCCGTCTCCGAGACGATCGCCTCGAGGCCGCCTCGCTCGTCGGTCTCCGACGGGGCGGCGTCGACCGCGGCGGGTTCGAGGACGACGGTGTCCCAGCCGTCGTCGCCGTACTCCTCGGCGATCGCCGCCGCGTCCTCGCGGAGTTCGTCCCAGCGGGGGTCGTCTGTGGGGGCGTCGTCAGTTGTGCCGCTGGTCGTGTCGGCCTCAGTATCGTCGGTCATCGGACCGCCTCCTGGTCAGCGGGTAGCCGCACCATGCTCGAGTCCGACGCCGTCGAGCGGCAAAATAGTACCTCCGCGTTGCACGCGCGGTTTCGGCTATTCTCCAGAAACGATCAGCGACCTCTCCGAACCGCTACCGCTCGCTCCCGTCTTCGTCTCCGCCACCGTCCTCGAGCGCCGAAATCGGTTCGATCGTCGGCTCCGCGTCTCCGACGAGCGCCGCCTCGAGCGCCGTCCGAACGCGGTCCGAATCCGCCGGCCCGCCGGCCGACGCGATCGTGCCCACGGTTTCGGGATCGAGCGGCACCGAGAGCGCGTCGTAGACTGCCTCGAGGACGTCGGCGAGTTCCTCGCGAGCGTCGACGAGGACGATGCCGGCGCCGACCGCGGCGTCCTGCCGAACGCGCTGGGCGATGCCGACGATTTTTCGACGCTCGCCCGCCGGTCCCTCGACCGACAGCGAGTGCGTCCCGGGGCAGAACGAATCGTCGGGTTCGCCGCGCTCGGTCGCGACGCCCAGGTCTGCGAGCGCTCGTTTGACGTCGTCGGTCAGTCGCTCGTAGCGGGCAGTCGTCCCGCGTCGGAAGTCCGCAACCGGTTCGGCCCGAGCGAAGGCGAGCGTCGCGTCGCCGTCGTAGGCGACCGCCCGGCCGCCGACGTCGCGCTCGACCGGCGGAAACCCCGCGGCGCGGGCGGCCTCGCTAGCGCGGTCGTACCCCTCGAGTCGCGCGTCGCGACGACCGAACGCGACCTGCCGGTGCGGACACCAGACTCGCACCGCGGGCTCGCCGGCAGCGGCGACCTCGAGCAGTCGCTCGCTCGCCGCGCGGTCGGCCTCGATAGTCGCCGCGCGGCCGCGGAACACGCGCATAGCGGGGGTTCACGGCGACGGGCCTAAACGGTCCCGCTGCCCAGTAGGACTCGAGGCGAACCGATGGCCGGCTCTCCCACACCCACCGCGTCCGATTCCGGATCCGTCACGCTACCCGAGTCGCTACTCTCGCAGTACGCCCGGTTCTCGCTGTACAACTCGCCGTATCCGGCCCACGACGCCGGCTGTGCGATCGATCTGTACCCCGGCACGCTTCGCGACGGTCGGACGACCGCCGCGCCAAGCCCCCTCGCCGGCGTCGTCCGGGAAACGCGGACCGTCCGCGCGCCGCCGAAACCCTACGCGCCCGAGCACGACCACCTGATCCTGCTCGAGCCCGCCGATCCCGCGTTCGACGGGCTCACGGCTCGCATCCTTCACGTCGAGCCGACGGTCGAGGCCGGCGACCGCGTCCGGCGCGGCGAGTCGCTGGGCCGGCTCGTCCGCGCGGGCTTTTTCGCCCCATGGGTCGACAACCACCTCCACCTGGGTTTCCGCGGTCCCGAGCAGAACCCCTACCGCGCGTCGGGGTCGCTGCCGCTCGCGATCGACGCCGAGGTACGGCCGCTCGAGTGGGACGGCACCGGAACCGTCGTCTCGACGGGCGAGACGTATGCGGTTCTCGACGCGCCGAGCCATCCGGCGCCCGGCGAGACATTCGTCGGGATCGGGGCTGACGATGGGGGCATCCTCGACGGCGGACTGCCGCACTACGACGGCGGCGGCCTGCTAGCTGCCGGTGATCTTGGCGGGAATGGACGCGACACCGTCTCGTTGAACGGTGACCGGCTCGGAACCCGAGAGGGGCGAACGATCGAATGGGACGACGTGGTCGTGACCGCCAACGGCGACCCGATCACCGGGCTCTCGCTGTTTTGCGCTCGAGACGCCGATTTCGGTGCCAAGCTGATCTGTCCCGATCGGTCGTTTGCGGTGAGCGAGCGGGTACGAGTTCGCGTCCGACCGACGGAGACCGCATGACGCGCGACCGGATCTGTCAGTTGTTCTATAACGTCTTTCCGTCGACGATGCGGCCGACGAACAGCGGCGTCTCGGTCGGCCGGTCGCGGATGTAAAAGAGGAACGGCCGATCGACGGTCATCTCGACGCGATCGGCCGGACCGCCACCACTACCGTCCGTACCCATTACCACTGCCGTCGCCGCCGAGGCTTCCGTCCCGTCTTCGTCGACCTCGATAAAGCTTTGATGGACGATTTCGTCGATGGACAGTCCACTGCCGTCGCTCTCGACCATTCCGCTGAAGTCAGCGTCGCGGCCGAAGGCCCGTTCCATACCCAGTTTCTTCATCTCGGCCGCGAGCTCGAACTTCGATTCGATTCCGAACTTCGGCATCGTAAGGTCGACCCGCGGTCGGGACGTCTCCTCGAGCATCGTCGCGAGTCGGTCGGTCGTAAGCGACTCCTCGAAGGACTCGAACTCGCCTTCGGCGGGTAAGATGACGACCATGCTCGTGTCGTCGTTTGCGTAGGGCAGCTCGACGAGTTGGTGGCCGCCGATCTCGGCGTAGGGAAGTTCCGTCGTCTGGTGCATCATCTCGACTTCGGTTTCGCTCCCGTCTATCCCCGCAAACGGCGCCGGTTCTGTGGAGGCGGAAGCGAAGTCGTGTTCCCAGGCGGCGCGGAAGTAAACCGCGTTCGTGAGCACGAGCCGAGTCGTCCGGTTGACCGCAGACGCCGAGAGGAGGTCTTCGATACGGTCGTTCGTCCGCTCTTCGACCCACCCGTTGATCTCTCGACGCGCCTCGTCCGGACTCCCCGAAAAGTCGACGCGATGCTGGCCGCTTCCGTAATGCGCTTCGAGTAGGTCGACGTAGGCCTCGTCCAACTGAAAGCTCTCGTCAGGCCAGACGGCGTTCGCGCTCGAGATTTGGAAGCCGAGGTCATCCTCGTCCTCCTCGTTTTCCTCGTCCGTCTGTCCCGCCGTCTCGACCGTCCGACCGTCCTCGTTGCGCTGCTCGAGTTCGGCCTCGAGCGAGCCGAAGGCGCCGTGGAGGGATTCGCCCTCGAGTTCGTAGTGGAGGGCGTCGGCCATCTCCGTCGCCGTCTCGTCGCGCGCACCGCCGTAGGTCATCGCCAGCGCGACCGAGACGCTGTACGGTGAGAAAAAGAGGTTCTCGTCGGGCGTAGTAGCGCGTAATCGCGCGAGCAGGTCGAACGAAAAGGCGACGTTGCCGCGAACCTGCTCGGCGAAAGAGTCGCGCTCGATCTCCAGGTCGGTGACCGGGTTGGGTTGCGGGAACGAGGGGACGGCGTACTCCTCGAAGGCGGCGTCCTCGTCGGCGGCGGTACCGTTCGATTGCGAGCCGTCGGGTTGCTGGGATCCGGTACAGCCGGCGACTCCCGCGAGGAGTGCACCGGAAAGGGTGAGCAGCCGTCGCCGACCGTGGCGGATCGCTCCACTTTCCTGTTTTCTGTCTGTCATGAACCAACGATACTGCTGGGATAGTAAGTGCTTTCCGAAGCGTGAAAGAAAGACGGGAAGTAGGAACGAGTTCGAGTCGACCGGCGACCTCGAGTGTCCGCACGACACCAGATCCTCGCAGCATAATGTTAGTAAATCTGAGCGTCGAGTTATTCCCGCGGCTCGACGCGCAGTTCGATCGGCTCGAGCGGCCGCGTGGTGATGCTCACGGAGAGGTCGACGTTCGGGTCGGAGACGAGCACGGGGTGGTACCGGCGGGCCAGCGTCGCGAGGATCAGCGTCCCCTCCACGAGGGCGAACTGCTGGCCGATGCACCGCCGCGGACCGGCGCCGAACGGGAAGTACGCCAGGTCCGGCCGCTCGGCCTCGTCTCCCAGGAACCGGTCGGGATCGAACGTCAGCGGCTCGTCCCAGAAGCGCTCGTCGCGGTGGATCGTCCACTGCATCGGCGCCACGGTCGCGCCCTCGGGGATCGAGTACCCGCCGAGGGTGAGCGGCTCCGTCGTCTCCCGCGGGATCGACGGCACCGGCGGGTAGAGCCGCATCGCCTCGCGCAGCACCGCCTCGGTGTACTCCAGGTCGGGAACGTCCGCGACGGTCGCGCGGTCGCCGTCCAGCACCGCCTCGAGTTCGTCGACGAGCCGCCGCTCGACGTCCGGATGTTGAGCGAGCAATAGCCAGGTAAACGTCAGCGCCGTCGCCGTCGTCTCGTGCCCGGCGAACAGGAACGTCATCAGCTCGTCCCGGAGCAGCCGCTCGGACATCGTCTCCCCCGCCTCGTCGGTGGCGGTCAGCAGCCGCGAGAGGAGGTCGTCGCGGGTCTCCGGTCCCTCGGCTCGACGGCGGTCGACGAACGCCTCGATGAGCCCCTCCATCTCGCGGATGCCCCGCTCGTACCGGCGCCACATCGGAATCGGGACCCACTTCGGCACCAGCCGCGCGATCGGCTGCTTTACCGGCTCGCCGGGCTCCTGCAGCTTGGCCACGATATCGGGAATCCCTGCGGCCTCGTAGTCGATCTCCGAGCCGAACATCGCTTTCACGAGGATCCCCAGCGTGAGCGCCTTCATCTCGCGCTCGACGTTCACGGTCGCTTTTTCGCCCCACTCGTCGGCCGCCGCCCGCGCCTCGGCGGTCATCACGTCGGCGTAGTCCGCGATCTGGTCCATGTAGAAGGCCGGCTGGATCCGCTCGCGCTGTCGCTCCCACAGATCGCCCTCGCTGAGGACCAGCCCCTGTCCGAGGAGGTCGCCGAGGTCGTCACGGCTCAGGCTGGCCTTCCGGAACCGGTCGCGGTCGTCGACGAGAATGTGCTCGGCCAGATCGGGGTGGTTCACCTGGTAGAACTCGCCGAACCCGAGAATCCGAAGCTCCACGACGTCGCCGCGCTCGGCCGCGTCCTCGTACAGCCCGCCCTGCTCGAGAACGAGTTGGTGCGTGTTGCCGATGACGGGCAGCCCCTCGTGGGTCGGCGGCGCCGTCCCTCGGGTGGGCGGGGACCGCGGTCGAGCTCGCGTTCGCGGGGTCGATCGGTCGGCCATACGCGACCGTACGGGCGCCGCACACTTCGGTGTACGCGTGAAACGGTTAGTCCCGCCTCGAAATCCGCTTCGGAACAAACGCACGACAACCGGAAAACAGTGAAACGCAGCGATAAAGGGCGTCCCCGTCGGACGAGGGTGCATGACCGACGCCGACGAGTTCAGCGCGGCGATGGACGAGTTCGGGGAACACGGCGACCTCGAGGGGTTCGTGCAGTACTTCATCGACGAGCACCAGGAGTTCCTCTCGTGGATCGGTACCAGCGTCGACAACGTCGGGCCGGGGACAATGACGCTCTCGGTGCCCTACGACGAGAAACTGACCAACACGCGCCCGCACGCGCCGGACGGCCGCCGGGCGGACATCCACGGCGGCATCGCCGCCACGCTGCTGGATACCGCCGGTGGACTGGCGCTGCGGACTGAAATCGAGAACCCTTTCGCTGCCAGCATCGCAACGATCAACCTCAACGTCAACTACCTGCGGCCGGCGACGGGCGACCTCACGGCGACGGCGAATGTGGTCCGGGCTGGCTCGAGCGTCGGCGTCAGCGAGATCGTCGTCGAGAGCACGTCGCCCGACGGCGAGACGTGCGAGGTCGCGATCGGCCAGGGCGCGTATCGTATTTTCCGGGACGCCTGAGCGGCTCGTCGGTTCCGTCTCGCTGCTACTGCCGGCGCGACGTGGCAACCGGACCGAACGATCGTTGTCCCATAACCACTGTTTTGCCGAACGGGTTCGCGTGACTTCCTACACCGTAAGAATTGCTCTCACCCCGTAGGAATTCCGATCCTGCTCTAATACCCCGTAGTTCCGAGGTCTATCTGTGATGATCGGGGGCGCCCGCTGTCGGGCGTCACTCCGACATCTGTCAGGACAATGACCGACGAACCTACTTCCCCCACGCAGGACTCGAGCGAGACCGACGCGGGCACCGAGCGAGAACCGCTGTTCGATCGCATTCCGCGCCGCGACTTCATGAAGGCAGGTGCAGCCGCCGGTGCGATGGGCTCGCTCGCCGGCTGTACGGGCCTGCTCAGCGACCAGGACGACGGGCTGGCCTCGGCGTCCGACGTCGATGCGAGCGTGCCGCCGGGCGAGCACGACGACTACTACGCGTTCCTCTCCGGCGGTCACTCCGGCGAGATCCGCGTCTACGGCGTGCCGTCGATGCGGCAACTGATGCGCATTCCCGTCTTCGGCCGGGAGAGCGCCCGCGGCTACGGCTTCGACGACCGAACGAGCGAGATGCTCGAGGACGCGGGCGGCTACTCGTGGGGCGACACCCACCACCCGCGCGTGAGCCAGACGGACAACGACTACGACGGCCGCTGGGCGTTCGTCAACGACAAGGCGAACGGCCGGATGGCCCGGATCAACCTCAAATACTTCGAGACGGACGCCATCGTCGACATTCCGAACCAGCAGGGGACCCACGGCGCCTGCTGTCTGCTGCCGGACACGAAGTACGTCTTCGGCGTCGGCGAGTTCCGCGTCCCGATGCCCAACGACGGGCGGGACCTCACCGATCCCGACAGCTACACGTCGACTATCGCCGCCATCGACCCCGAGACGATGAACGTCGAGTGGGAGGTGCTGGTCGACGGTAACATGGACAACGGCGACGGCGGCAAGGAGGGACGGTGGTTCTTCGCGACCGGCTACAACAGCGAGAACGCCACCACCGAAAGCGAGATGTCCTCCTCGGACACCGACTGGCTGAAAGCCTTCGACGTGCCCGCCATCGAGGAGGCCGTCGAGAACGGCCAGTACGAGGAGATCGGCGGCGTCCCGGTCGTCGACGGCACCCGCGACAGCGACCTGAACGGCGGCGACCGACCGATCGTCCGCTACATCGACGTTGCGAAGAGCCCCCACGGGGTCAGCGTCACGCCGGACAACAAGTACGCGATCGCCAGCGGCAAGCTCGACCCCACGTGCTCGGTGATCGACATCGAGCAACTCGCCGAGGTCGACGACCCCAACGACGCGATCGTCGGCCGGCCGAGCCTCGGAATGGGGCCGCTGCACACCGCCTACGACGGCCGCGGCCACGCCTACACGACGCTGTTTATCGACTCGCAGGTCGTCAAGTGGGACATCGAGGCCGCCGTCGAGGCCGAGGCCCAGTCCGAAGATCCGGTCGTCGAGAAGATCGACGTCCACTACAACCCCGGCCACCTGATCGCCAGCGAATCGTACACGGCCGATCCGCAGGGCGACTGGCTGATCTCGCTGAACAAGCTCTCGAAGGACCGGTTCCTGAACGTCGGCCCGCAAAAACCCGAAAACGACCAGCTGATCTACATCGGGGACGACGAGGAGGGGATGCAGCTCGTGAAGGACACGCCCTCCTACGCCGAACCGCACGACGCGTCGATCGTCAGCGCGGACAAGATCCAGCCCGCGGACATCTACGACCCCGCGGACTACGAGGAGGAGTACGTCGACCACGGCGAGTCTGAAGTCGTTCGCGAGGACGGGAGGGCCCACGTGAAGATGTACTCGACGCGCAACGAGTTCGGCCTCCACGAAGTGACCGTCCAGGAGGGCGACGAGGTGACGATGACCGTCACCAACATCGAGCAGACGCCGGACATCCTCCATTCGCTGGCGATCCCCGAGCACGACATCAACATCAAGCTCGCACCGCAGGAAACCCGCGAGGTCACCTTCACGGCCGACGAGCCCGGCGTCTACTGGATGTACTGTGCGTTCTTCTGCAGCGCGCTGCACCTCGAGATGCGCTCGCGACTGATCGTCGAACCCGCGGACGAGTAACTCACCATGATCCCATCCCGCCTCAAGCGACTGACCGAACTCCGGCGCGCCCTCCCGTTGACAGCGGCGGGGCTGTTCCTGCTCGCACTGGCGCTGCCGGTGTGGCGGATCACGTTCGAGGCGCCCCAGTACGTCGAGACGCTGGTCGTCGAACTGTACGCCTACCCGCGGATCGGCGGCGACTTCGGCGAGGTCGCGGCGCTCAACAAGTACGTCGGGTTCTACTACCCGGACCCGGTGTACGTCGAGCCCAACTACGAGGTCCACGAGAAGGCGATCGACGTGCCCGAGTGGGTGCTCGGTCCGGTAGCCTTTATCGGCCTCGCCGGCGCGTCCGCGGCCGTCTCCGTGCTCCCCAGCGGGAAACTCGAGCGCGGACTGGTCGCGCTGCTGGGCGGGACGGTTGCGATCTTCGGGACGATGGCCGCGATCATCCAGTACCGGCTCTACCAGGCCGGCCACACCCTCGATCCGGCCGCACCGCTCAACGGCGTCGACGGCTTCACGCCGCCGCTGCTGGGCAACTACGCGGTCGCCAACATCGACGGGAACGCCTGGTTCGGTCCCGGCGGCTACCTGCTGGTGGTCGCGGTCGCCTTGCTGGCGGTCGCCGTCGCGCTGCGCCACTCGCCGGCGACGGTCGGCGACGCGCCGTCGCTCGTCCGCGGGGGCTGGGAGCGGCTCCGGGACCGGATCGGGCGCAGCGACAGAGAGGACTCGAGCGGCGACGGCCGCCCGACGGACGAGCGGCCGACCGGCGAACGCGAGCAACCCGGTGCGACGCGGACGTCCGACGGCCACAGCCCGCGGACGGACGGGGGCTCCCGATCGGATGGACCGAACGACGCAGGCGGAACGGGCGGTGATCCGCCGTGACCGAGCGCTACTTCGCCGTCCTCGCCGCAGCCGTGCTCGTCGCCTCGCTGGCCGGCGCCGCCGTCGCCGCGACGGACGGCTCGAGCGGCGACGAAAGCGTCGACGACTGGAGCGCTGATGTGCCGGACGTCCACGACGCCGACGTCCCCGAAGCCGACGGGACGGCGACGCTCGACGGACAGCAGTTCGACTCGCTGCAGGCCGCCGTCGACGCCGCCGAGCCCGGCGACGAGATCATAGTCGAGGGCCGGTTCGACGAGCGCGTCACCGTCGACACGCCGAACGTGACCGTCGCGGCCGTCGAGCGCGACGCCGCGGTGATCGACGGCGGGGAGAACGGCACGGTCGTCGAGATCGCCGCCGACGACGTGACCCTCGAGGGGGTCTGGATCCGCAACTCCGGGCTCGACAAGAGCGCCGGCGACAGCGGCGTCCTCGTGAACGGCTCAAGCGCGACGCTCTCGGAGCTTCGCCTGACCGAGATCGCGTTCGGGGTCTGGATCGGGAGCGTCGACGACGCGACCGTCGAGGACAGCCTGATCGCGGGCCGCGAGGACGTCCAGACGGTCCAGCGCGGCAACGGCATCCACCTCTGGGAGTCGACGGACGCCGAGATCCACAACAACTCGATCACGACCGTCCGCGACGGGATCTACTACCAGTGGGCCGAGGGCGTCCACGCCGAGGGCAACACGATGTGGGACATGCGCTACGGCGTCCACTACATGTACTCGAACGACAACCGGCTCGTCGACAACACCGCCTTCGACAACGACGTCGGCTTCGCGCTGATGGTCTCGAAGGGGCTGACCCTCGAGAACAACACGGCGGTGAACAACGACGGCACGAGCGGCCACGGCATCCTGTTGAAGGACGTCGAGGACAGCGCGATCGTTGGCAACGAGGTCGTCGGCAACGATAACGGCCTGTACGTCTACAACGCGCAGGATAATCGCTTAGCGGACAACCTCGTGCTCGAGAACGAGATCGGCGTCCACGTCACGGCCGGCAGCGCCAACGCCGTCGTGGCGGGCAACAGCTTCATCGCCAACGACCAGGCCGCGTTCGCGGAGACGACCTCGCAGGCCCACTGGAACGCCACCGACCGGGGCAACTACTGGGCGGACGCCCGCACGACCGACCTCGACGAGGACGGCGTCAGCGAGCTCCGCCACCAGCCCGCCGGCGCCGTCGAAAAGCTGGTCCACGAGCGACCGCAGGCGGCGGCCTTCGCCGAGAGCCCCGCCTTCGACGCGGTCCGGATGGCCGAGAGTTCGTTCCCGGTCCTCGAATCGCCCGGCATCGTCGACCACCGACCGCTCGCCGAACCGCTACACGACAACTGGAAGGACTACTACAATGCAGATCACGATCACTGACGTCCGCAAGCGATACGGCGACGTCGTCGCCCTGGACGGACCCTCGTTTACGGTGCCGTCCGGGTCGACGTTCGGCGTCCTCGGAACGAACGGCGCGGGAAAGACGACGCTCTTCGAGCTGCTGGTCGGCCACGACCGGCCCGACGAGGGGCGGATCGAAGTCGGCGGCATCGACGTCGCCGAGGCCGGCCACCGCGTCCGCGAGCGCGTCGCCTTCCTGCCCGAACACGCCGGCTTCCCGCCGGCGATGACCGGCCGGGAAGTGCTCGACGTCCACGCCCGCATCCGCGGGCTCACGAACCAACGGGAACGCATCGACGACGCCCTCGAGACGGTCGGGCTCGCCGACGCGGCCGACCGCGCCGTGGAGGGCTACTCCAACGGGATGGGCCGACGGCTCGGCCTCGCGGCGGCGCTGATCGCCGATCCGCCGGTGCTCGTGCTCGACGAACCGACCGCCGGGCTCGACCCGCGAGGCGTCGCGGCGTTCCACCAAACCATCGAGCGGCTCGGCCGCGAAACGGACACGACGATCGTCCTCTCCTCGCACGTATTGAGCGAGGTCGAGCGGCTCTGCGACGACGTCGCGATCCTCGAGGACGGCCACCTGCGCGCGGCCGGGCCGATCGACGATCTCCGGTCGGAAACGGACACGGACGACCGAGTTACCGTCTCGCTCCGACCGGCGAACGACCAGGCTCGTCCGGACCTGCTCGAGGCCGTTCAGGACTGCGGCGACGTTACCGAAACCGACGACGCGATCGAAGTTACCTGCGATCGGGAGGCCGCGTTCGGCGTCTGCGGCACCGTCGATCCGTCGCTGCTCGACGGCTTCGAGGTCCGAGAGCCGGGCCTCGAGGCGGTGTTCCAGGACGTGCTGACGGACGAGGCGCCTGATCTCGAGGACGAAGATGCGGACGAGGACGCGGGGCCGATCCGGGCGACCGAGGAGGTGAGCGCGTAATGACCGACGCCGATCCGCGACCCGACGGCGGGTACACCACGGCGATGGCGCCCGACACCGACGCCGACGTCGAGACCGTCCACGAGTCCGAGACCGACGATCTCGAGTCCGGCGCGTGGTACCGCCAGCTGCTGGTCGTCGCCGAGACCGAGTACCGCCTCGCGGTGCGGGGCCGGTGGGCGATCGCGCTGACCGCGATCTTCGCCGCCTTCGCGCTCGGGCTGACGACGTTCAGCGGCGCGAGCGTGAGCCCCGAGGGGTTCGAGCGGACCGTCGGCAGCCTCGCCGTGCTCGCGGTCTACCTCGTGCCGCTGGTCGCACTCGCGTTCAGTTACGACGTTATTGTCGGCCGGAAGGAGAGCGGGTGGCTCCAGACCCTGTTCTCGCTGCCGGTCGACCGCGCCTGGATCGTCGTCGGCGCCGCCGCCGGCCGCGCCGTCGTGCTCGCGAGCGCGACGATCATCGGCTTCGGCGTCGCCGGCGGCTTCCTGCTGCGCGAGTACGGCCTCGACGGGTTCGACGCCTACGCGACCTTCATGCTGGGGGCCGTCGGACTCGGCCTAGTCTTCCTCGCGGTCGGCGTCCTCGTCTCGACGCTGGCCCGCGAGAAGACCCACGCGCTCGGCGTCTCGCTGCTGGCGTGGGCGTGGTTCGTCCTCGTCCACGACCTGCTCGCGCTCGGCCTGATCGGCGCGCTCGAGCTCTCGGAGACGGCCGTCTCCGCGATGCTGCTGGCGAACCCGACCGGGGTCTTCCGGGCGCTCGTGCTGGGATCGCTGGGGGCCGGCGGCAACGCCGGGTTCGCGTCGGTGCTGGCCGAGTCCGGCCTCTCGACTGGCGTCCTAAGCGGAGCCCTGCTGGCCTGGATCGCCGTCCCGATCGCAATCGCCGCGCTCGCGATCCGGAGGCGACGGCTGTGACGCACCCCCGGGACCGTCTCTCGCGCCGTCGCATCCTCGCCGGCGTCGGTCTCGCAGCCGTCGGCGGACTCGCCGGCTGTCTCGCGGGCGGGAGCGGGGACGAATCCGCCGAGCCGGCCGAACCGATCGCCTTGACCGACGGCCAGGCCTGCGACGCCTGCGGGATGACCGTCGCCGACCACTACGGCCCCGCCGGCCAGCTGTTCTACGCGGACGGCTACCCCGAGGACCGCGACGGACCGGCGCGGTTCGACAGCGTCCACGAACTCGTCGCCGCCCACGCTGCACAGGCCCGGCGCGGTCGGGAGCTGCGCGCGGCCTTCGTCACCGACTACTCGAGCGTCGACTACGACCTCGACGAACGCGAGGGAACGACGTACATCTCGAGTCACGTACGAGCCGAGGATTTCACCGACGCGACGGCGGCATCGTTCGTCGTCGACGGCGGGATCGAAGGCGCGATGGGCGAGGACGTCGTCCCGTTCTCGAGCACCGATGACGCCGAGGCGTTCGCCGCCGAGCACGGCGGATCGGTTGCGACGTGGGAGGAGCTCTCGTCGGACGAATCGGCATAGCGACGGCTAGCCAGTTCGGCGTCGAACGAGCCTGCTATGACGGGGACGGCGGTCTACGAATTTTGTCCTGAGACCGAGCCGTCGTCGGACCGGCCGGCCGCACTGCGAGCGCCGAACCAGAGCCGACCGTGGAGGTAACGGCCGATCGTTGCGACCGTCGCGAAGTAGAGGTAGATGACGACGTCGACGTACGGCGGAACGGCACCCGGTTCCATACGCGCCGCATCCCGTTCGCGGCCGATACGCGCCGGGCTGTACTGGTTCGCCGTTCAAATAAGCCTCTGTTCCTGACTGCTCGAGCGCCTGCACTCAGGATCGTGCGATCATCCAGTACCGCGCTCCCAGATAGACCGTCACGAGGCCGAAGGTGACGGCGTACAGCATCGCACCGGTCGAGGCTGCACTCGCCATCGCGACGAGGTTGAACGCGATGCCGACGACGTAGAGCCAGCGGAGGTGCCGCTGGTTCATGCGCGATCACTCGCCGCGCGGTCGGTCCCCTCTATCAGATTTCGGCACATACGCCTCCCTTCGGAGGTACCGGTAAAAATCCTCCCGTCTCAGCGAGACAGTCTTACGCGAACTCGAGGTCGTCACCCTCAACAACCTCACCGAACAGCCACTCGGCGTGCTCCAGGGCGTACTCCTTGTGGTCGTCCTCGATCGCGCCGATACAGTCCTCGACGAGGATCGGTCGGAAATCGAGAAGCCCGGCGCTGCCGCCCGTGTGGAGCACGCAGACGTTCGCGAGCGTGCCACAGATCACGAGGTCGTCGATCCCGCGGGCGTTCAGCCACCCCTCGAGCTCCGTGTTGTAGAAGGCGTCGTAGGTGTGTTTCTCGACGACGTTGTCGGCGGCCTCGACCGGCAGTTCGTCGACGATTTCGGCGTCCCACGACCCCTCGAGGACGTGTTCGCCCCACTGTTCGAACTCGTCGTAGTAGTGGGCGTCCTCGAACTGTTCGGGCGGGTGGACGTCCCGCGTGAACAGCAGGGAGGCGCCGGCCTCGCGAGCGCGCTCGACGAGGGCGGCGATCGGTTCGATGGCCCGTTCGCTGCCCGGCGCGTACAGCGAGCCGTCGGGATGGCAGAAGCCGTTTTGCATGTCCACGACCACGATCGCGGTGCGCTCTGGCTCGAGTTCGACGCTCATGTGTCAACCTACGAAGGAGGCGGTAAAAACGTTCGTGCGAGTGCGACCAGCGGGGCGGCTGACCGTCCCGGAACCGCAGCCGGCGCGACGCACCCTGGGAGCCGGCCCGCCGACCGCCGTGCTTTTTGCGGGTGCTTCCGTACGGTCTTCCATTCAGTTCGAATGAAATCAACGCGAACGCGCGCCGCCGTCGCGGTCGTCGTCGCGCTTGTCCTCCTGACGGTCGTCGGAGTCGGACTCGGAGTCGGACTCGGCGTTTTCGGTCCGCTATCGGACGACACCCCCGCTAATTCGACCGACAGCGACCGCAACGAGACGTCTGCCGCCGCCGACGACCGCCCCGACGATCCCTCGACGAACGAGACGATCGGCTACGTCGAGGGCTACTGGTACGATGACTCCCTCCCCGCCGACAACCGTAGCGACGCCGCCCTCGAGGAGGGCGAACTCGAGCCGGCCGTCTACCGCTCGATGGCCCGCGTCGAGCGGCTGCGGAACGCGACCTTCGACGAGGAGGTGCCCGTCGACGTGGTCTCCCGGGCGGAGTTTCAGGCAAACAACGACGACTTATTCGTCAACGTGACGGCCGAGCGGCGCCTGCAGGAGAACGTCAACTACGAGGCGCTCTTTACGGTCGATCGGGACACCGACGCGATCGACGAAGCCGAGGCGCTCTACGGCGATTCCGTCGGCGGCTACTACGAACCGACCGAGGACCGGATCGTGATCGTCTCCAACACGCCCGACACGCCGGAGCTGAACGAGGTCGTGCTGGGCCACGAACTGGTCCACGCGCTGCAGGACCAGCGGTTCGATCTGACGAGCTACGAGCGGCCGACCATCGACGAGGACAACGCCAAGAACGGCCTCATCGAGGGCGACGCCTCGTGGATCGAATCCCGGTACGAGCGCGAGTGCGGCGACGAGTGGGACTGCGTGCTCCCCGCGAACGGCGGGCAAACGGGCTCGAGCGGCGACGGCGCGCTCGATCCGAACTGGGGGCTCTACCTCAGCATCTACCTCCCCTACGACGAGGGGCCGGAGTACGTCGACTACCTCTACGAGCAGGGCGGCTGGGAGCGGCTCAACGGCGCCTACGACGATCCGCCGACAACCAGTTCGGCGGTGATCCACCCCGGCTCGGAGCGCGAACCGGCCGGCGTCGACGTGCCGGACCGGTCGAACGACGACTGGACGCAGTATCAGGTGGACGGCGAACCCGCGACCGAGACCGTCGGCGAGGCCGGGATGGTCGCAATGTTCGCCGGCGGGGCGTTCGAGTCCGGCGAGCCGTCGGTGATCGGCCGGAACGCGCTCCTCGAGTCGGGCGAGCCCGGCTACGAGTACGACCAGCCCCAGACGGACGGCTGGGCCGGCGACACGCTGGTCACCTACGTCAACGAAAGCCGGGACGTGGACGCGAACGCGACGATGGACGCCGTCGACCACGCCGGCTACGTCTGGCGGACCGAGTGGCTCTCGAGCGACGATAGCCGGGAGTTCGCGGACGCCTACCTCGAGTTGCTCGAGGGGTACGGCGCCGAGCCGGTCGATGATCGACGGAACACCTACGCGATCGACGGGGCCGACTACCCCGGCGCCTACTACGTCGACCGCGACGGCGAGACCGTGACGATCGTCCGCGCGCCGTCGGTCGACGACCTCGACGCGCTCGAGGCGGATGCCGCCCCGAGCGGGGAGGATACGCTCGCGTTCGGTGATACCGGGGACGAAAACACAGCCGAACCCGCGAGCGCCGAAACGAACGCGGATCGCGACGGCGGCGTCCTCGCCGCATTCGGTCGGATCGGTGCGGCGCCGGCACTGCTCGCGCTCGCTGCTAGTCTCTTGCTCGTGATCGGCGTCTCGATAACCACCCTCCGCGGCCGCAGCGCGATCGCGACCGCTGGCAGCGTCGCGGACCCGGTGCCGTCGGGCGACCGACGGGACTTTGCACCCGCTCGCGAATAAGCCGGCAATGGGACGCGTCCGACCCGGAGGCGGGCTGAAGCTACGACTGATCGCCGTCGTCGCGCTCGTCCTGCTGGCGGGCTGTACGGTGCCGAGTTCGCCGGACGAGTTCGACGCCGACCGCGACCCCGGCGATCTCGGCGACTACTCCCCCGACGACGAGTTCGCTTTCAACGCCAGCGACGGACTCACCGAATCGGAGCTTCGCGACCTCAAGTACCGCTCGATGGCGCGGATCGAGGTGCTCCGCGGCCTCAAGTACGAGCACGACGTGGAACTCGAGGTGATCGACCGGTCGGAGTTCCGGGAGCAGCGGTCCGGCGGCGGCCCGGCGTCCGCCTTCCGGAACGAACTCTGGCGCGGCGCGTTCGTCGTCGACGGGGAGACGGACGTCAACCGGGCGATGGACGACCTCTACGGGACCTCCGTGCAGGGCTACTACGTCGACGATCGGATCGTCATCGTCACCGACGACAGCGACGAGATCCGGATCGATCGGCGCACGCTGGTCCACGAGTTGGTCCACGCGCTGCAGGACCAGCGGTTCGGCCTCGAGCGCCGCGGCGAGACGCTCGACGAGCAGCGCGCCGAAACCGGACTGATCGAGGGCGAGGCGAGCTACGTACCGCAGTTGTACGCCGAGCGCTGCGGCGCGGAGTGGCAGTGTCTCTCCCGGCCCGGGGCGGCGACCGCCGACGCGGACGCGGCGAACGAAACCGACGGCGATGCCACTGTCGACGCCTCGAGCGACGACGCGGTCAGAACCACCCTCGAGCAGCGCCCGTACAACGTCGGTCTCTACCTCTCGATCTACGCGCCATACTCGGAAGGTCCGGCGTTCGTCGACGCGCTGTACGAGCGCGACGGGTGGGCCGCCGTCGACCGCGCCCACGACCGGCGACCCGCGAGCACGACGCAGTTGATTCACCCCGACCACTACCCCGACGTCGAACCCGTCGACGTCGAAATCGAGGACCGCTCGAGCGACGCGTGGGAGCCGGTTCTCGAGGGTGGCGGCGACGGCGACAGCGGGGGTGACGGCGACGGTGACGGCGGCGACCCCCGTGCCGAAACGGTCGGCGAAGCGACCCTGTTCGCGACCCTCTGGGCCGACGGCGTCGTCGACCGACCGCTCACGCAGGGGGCGACCGACCGGTCGCCGTACAATTACTCCGCCCCCGCGACCGCGGGCTGGGCCGGCGACACGTTCCACGTCTATCAGGACGCGGCCGACGAGAACCGGACCGGCCACGTCTGGCGCCTCGCCTGGGAGAGCGAGGCCGACGCCGACGAGTTCGCGACCGCCTACCGATCGCTGCTCGAGACCCACGGCGGCGACCGGGTCGACGCCGACGCGGCGACCGCCGGCGACGTCTACCGGATTCCCGACGACGAACCGTTCGCCGGCGCGTACCGCCTTACTGTGACCGGCGACACCGTCGAAATCGTCGGCGCGCCGACGGTCGACACGCTCGAGGAAATCCACGCGCCCCGCGCCGAAGCGACGCCGTCGGTTGCCGTTGCGGGCGCTTCCGGCGCCGGATCAGCGTGCTCCTCGCCGGCACCGGCGTGATCGGTCTGAGCCGCTTGCGCTTTCCTGTGCTCCGTTCAGGACCTGCAGCGCCCGCAGACGGGTAGCTTTTTTGCGTCCCGCGAAAAGTCGCCGATATGTCAAACCCGTTCGGCACCGTCCCCTCGGAGGCGATTCTCGAGGGGACCGCAACCGACGCCTACTTCGAGCGCACCCGGGCGACGCTCGAGCACGCGGACAAGAACCCGACCGTCGTCGCCGAAGTGACCGCCGACCAGTTTCCGACCGGCGAGTTCGACGTCTTCACCGGCGTGAAAGACGTCGCGACGCTGTTCGAGGGGCGCAGTGTCGACGTCGACGCGCTGCCGGACGGCCAGCTGTTCGACGGCGGCCCGGTCCTGCGGATCGAGGGGCCGTACCTCGAGTTCGCCGAACTCGAGACCTCCCTGTTGGGCTTCCTCTCCCAGCCCAGCGGCTTCGCGACGGCCGCGCTCGAGGCGCGTCTGGCCGCGCCCGACTCGCTCGTGCTCTCCTTCGGCGCGCGCCACGTCCACCCCTCGATCGCCGCGACGGTCGAACGGGCCGCCCTGCTCGCCGGGCTCGACGGCTTCTCCCACGTCGCCGCGGGCGAGATCCTCGACCGGGAGGCGAGCGGCACGATGCCCCACGCCCTGATGTTCTGCTTCGGCGAGGGGAACCAGGCCGAGGCCTGGACGGCCTTCGACGAGGCCGTCCCCGAGGACGTCCCCCGCATCGCGCTGGTCGACACCTTCTGGGACGAGAAAAGCGAGAGCCTGCTGGCCGCCGAGACGCTCGGCGACGATCTCGACGGCGTCCGCATCGACACCACCGGCTCCCGACGCGGCGACTTCCGCCACATCATCCGCGAGGTCCGCTGGGAACTCGACGCGCGCGGCCACGAGGATGTCGACATCTTCTGCAGCGGCGGGCTCGATCCCGAGGCGATCCGAAATCTGCGCGACGTCGCCGACGGGTTCGGCGTCGGCAGCCACATCACCGGCGCCGACTCGGTGGATTTCAGCCTCGACATCGTCGAAATCAGCGAGGGATCGGAAGATCCCTCGAGCAGCCGGACGCAGTCCGGCGACGACGGCCAACCGATCTCCAAGCGCGGCAAGCTTTCGGGCGTCAAAGAGGTCTATCGTACGCCCGACGGCGGCCACCACGTCGCCCTCGCCGACCGCGACGGCCCCGACGAGGGCGAGGCGCTGCTCGAGCCGCTCGTCCGCGACGGCGAGATCGTTCGGGAGTTCGACCTCGCGGACGCCAGCGAACGCTGCCTCGAGGACGCCGAGGCGGTCGGATTCGGCTCGGAATAGACTCCCCCAGCGCCGTCGGCGCGGGCGTCGATCCCGCTTCGGTGCCGCGGCGACTCGAACTCGAGCCGGCTGTCGGCGGTCGATCGCGGACACAGGACTCGCTCGCGAATTCCGATGCGCCGCTCGTACTCGCGCAGAAACAGCGAATCGATAGGCCCCAACCCCCTACGGACGCGTATCGACCGTGCTCGCGTCCGCCGTTATAGTTCTTCGATGCTGCCGTCGGCGTCGCGCTCGCGGAAGACCTGCCCCTCGAACAGCGTCACGACGACGTCGTCGTTCTGCCAGGCCCCCGGCGCGAGTTTCGCCTTCCGGCAGGTTCGATCCAGGTACTCGCGCGGACTCCAGCCGTTTTCGACCGGCACGGTCGGGTAGAGCCAGCCACCTTCGCCGCCGTCGATGGCGACGCCGTGCGTGCCGATCTCGAGGTCGGCCAGCGGATCGTCGGTGAGAACGACGTTCTTGACCGTACAGACCGAAACCGTGAGGTTCGGCAGCTCCGAGGGGCTGACCTCGGAGCCGCAGGAGTCTTCGCTGGCGGCTTCGATCGCCGCGTCGACGATGACGTGCCCGAGTTGGTCGCCCGATCGGTAGCCGCCGGCGCAGCCGCGCAGGCTCCCCCGGCCGCGCGTCGACTCGAGGCGGACGAACGCACCCGTTCGCTCGTAGAAGGCTTCCCGCATGCTGCCCGGTTGTTCTCGTTGCCCGTGTTGTACGTAGGATTCGACGGCTTCGCGCGCGAGTTCGACGGCGCGCGCGCCGTCCTCGTAGGAGAGGTCGACGCCCTGTCGCTGGGACATACAGATGTACATGGGGATAGTTCTCCTAAAACGCTTCCATTCCGTTCGAGAGTCGTACCACGGATCGACCGGGGCACTTATTCCGGCCAAGGTCCTACGGAAACCCGGAGAGAGAGCCCGGCTGCCGCGGTGGCCGCGCCGGCGACGGCGCGGTCACACAACGTTGCCCGACTCTCCGAGTCGCGCAACGCGCGCGCGAGGAAAGTCCCCCCACCAGTTCGGGCGGGTGACCGGACGCAAGTCCGGAGCGGGAGACCGCTGGCTCTGGAACAGAAACGACACGTCTCGGCCCGACCGATGATGCGCGCGAACCCGACCGCGAGGAAGGGGAGCTAACCCGCAGAGGACGGGCGTTTCTCGCACCCTCGGTGCGAGAGCCGCCGACAGGCGAGCGGCGGACGCCGCGCGCCGCGTGCGGTCGTTCGACGCGGTTCGAACCCGCGGGTCGCGCTCGGCGCGACTGACCGCACTGCGACGGCCGAGGATCGATGGAACGGCGAACCCTCACCGGTGCAAGCCCGCGCCGTGGTAGCCCGAACGCCCCGCGGCCCTTCGGGTCGCGGACGGCGCGGACGCTCAGCCGAATGCCGGGCCGAACAGAAGGGGGCTTACTCCTCTCACCGATTCCACCCGCTGAGCGGCGCTGCTCGACTGCTCGTGTTGCTACTGTGTCACCTCGACTAATACACCATTATTGACATACCAAATCATTTTGGAGCGGCCCTTTTCCTCATCGGTTTTGAACTATTTCCATCCATGAACACTGCCGAGGCGCTTACCCTCCTCGCCGATACCGATCGCAGACGTGCGGTTGCTGCACTCCTCGAGACCGAGACGACGACGATCGACGCCCTCTCCGAGCGACTTGCGGACGCTCGCCGACAGGACGACGCGGGTGTCGAGTCGGATGCCGACCGCTTCGAGCGCACGAAAATTGGGCTGATTCACGATCACCTGCCGCGACTCGCCGATCACGGCGTCCTCGAGTACGACGCGCGCAACGGCGACGTCGTCCTCGAGGACGCGAGCGATCTCGAGCCCTATCTCGCCGTCGACGAGACGACCGTCTCGATCGCGCCGCAAAACGAGTGACGACGTCGTCCCGCTACGTCCCGTCGGGCGTTACCGTCACGGTCACGCGCGGCCCGCCCTGAACGACGACCTCGTGGTCGGCGTACGAAAAGGCAACGCGGACCGATTCCCCGTCCGACGATCCCGCATCGAACACTCCATCGAGTGCGTCCGGATCGATCGTCTCGTACAGCGGCGGCAGGGCGGTCGGCGCTACCCCTGCTACCCTCGAAACGGCGTCAATAACGGCGACCGTAATCGGTTCGTTGTCGTCGCAGTCCCGCCGAAGCAGCGATTCTCCGTCGGCGTCGCCTCGGGAAGAGTCACGAAGTTTCGATCCCATACGGTTCTCTGCCTGAGAGGCAACATCCTCTTATAAAAAATTATCTAAACCGATCGTACCGCACTAAAAATAGACATAATCGCGCTTGAGCGGACTCCAATGCGGGTGCGTGTTCCGTCAGACAGTACGGATTCAAAGGTTTCGGATTCTGTCTTTGAGAGTCGTTACTGGCTGTTTTGTCCGCTTCGGCTCTCGAAACCCTCGCTCCGACGGTCGGTCCGAACGATATGCGCCAAAGAAAATGATGGATGTATTTTGACAGTGATACTTTTACGCAGTCGGTAGCTAGGCGGGGTATGCCCACTCAGTATTCCGTCGCCGCTGACGAGTCCCTCACCGTCCAGCTCGTACAGGCGATCGCGGACGCGGCGGACGTCGATCCGGTCGATCTCTCGCCGCCGCTGTACGACGCCGTCGATCCCGAAGCGCTCGAGGCGCTTTTCGCACCGACGGCGAGCGGGACGACGCGGCGCGGACGGATCGAGTTCTCGTATGCCGAGTATCGCGTCACCGTCAGCGTGGACGGCGATTCCGAGACTCCGATCACCATCACGGTCTCCGACGCCGACGACGAGACGACGCGGATCCGATCGCGAGCGCAGGCGCCGGAGCGGATTCACGACCGACAGTCCTCGGCGCTCGAGTCTCCGCAGCGATCGGACGGGGTGTAATGGCTCCGTTCGACTGCTCGAGCGGAGCGAGAACGAGAGGCCAACGATGAGTCTCTTCGGCGAATTCCACGTTCCCGCCGAGGCGTTCGCGCTCGCCGAGACGCTCGCGGCCGCGCCCGAACTCGTCGTCGAGACGGAACGGGTCGTCGCGACCGAAGAGGTGCTCACCCCGTACTTCTGGGTGTCGGGCGACGACGGCGTTGCGTTCGAGGACGCCGCCGCGGACGATCCCTCGATTCGACACCTCCGACACATCGACGACGTCGACCGGGCGTCGCTGTACCGCGCCGAGTGGACCGAGAACGTCGAGTCCATCGTCTACGCGTACGCGACCGTCGGAGCGACGATCCTCGAGGCCTCGGCGCAGGGCGACGAGTGGGAACTCAGCATCCGCTTCAACAACCGCGATCGGCTCGACCAGTTCCGCGAGTACTGCGACGAGCACGACATCCCCTTCCAGCTCACGCAGCTGTACGAACGCGCCCATCCCCGCGGCGGTGGCCAGTACGGGCTGACGAGGAAACAGCACGAGGCGCTGGTCACCGCCTGGGAGATGGGGTACTACCGCTCGACGGACGTCTCGCTAACTGATGTCGCCGACTCGCTAGAGATCAGCCAGCAGTCGCTGTCCCGGCGACTCCAGCGCGGCTACGAGAACCTGATTCGACACGCGCTGGCCGTGACGCCGCCGAGCGACGATCCGAAACTCGAGGAGTGAGCCCGCGCTGCGGAGTTCGGGCCGCGAGCGGCTATATATACCCGTGTATATACAACCGGCGGTGTCATCCCCGTCAGGAGCCTAGACTGACCACTCGTGTCTCACACTGTGTCACCGGACGATCACCTCTTTCGCGCGCTGAGCCACCCGTACCGTCGCCACGCGATCGCCGCGCTCGCGAGCACGAACTCGATGACGCTTCGCGACGTCTCCAACACCGTCGTCAGCCGGACGTACGGGGCGCCGCTCACCGACGTCCCGTCCGACGCCGTCACGGACGTCTACCTCTCGCTGGTCCACGTTCACGTCCCGCTGCTCGAGGATGCGGGGCTGCTCGAGTACGATCCGCACCGGGAACGAATCGAGGCGGTCGACCTCGAGGGGGCTATGCGATTGCTTTCGGTGGTGGCCGACGACCGGTCGCCGGTGGGTTCCGCGCGGTAAGATCGGACTCGAGGCTTTTCTTCCCTTCCCGTACAGTCGACAGAATTCGTCTCGAGAACGTCCTGACGAGGGTTTAGATATAGAAGACATCAGCTTCGCTTCGCTCGCGGTTTGGTAGCAGCAGAAACGTCCTGACGGAGTCTCACGCGAACGAAGTGAGCGTGAGGCACGTCAGGACCGAACGCAAGAGCAGGCGCTGAGTAATGCGAAGCGCCTGCGATAAGTGAGCGTCCTGACGGAGATTTGAACTCCGGTCCCTGGCTCCGCAAGCCAAGAGGATAGTCCACTACCCTATCAGGACTCATCTCTCAGTACCCGCCTCGACATTAAAGCCCTTTCGAAAGTACCCCGCTCTGGGTTGCACTCTCGTCCGTCACGGGACCGATACCCACACGACGGCGGCGACGCGCCGGCGATCGACTCGAGTCGCGGAAGGGAGGGCCGAGCCGCAGGTTTATCTACCGGGGCGCGGCCAGCAGCGGTATGCCATCGTCAGCAGGCCCGGAGCGCTCGAGTCGGTATTCCGCGCGATCGTCTCGGCGTCGAATCAGGAACCGGCCTCGAGACCGATATTTTCGCGCCCGATATCGCTGTCACGACGGCCGACGGAACCGCCGTGTCAGCAGGCGGACCGCACACCGAATGGGCAATGCTTATGCGCGGCCTACCCATGCACGAGCATAGAATGAGCGACATCGAGGGCGTGTACGAGGACCTCGAGGCCGACGTCTCTCTCGAGGAGTTTCGCGAGGCCGTCGAGGCGAAAGTCGAGCAGATGGGGGGACTCGCGGACGAGGAGACGGCGGCGATGCTCGTCGCTCACGAGGTCGGCGAGAGCGAGGTCGGCGGGGTCGCCGACATCGAACCCGGGATGGAGGAAGCGAAGTTCGTCGCGAAGGTGCTCTCGATCGGCGAGGTTCGTACCTTCGAGCGCGACGGCGAGGACGAGGACGGCCGCGTCGTCAACGTCGAAGTCGCCGACGAAACCGGTTCCGTCCGTGCGGCCTTCTGGGACGAGCACGCCGAGGCGGCGATCGAGGAACTCGAGGAGGGCCAGGTGCTGCGGGTCAAGGGCCGTCCGAAAGAGGGGTTCTCGGGCGTCGAGGTCAGCGTCGACGAGGTGGAACCGGATCCGGACACCGAAGTCGACGTGCAGGTGTCGGACACCCACACCGTCGAGGACCTCTCGCTCGGTCTCTCGAACGTCAACCTCGTCGGCGTCGTGCTCGACACCGACAGCGTGCGCACGTTCGACCGCGACGACGGCTCCGAGGGGAAGGTCTCGAACCTCGCGGTCGGCGACGAAACCGGCCGCGTGCGCGTGACGCTGTGGGACGAGCAGGCGGACCTCGCCACGGAACTCGAGCCCGGCACGACCGTCGAGGTCGTCGACGGCTACGTCAAGGAGCGGGACGGCAACCTCGAGCTTCACGTCGGCAACCGCGGCACCGTCGAGGAGGTCGACGAAGACGTCGAGTACGTCCCGGAGAGCACGCCGATCGAGGAGGTCGAGATCGGCCAGACGGTCGACCTCGCGGGCGTCGTTCGCTCCGCGGATCCCAAGCGGACCTTCGACCGCGACGACGGCTCCGAAGGGCAGGTCCGGAACATCCGCGTGCAGGACGCGACCGATGACATCCGCGTCGCCCTCTGGGGCGAGAAGGCCGACATCGACATCGGTCCCGGCGACGAGGTCGCGCTCGGCGACGTCGAGATCCAGGACGGCTGGCAGGACGATCTCGAGGCCTCCGCGGGCTGGCAGTCGACGATTACGGTGCTTGAGTCCGATTCGGACGCGGCCGAGGCGGGCGGCGACGGCGGGGCCGGCGACGCCAACGCGGGGCTGTCGGCGTTCGCCGGCGACGATTCCGGTTCCGATGATGCTGCTGCCGCCACCGACACCCCGACCGACTCGAGTGCGAGCGACGACGCGGCGACGGACACTGATACCGATGGGACTCCCGCCGATGACGAGCCCACGGACGGCGAGGAAATCGAGTTCACCGGCGTCGTCGTCCAGGCCGGCGACCCGGTCGTCTTAGACGACGGCGAGACGACCATGAGCGTCGCCACCGAGGCTGACGTCGGCCTCGGCGAGGAGGTCACCGCCCGGGGGGTCGTCCGCGACGGTCGCCTCGAGGCGAGCGACGTCTTCTGAACCGCCGAGCAACCTCCTCGAGCGGCTAGGAAAAGCGTTAAGGGAGTTAGCTTCGCCTATCATGATATGAACGTCGAACTCCCGTTCGCCCCGGTTGATACGATCATCCGGCGGAACGCGGGCGATCTTCGGGTGAGCGCTGACGCGTCGAAGGAACTCGCAACGCGGATTCAAGAACACGGGAGCGAGCTGGCCATCGACGCCGCCGAACGGGCGACCGAAGACGGCCGCAAGACGCTGATGGCCGAGGACTTCGGCGTCGAGACGGTCGTCGACAAGGACGACCTCGAGCTCCCGGTCGCGCCGGTCGACCGGATCGCCCGACTGGAGATCGACGACCGCTACCGCGTCTCGATGGACGCCCGGGTCGCCCTCGCCGACATTCTCGAGGCGTACGCCGACAACGTCGCCGAGTCGGCGGCGATCCTCGCACACCACGCCGATCGGCGAACCATCACCGAGGACGACATCGAGACCTACTTCTCGCTGTTCGAGTGACCGCGCGATGCAATTTGGTTACAGCGAGGTCTGTCTCGAACACGATCCTGGGTCGCGCCACCCCGAGACGCCGGACCGGCTGCGGGCGATCAGGGAGCGCCTGAAGAAGAAACACGGCGTCGAGTACGTCGACGCCGACCCAGTCGATATCGACACGATCGCCGCCGTCCACGACCGGGAGTACGTCGAGTCGGTCGAGCAGTTCTGCGCCGACGGCGGCGGCGACTGGGATCCCGATACCTCCGCCGTCGCGGAAACCTGGGACGCGATCCGCCACAGCAGCGGGCTCGCCTGCTGGGCCGTCGAGGCCGCACTCGAGGGCGCGACGGGACGCAAGACGCCGTTTTCGATCGGGCGACCGCCGGGGCATCACGCAGTTGTCGACGACGCGATGGGGTTTTGCTTCGTCAACAACGCGGCGGTCGCAGCCCAGCACGCGCTCGACCACGACGAGTACGACATCGATCGCGTCGCCGTCGTCGACTGGGACGTCCACCACGGCAACGGCACGCAGGACATCTTCTACGAGCGCGAGGACGTCTTCTTCGTCTCGATCCACGAGAAGGGGCTGTACCCCGGCACCGGTGCGATCGACGAGATCGGCGAGGGTGACGGGCACGGAACGACGATGAATATCCCGATGCCGGCCGGGACCGGCGACGAAGCCTACCTCGCCGCCGCTGAGGGACCGATTGCAACCGCCCTCGAGGCCCACGATATCGACCTGCTGCTCGTCAGCGCGGGGTTCGACGCGCACCGCCACGATCCGATCTCGCGCATTCGGCTCTCGACGGAGGCGTACGCGCTACTAACGGATCGCCTCCGAACTATCGCCGACAACTGTGACGCCGCGCTGGCGTTCGTTCTCGAAGGCGGCTACGGGCTCGACGTGCTCGCCGACAGCGTCGCGATGGTCCACGAGACCTTCGACGGTCGCGAGCCGATCGCGCCCGACGGCGAATGCAGCGACGACGCCGTCGAAACGCTCGAGCAGGTCGTCGACGCGCACGGATTGGATCTCGAGATCGACTGTTAATAACTCGCTGCGGCCACCCTTGCAGTTCTCAGGGTCGGGGTTCGAAGTACTCCCGAAGCTCTCGCCCGAACTCCTCGAGCAGCGCCGCGACCCCGTCGTCGACCAGCACTTCGTAGTCGTCCTCGAGGGCCGTCTCGATGTGCGCGCCGAGGCCGACGTCGAACAGGCGGTCGCTCTCCAGAAAGTCGCGGGCGGCGGTGAACTCCCGCTCGCGCTCGGTGACGTATCGGTCGTCCGCGATGAACGGTCCGTAGGCGTCGGGGTCGTCGGCGTAAGCCTCGTAGAACCCTTCCGCGTGGCCCTGGACGTGGACCGGCGGCCCCTCGTGGCGCTCGACGGCGGGGCGCTCGGCAACTGCGAGTTCAGCGAATACCACGGCCGTATCATCGGCGAACGTCGTCGCGCGGAACACGTCGAAGCCGCGGTCGTCCAACCCCTGCGTGATCCCTGCCAGCGATTTCCGGAGCTGCGGATAGAGCTGGTCCTCGACGAGGTCCGGCGCGTCGAACCGCACCGCGACCGGCGTCGTCCCGCGCCGCTCGAGGTGGTCGCGGAGTTCCGATTCGGAGAGCGGGTCGGGGTCGACCGATTTGAAGTATTCGACGGCCGGCTCGGCGAGGAACTCGCGGGCGTAGTGCTGGAACCGGGCGACGTTGTCGGGCGAGCAGACAGCGGCGACGTTGCGCTCGGGATCGGTCGGGTCGATGACGACGAGCGGGTCATCAAAGGTTTCTCGCCCGTGGACCTCCGGATCGAGTTCGACTTGGGGATGCCAGTCGACCGCGGCCTCGAGCAGGTCGCGGAAGCCGCCGTACTCGCAGACCAGCAGCTCGGTGAGGTAGCCGCTGAACCCCCGCGTCCGGAGGTCGCTGCCGTAGGCGCCGATCCCCTTCAGGAACTGCTTCGCGAGGCGCACGTCACCCGCGAGGTCGTCGTCGAGCCGTTCCTCGAGGTACTGCGTGTGGAAGGGAGTCCGATCGACGGCCGAGCGGATCTCGGTCGCCGACTCGAGCCGGAAGCAGGGGACGACGTCGACGTCGAACCCCTCGACGGTCCCCTTGACGTAGGGGTGTTCGGCGTACTCCTCGTGGCCCTCCGGCAGCGTGGCGTGGCCGACCTCGAGACCGTACTGCTCGAGCGTCTCGCGGTCCAGTTCCGGCGGAAAGCGGACGAAGATATCGATATCGCGGTCGCCGCTGATCCACGTGTTCCGTGCGGTCGAACCCACCTGCAACACGTCGGCGTCCGGACACAGGTCGGTCGCGGCCGCCTCGGCGCGCTCGGCGAGCCGCTCGGCGACCTCGCGCAACCGCTCGCGCTCGTCCGCGTCGGGGTCGACGCGCTCGCGAACCGTCGCGAGGACGGCCTCGAGGTCGTCGCGCTCGCCCGTCTCGTCGCCGTCTGCCTGCTCGTCGCTCATTACCGGCACCTTCTCGAGCGGCCGGGGAAAGGATATCGAACCGCTCGAGCGGCGGGTGAACGGGTACCAAATCGCAGGAAGCGAAAGCCCTACCAGGGAACGGAAAACGAAAGCTCTATCAAATACAGCCCCCAATCAGGAGATGAGCCGAAGTAGCTCAGATGGTAGAGCACCTCGCTGTTACGGCGATTCAGGTCTTGCCTGTTCGCCGCAGATACGAGGTTGTCCCAGGTTCGAGTCCTGGCTTCGGCGCTTCTTCATAACCCTTTTCCAACCAATAGTCGCGACGCTCCTCGAGCCTCGCATCCGTTCACTTTCGGACGCGGATTTATCTCGGATACCGCGGCGAGTATCGGCATGGCAGAGCGAACGGGGCCCTACGACGAGCTTCGAGAACCGCAGAAGCGCGGACAGGCAACCGAGGCCATTCTCCGATCCGCATTCGTTGTCCGTGACATCCCCATTCTCGTTCCCGCCTACGATAACGAGCCGTACGATCTGGTCGTCGAGGTCGGCGGTCGATTTCACCGCATTCAGTGCAAAACGGCCTACCGGAAAAGCGAGGGAACGGTAGCGTTCGAAACGGTCAGTACACGCAAACGAGGCGACGGTTACGACAGGGAGGACTACGACGGGCGGGCGGAGTACTTCGCGGTCTACGATCCGGTCAACGACAGTTGCTACCTAATCTCGGTTTCCGACGCCGCGACCGGAAAAATGGAGATCCGGTTCAGAGAGCCAAAGAACGGGCAACGGGTCGGCATCAATTGGGCTGAGGACTATCGACTCGACGAGCAACTCGAGGAACTTCGGCAGCCGTAACCGGCCGGTCGAGTCGGCCGGTCCGCTTTCGAGGCGGCCGACCGTCGTCCGAGGGGAGCTATTATCGCCCTCCGGCGTGCACACACGCGTATGACAGTCGATCAGGACGACAGGCGGAGTACCGACGATCACGGCCACGACGTCATCGATCCGCTCTGCGTCGGGATCGTGACGGTCTCGAGTTCGCGCGCGCAGGCGGACGAAGCAGACCCGGACGATCCGGGCGGCGACACGATTCGGGAGTGTTTCGAGGACGAGGGCCACGAAGTACAGGAGCGCGTGCTCGTCCGCGACGACTACTCGGCGATCCGGACGGCCGTGCGCGGCCTCGTCGCGCGCCGGGATATCGACGTCGTACTCACGACCGGCGGGACTGGCGTCACCGCCGACGACGTCTCGCCGGAGGCGACCTCGTCGCTGTTCGAGCGCGAACTGCCAGGCTTCGGCGAACTCTTCCGCTCGCTCTCGTGGGAGGAGGTCGGCACCCGCGCGATGGCCTCGCGCGCGACGGCCGGCATCGCGGTCGATACGCCTGTCTTCTGCCTGCCGGGGAGCAAGAGCGCCTGCCGAACCGCCTGCGAGGAACTGATCGTCCCCGAGGCGCCCCACCTCGCGGGGCTGGCCACGCGCCACCGGAAGGATACGACCGACCGGTCGCTGTCGGCCTACGGCGACGAGTAATCCGTCGCCGGCCCCTACGCGAGATTCTGGCGACTCAGGCCTGCTGTCTACTTTCGCTCCGGTGCCGGAGGTTTAAATACCATCCGGCGCGAATGGGCGTATGCCTCCCGTTGAAACGAAAGAGGAGGCGTGACACAATGAGCGACGTACGACAGCACGCAGACGATATTCACGACCAGTTTTCGGACCACATAGACGTCAGCGTCGACGACATCGAGGAGCGGCTGACGACCCTCGTCGACGAGTACAAAGTCCCGATCGACGAGGCCCGGCGCAGCGTCACCAATCACTACCTCGAGGAAGCCGGCTTAGAGCGCGAGGACATCGCGGGCGGCTCGAGCGAGGCCGCCAACATCGAGGACGTCGACGAGCCCGAGGAGTGGATCGACCTCACCGCGAAGGTCATCGAACTGTGGGATCCCCGCAGCGATTCCGTCGCGCAGGTCGGCCTGCTCGGCGACCCGACGGGGACGATCAAGTTCACCAAGTGGGCCAAATCCGACCTGCCGACGCTCGAGGAGGGCGGCGTTTACGAACTTCGCAACGTCGTCACCGACGAGTACCAGGGCCGGTACTCGGTCAAACTCAACTCGACGACCGTCGTCGAGGAACTCGACGAGGAGCTCGAGGTCGGCGACGACACGAGCGAGATCGAGGGCGCGCTCGTGGACATGCAAAGCGGCAGCGGCCTGATCAAGCGCTGCCCGAAGGAAGACTGCACCCGCGTCCTGCAGAACGGCCGCTGTAACGAACACGGCGAGGTCGAGGGCGAGTTCGACCTCCGGATCAAGGCCGTCGTCGACGACGGCATCGACGCCCACGAGGTCATCTTCGACAAGGACGCCACCGAGGAACTGACCGGCCTGAGCCTCGAGGAGGCCAAGGACATGGCGATGGACGCCTTGGACACGACCATCGTCGCCGACGAGATCGCGGACGATATCGTCGGCACCTACTACCGCATCGAGGGGCCGACCTTCGGCCGGTACGTGCTGGCCGACGAGGTTGAGGAACTCGACGGGCCGGCGGATGCAGAGGACCTGCTGATCAAAGCGAGGTCGATGTGATATGAGCCAGGCAGAACTCACCCGCGAAGTCGCTCGCCGCGTCTTCGCATCGGAATTCAACGACTCGACGTACTCGTTCAAGGAAAGCGACGACGAACGCGCACCTAACTACGCGCTGCTCCCGACGGGCGACCGCGCGAACCGCGTGTTCATCGTCGGCACGCTCACCGAGACCGAGGACGTCGGCGAGGACAGCGAGTACTGGCGCGGCCGGGTCGTCGACCCGACCGGGACGTTCTTCGTCTACGCCGGCCAGTACCAGCCCGAGGCGGCCGCGACGCTTCGCGACACGGAGCCGCCGGCCTACGTCTCGGTCGTCGGCAAACCCCGCACCTACGAGACCGAGGACGGCACGGTCAACGTCTCGGTCCGCCCCGAGAACATCGCGGTCGTCGACGACGACACCCGCGACCGCTGGGTCGTCGAAACCGCAGAGCGCACGCTCGAGCGCATCGAGGCCTTCCAGGAGTGGGAAAGCGAGCAGGAAGCGCCCGAGAGCGGTTCGACCGCCCCGACCAACGAGTACGCCGAGATGGCGCGCGACCGGTACGACTCGCCCGTCGAGAACTACCGCCGCGACGTGATCCAGGCGCTCGAGAGTCTGGAGGAGGTCGAGGACGCGGAAGCGACGGCCTGACGATCGACGATCGTCGTCGAACGCTGACGCGATCGGTTTTTTGTTTTGACCTACGTCGACAACAGCCCCTCGAGCAGCGCGGCTATCGCGTCGAACTCGTCGTCCGTAACCTCGTGTCCGGTATCGGAATAGACCCGCTCGTCGACGGTTGCGCCCGCATTCTCGAGCGTCCGAACCGTTCTCGCGACTCGTTCGGGATCGAGGTGCGGATCGTCCTCGCCGTACCCGAAGAGGACCGGCGTTCGCTCGAGCGGGTCGTCGCCACTGCCTTCGCCGATCGTCCAGTCGTCGTCGACTGCTCCCGGTAGCACACCGGAGAGACAGCAGAGCCCGCCGTATCGCCGCGGATTCCGACGGACGAATTCCGCGGCGACGCAAGCGCCCTGCGAGAAGCCGCCAATGACGGTCCGTTCAGGGGGAATGTCGATTTCTCGAGCAGCCTCGAGCGCCGCCGCGACGCACTCGACGCTCGAGGTGAGCCACGGTTCGTTGTCGGCCCGCGGCGCGGATGCGGGCTTCGGATACCAGCGGCTGCGTTCGGCTTGCGGTGCGAGGACGGCAACGCCGTGTCGGTAGACGGGGTCGAAGAGGTTGACGACGCCCTGTGCGGTGGCGCCGCGACCGTGGCAGAGGATGAGCGCCGCCTCGGCTGCCAGTGCGGGGGCGCCGGCGGTCAGCAGTGGGTGGCCGCTGTGAGGGCCTGAAACCGAATTCAGCGCGTGGCCGTTGCCGTCGCTCGACTCGTTTGCGCCGGGCATCGTCACGCCGAATCGAAATCCGATATCGCCAGTTCCGGCAACTGGCTCTCGATCAGGTCGCGATCCCGTTCGAACCACTCGGGAAGGGACAGCGATGTGCTTGGCTCGGCCGTGTCGTTCGCGGCGACGCCGTCAGTTTCGGTCGCCAACTCGAAGAGCACGCCGCCCGGCTCGCGGACGTACAGCGAGTGGAAGAAGTGTCGGTCCTTCACGCGGGAGACGTCGTACCCGCGCTCGTCGAACAGTTTCCGCCACTCGTAGAGGTCGTCCTCCTCTTCGACGCGAACCGCGACGTGGTGGTGCGTGCCGATCCCCTCGCGGCCGAACGATGCCTCGCGATCGAGCACGTCGACGACTGTCGCCCGATCGCACGGCGCTCGGTACCGAACGCGCTCGTCGGTTTCGGCCTCGTACTCGAATCCCAGCGTCTCGAGCGTGCTCGCGGTCGCGTAGGGGTTGACCGAGAGCGCCGAGACGCCGTGCAGGCCGCGAATTGCGGCGTCATCCGGGATCGGGCCGGCAGTCCACGGCTCGACGGCGGCGGCCTCGATTTCGGCGGGCGAGCCGCCGACGAGTTCGAGGCGCGTTCCGACCGGGTCCTCGAAGCGGAGAACGCGTTCGTCGAACCGCTCGCGCTCGAGCGGCTCGCCGTCCTCTCCCTCGAGCGCAATGTCGTGCTCTCGGAGCCGATCGCGCCAGTACTCGAGGCTGCCGTCCGGAACGAGAAACGAAACTCGCTCGACCTGTGGCTTACCGACGCGTCCCGGATCGCCGTGGGGATCGGCGAAGACGGTAAAGACCGTCCCCGGCGTGCCGGCCGCGTCGCCGAAGTAGAGGTGGTGCTGGAGGATGTCCTCGAAGTTCACCGTCTGCGTGTCGAGGGCGAGTCCGAGCGTCCCGACGTAGAAGTCGACGGCCTGCTGGGCATCGCCGACGATGCCCGTGACGTGGTGGATCCCCGGCGTGTCCGTCAGCATAGGATAGCTCGGAGTAGGGGCTCGAGGCGGATAGCGTTCGGGTCTCGTCGCAGATTCGCCGGCAATTCCCGGTGAAACCGTCGCCTGTCAAGTCTGACAAACTGTTAAGTGAGACGAACCGAGATTCATAGTGAGAATGGGCAACAAGAACAAGACGATCTCGTTTCGCGTCAACGAGGACGCGTTCGAATCGCTCCAGGACATCGCCGAGGAGCGCGACATCTCGTTGTCCGCGGTCTTCCGTGACTACGTCGACCAACTCGTCGAACACGACGGGCAGGTCGCGGTCGTGCCGGAGGACGAACTCGGCGCCGGCCCGGCGACCGGCGACGCTGAGGACGGCGAGGGCGAAGACCTCTCCTTCCCGCCGACAGTCGAAGTCCCCAAGAGCTTCATCCGCGAGCACGAGCGCCTCGAACTCGAGGCGGACCACCTCCGGGAACAACTCGACGAGTACAAGTCCTACGTGACCGAGCTCCAGGACCGCCTCGAGGACGAACAGGACGAGGTGCTGTTGCTCGACGAACTCGACGAGGACGACGAATCGTATCCGCTCCGATAGTCTGGGCTACCGCGCGAGATCTCCCTTCGCCCGCCGAATCTCGTCTCGCTTCTCCGATTCGCCGTCGACCCGCGCGAGTCCCTCGGCCGCCTCGAGCGTTCGAACCGCGTCGTCGAGGAACGAGAGGACGTCGCCGGGGTAGGCGTAGACCATGTAGTCGTCGGTCATCACGTCGACGATCGCGTCCGGGCCGAGCCCCTCCGCGCGCAACTCGAGGAGGTAGCGAATGAACTTGCGTTCGGGGCAGCCGCAGTAGGGGTTGTTGTCGCAGCTACAGTCGAGGAAGTCGCTCGAGAAGTCGAGCACCCGCTCTTGGGTCGCGTCGTCTAACTTCTCGAGGCCGTCCCCCTGAAAGAGCATGTCCAGCGTCGCCCCCTTGAACGCCCCTTTCGGGATGTTGGTCTCGAGCTGGGAGCTCAACTGCTGGTGATTCTTGACGTAGATCTTGTCGGTGATGGCCACGCGTTGACGGGTATAGGATCGGACTCCCGAAAAGCGTCTCGGTCGAGATTTCCGTTGCCAGAGTGTGCGCCGCATACGACGGCGCGACTCGAGGGTGGCCCTGTTCCGGTTTCTCACGGCGTTTCGCGAGTCGTAACGTATTTCAGTTCGACCGGTCCTACATAAGCACGCAAGCGTGTCCGGGTTGGGGTAGTGGTTATCCTTCAGCCTTGTGGAGGCTGAGACGCGGGTTCGATTCTCGCACCCGGACCTTCTGTGGCGAACAACTTTGTGAGCCACAGAAGTCGTCAGAGAATCGAATCAGGGAGCGACGCGAACGAAGTGAGCGGAACGACCGTGGTTCGATTCTTGTACCCGGACTTTTTGCCGCGAGCAAATCCGTGAGCGGCGCAAATTCGACCGAGATCGAACCGTAGCCAGACGGTCGATCTCACTCCGTTCGGCCGCTGCGACTGGCAGGGTTCGATTCTCGCACCCGGCCGTTTTGTGACGAGCAAACCGGCGAGTCGCAGGTATCGTCAGAACGGGCCTCGAGGCGGCGCGATGATGGTGCGGCCGTCGTACCGACGAGTCGAGGTCGGCTTGCGTATCGAGGGCGGCGGCGTAGTCATGCCCTCGCGTTTAGACGGGGCGTCTCGTACCGACGGGTATGGCGGACGTTCGGCGCGGTGCGCGGCGCGAGGAGCCGAGACGGAACGCGGCGCTGGCGTGGCTCGTCACGATCGTCCTCGTCGTGCTGGCGATCGGCCACGGCGGGACGGGCTCGTACCGCTGGTTCGCCTTCACTATCGCCGCGGTCGCGATCGTCATGCTTCCGGTGATCGCGCGCCGCGATCCGCTCGCGATGCCGCCGTGGACGCTGTTGGCGCTCGTGCTCCTGCCCGTCGTCCACGCGACGGTGCTCGGCGAGTCGTTCCTGACGACCGTCGAAACGTACGTCGCCGTCGCCGCGATCGCGCTCGTCGCGGTCGTCGAGATCGACCGGTTCACGGCGGTGCGGATGAACCACGCCTTCGCGATCGCGCTGGTCGTCCTGACGACGTTGGCCGCCGCCGGCGCGTGGAACGTCGCCCAGTGGGTCGCCGACGTGACTCTCGGGACCGACTACATCCTGACGGGCCGATCGGAGGACGTGGCCAACCGCGCGATGATGATCGACTTCGGCTACGCGGCAGTTTCGGGCCTCGCGGCCGGCGTCCTCTTCGATCGCCTCTTCAAGACGTACTCGGAACCGGCTTCCGAACGATCGCCGACGACCGAGGGGGCGGTGCCCGACACCGGTTCCGAATCCGATCCAGTCCCGCCGCTGCTTCGCGATCGGCTGGACGTCCCCGACGAGATCGTTCGCCGCCTCGCTCGAGTCATGCAGGTCGCGCTCGCGGGGATCTTGCTGTACGGCCTCGTCGCGCGGGACCTGCCGACCGTCGCCAACGCCGCCATCGCGCTGGCGATCACCTTCCTGCCCGCCGTTCTCGAGCGCGACGCTCGCCTCCCGCTCGAGCCGGGGGTCGTCTTCTGGCTGACGGCGGCCGTCTTCCTCCACGCGCTGGGCTCGGCCGGGTTCTACGGACTGATCGGGCAGTGGGACAGTCTGACGCATACGATGTCGGCTTCGGTCGTCGCGGCGGCCGGCTACGCGGTCGTGCGGGCGATCGATCTCTACACCGACGAGGTTCACTTCCCGCCGGCGATGTTGTTTACCTTCATTCTCGTCTTCGTCCTCGCCTTCGGCGTCGTCTGGGAACTCTTCGAGTTCGGCATCGACTGGAGCGCGCGGGTGCTCGGCATCGATGCGGTCGTCTCCCAACACGGCCTGAGCGACACGATCGTCGACCTCGTCTACGACGTCGTCGGCGCCGTCGTCGCGGCGGTCTGGGGGTCGTTCTACCTCACCGACCTCACGCACCGTCTCGCCGGCCGACTCGAGAGCGAAAACAGCGGGTAGCGGGCCGCAGGTGGGTACGGTTTACTCCGCGACGTCCGTCAGCCGCTGGACTTCGTCGTCCGACAGCGAGAGCTGCGTGGCAGCGACGTTCGACTCGAGGTGCTCCGGGTCCGACGTCCCGGGAATCGGGAGCACGACGTCGGAGTGGTCGAGCAGCCAGGCGAGCGCGACCTGCCGGCGCGTCGCGTCGTGGTCGTCGGCGATCTCGTCCAGCACGTCGCCGTGGCCGTCGAGATCGTCGCCGTCGATCGGCGCCCACGGGATGAAGCCGATGTCCTCGTCCTCGCAGACCTCGAGCACGTCCGCGCTCGAGCGGTCGTCGAGATTGTACCGGTTCTGGACGGTGGCGACGTCGACGTGCTCGCGGGCGGTCTCGAGTTGCTCGACGGAGACGTTGCTGACGCCGACCTGGTCGACGAGGCCGTCGTCCTGCAGTTCGGCGAAGGTCTGGATGGAGTCCTCGTAGGGGACGTCCTCGTCGGGGCGGTGGAACTGGTAAAGGTCGATCGTGTCGGTTCCCAGCCGGTCGAGGGAGGTCAGCACCTGGTTGCGGATGTAGTCCGGGTCGCCGTGGGCGAGCCAGTCGCCCTCGCGGTTGCGCAGGAGGCCCGCCTTGGTCGCGACCAGCACGTCGTCGCGGTCGCCGATCGCCTGACGGATGAGCCGTTCGCTCACGCCCGGGCCGTAGGAGTCGGCGGTGTC
Source organism: Halopiger xanaduensis SH-6 (assembly GCF_000217715.1). Taxonomy (GTDB): domain Archaea; phylum Halobacteriota; class Halobacteria; order Halobacteriales; family Natrialbaceae; genus Halopiger; species Halopiger xanaduensis. Next base: position 1,109,502 of record NC_015666.1, read on the forward strand.
GATGAGATCGACGCCGAGGTCGACCGCGTGCTGGACGACCTCGCGCGCGGTGTCCTCGTCGTCCGGCGCCCCGATAATGTCTTCGCCGCAGAGACGCATCGCACCGAAACCCAGTCGGTGGACGGTCGTCTCGCCGATCTCGAACGTCTCGCTCTCGTTTTCGATCGTGTTGCTGCTCACGGCACTAGGTCCGGGCGACAGCCTGATAGATGTGGTCGTTGCGGTAGCGCCGTGGGGTTCGTCGGCGGCCGTTTGGCCCTGAAACGCCGATCCGTTCCACTGCCGAACGCAGGTGAGGTCCCGTACGAATGTGTCGGCCGCCGTCGCCAGGGATACAAAATGCCATTCTCAACGTCTCGATATCGCTTCTCGAGCCGTCCCGTCCGTGGGGCCGCTCTGCGGGCCGTTCGTCGCCGACGCGCCGGGACTCGAGCCCGTACTGGAACCGGTGCCACGTTCCCTCTTCCCACGGTTTTATGTACTCAGTACCGAAAGACGGCACGACCGAATGGCTGTCGAGAAGAGTACGTTTGAGGCCTATCGCGACCGCGTCTCCAAGCCGTTGGTTCGGATCTTTACGACGTTCGGTCGCGACCACTGGGCCGTTTTCGGTGTCGGATTGGTGTTGAACCTGATTCAGCGGGGCGCGTCGCTGGTACCGCCGTTTATCCTCGGCGTTGCGATCGACGCCGTCTTCAACCAGACGCAGGCCTACGAACTCCCCTTGCTTCCCGCGGCGTGGATTCCGGGCGACCGAGCCGGACAGCTCTGGCTCTCCTTCGGCCTGATTATCGGGAGTTACCTCCTGTTGGCGGTTTCCTCGCTGGCGCGCGGTCTCTGCATGGATTACTTCTCCCACCGCGTCATGCACGATGTCCGGACCACTACGTACCGGAAGTTACAGCGGCTCGACATGGGCTTTTTCGAGTCCGAGGACACCGGGGAACTGATGAGCGTGCTCAACAACGACGTCTCGAACTTCGAGCGGTTCTTCGACGACGCGTTCGTCAGGGCGACCCGGATCGCGGCAGTCCTCCTCGGCGTCACGGCCATCCTCGTCTATCTGAACTGGCAACTCGCGCTGGTAACGCTGAGCGCGCTCCCGCTGTTGGCCGTCGGAACCCTCCTCTACCACCGCCTCGTCGAACCCGCCTACGACGCGATTCGGTCGGCCGTCGGTTCGATGAACACGCGCCTCGAGAACAACCTCGGCGGGATGCAACTCATCAAGTCGACGGCGACCGAGGAGTACGAGAACGAGCGGGTTCGCGACGTTTCCTGGGACTACTTCGAGTCGAACTGGTGGCGGATCAAGCTCGAGCTCTTCTACCATCCCGGCTCGCGGTTCCTCACCAACGTCGCGTTCGGGATGACGTTCCTGGTCGGCGGCGTTTGGCTCGTCAGCGGGCCGCCGGGGCCGTTTACCGGCGAGCTGTCGGTCGGGACGCTCGTCACTTTCCTGTTCATGAGCCAGCGGATTCGCAATCCGATGCGGGACATCGCCAGCGTCGTCGACCTCTACGAGAACGCCCGCGCGTCCGGGAAGCGCGTCTTCGGGCTGCTCGACATGCCAGTCAGGATCACGGACGCGCCCGACGTCGAGAAACTCCCCGCGGTCGACGGCCACGTCGAGTACGATTCCGTCACCTTCGACTACGAGAACGCCGTCCCGTCGCCGGCGGACGCCGAACCCGACGGCGGCACCGTCGCGACCGACACGCAGGACGGCTGGAACTCGAGCGACGACGAGACCGACCCGGTACTGAAGGACGTCTCCTTCGAGGCCGAACCGGGCGAGACGGTCGCGCTCGTCGGCGCGACCGGCGCGGGGAAGTCGACGGTGCTGAAGCTGCTGCTCCGCCTCTACGACGTCGACGAGGGCGCGATCCGCATCGACGGCTACGACCTGCGGGACGTGACCCTCGCGAGTCTGCGCGAATCGATCGGCTACGTCAGTCAGGAGACGTACCTCTTCGGCGGGACGATCCGCGAAAACATCGCGTACGGCCGGTTCGACGCGACCGACGAGGAGATCCGCGAGGCCGCGAAGATCGCCGAGGCCCACGAGTTCATCGAGCGACTCCCCGAGGGCTACGATACGCAGGTCGGCGAGCGCGGCGTCCGAGTCTCCGGCGGCCAGCGCCAGCGGATCTCGATCGCCCGCACCGTCGTCGGTGATCCCGACATCCTGATCTTCGACGAGGCGACCTCCGCGGTCGACACCGAGACGGAGATGCTCATCCAGCGCTCGCTCGACCGCCTCAGCGCCGACCGAACCACGTTCATCATCGCCCACCGCCTCTCGACCATCCGCGACGCCGACAAGATCCTCGTGCTCGACGACGGCGAGATCGTCGAACGCGGAACTCACGAGGAACTCCTCGAGCGGGACAGCCTCTACGCGAACCTCTGGCGCGTCCAGGCGGGCCAGATCGACGAACTACCGGAGGAGTTCATCGACGACGCGATCGATCGGACGTCCGGGCAGTAGTTGCCCGGTCCGCGTCGACGCGTCAGACGGTGCTCCCGCTCGTCTCCTTCCTGCAAAACGACAACTCGCTAGCACGATCTACTTGCGGTTCGGTCCTGCGACTTCTCGAGTCGAATCTCGTAAAATTGGCTGGCAACTCCGGGTTTGAACCACGCGAACACGGTCGCTCGCGGCGCTCGCACTGCGTGTTCTCTAGTTCAAATTCGTTCGGCGTCGTTTCTGCGCCTCCTCACTTCATCCGTCGCCGCAGAATATGCCGCCTCCCGGATTTGAACCGGGGACAGCTCGATCTTCAGTCGAGTGCTCTCCCAGTCTGAGCTAAGGCGGCTTACTCATGCCTCGGTCGATGATATAAAAAAGGATTTCGAATCGGGAGCGCCGTTCGAGTCGTTCTCATAGGTGCCGTGGTACCACCTAGTCAACAGATGTCACGGTGGCAATAAAACGAACAGTAATTTCTCATATGCTCCGATTTCTCGCAGTTAGCGGCTGCCTGTCGGATTTGCGGATATTCAAGACACCCTTTTCCGCACCGGGGAGTAACATCGTGTTATGGAAGCACTTACCTCGAGACAGGAGGCGCAAGAGCTTTCGGCCGACACCATCCTCGAGTTACTCGCGAATCGGCGTCGGCGATACCTCCTCTACGCGCTCCGGGGTCGCGAAGACCCGATCGAACTCTCGACGCTGGCCGAGCAAGTTGCGGGCTGGGAACACGACGTTCACCCGGACGAGGTCGAGAAAAACGAGTACAAGAGCGTCTACGTCTCCTCCGTCCAGTGTCACGTCCCGAAACTGGCCGACGCGGGCGTCGTCGACCACGACGAGGACAACCACACGGTCGTCCTCGCGGACAACTTCGAGCAACTCGAGCCGTACCTCCGCGTCGTCGTCAAGGACGAACCGGAGAACTCGACGCTGCACGCGGCGCTGAAGGCCGAATCCGGCGATGGATTCTTCAGTTCGATCCGCGAGAACGTCGCACGTCTCAAGCAGTAGGCGGTAGACAGTCGGCGATCGCACGGCCACGTGCGATCACGGGAGGATAGCCGAGCGGATGGTCTGAACTCGAGGTTGGCGGTCACCGGCTCGAGGCCGTATCGGAGCGCGCCCGGCTGCTTGCTTTTGAACCGTTGCTTGCGGGAGGAAGGGAGACGATACGGAGTTGTAAGATTACGGATGTGTCCTGCAGACTGAAACCGGCTGAAACGGACGCCGTCGCGATGTTATCCTTGGTTACTAACTGATTAGCCGACGCGACTTGGTGACTCGCTCTCGGGCTGTTGCACTGATTATGACGTAGTCTCGTCACGATCGCAGACAGTGCTACTGTTGCGAGTAGGCTCGAGCGATCGTTGGGTCGTAGATCGGTTCGGGCGGCATCGGGACGACTCGAGCGGTGCCGGACTCGAATAGCGCCGGACGACTCGAGGAGAGTGAACGGCTCGGGCGGGTTCGAACAACGCGAAGACGGTCGCTCACTGCGTTCGCGCCGTCTTCTCTCGTTCGAATCGCCCTCGGCCACGTATCCGTTGCTCTCGAGTTTGCTCGCAGTGGGAACTGGGCTCGGGCGGGTTCGAACCACGGTCGGAGCAAGCTCCTCCCTGATTAGAACCTGCCCTCAGATACATTTCTGTGGCTCACGCGTTGTTCACCACAGAAATGGGCTCGGGCGGGTTCGAACCACCTGAACTTCGCTCGCTGTCGCTCGCTCGTTCCGTCGTTCGAACCGCCGCTCGCATCACGATACTGTCGCTCACGAGTTGTTCGCGACAGAAGTAGTGGGCTCGGGCGGGTTCGAACCACCGACCTCGGCCTTGTAAAGGCCGCGTCATGACCAGCTAGACCACGAGCCCGCATTCGGACCAAGTCCCGCCGTCCGAATAACCTTTACTTTCTCGCTGCGCAGTTCACGTATGGCACTCGAGCGCGTCTGGCAAGCGCTGCTCGCCGTCGTTTTGGTCCTGCTCGTCGGCGTTGTTCTCGTCCAGGCGGGCTACGTCTCGGCCCCCTGGCACATCGATCACGGCGAAGTTCGCGTGCTCGACGATCGGAGCGAGCCGAAAGCCGTCATCGACGTCGAGGTCGCGGATACCCGGCAGGAACAGTACACCGGTCTGAGCGATCACGACTCCCTCGAGCCGGGCGCGGGAATGCTGTTCGTCCACTCGAGCGAGGACGACCGCACGTACGTCATGCGGGAGATGGACTTCCCCATCGACATCGTCTTCATCGGGGCCGACCGCGAGATCACGGGAATCGAACACGCACGCGCACCCGAGCCCAGCGAGGACGGCGAAAGCCTGCAGTACACCGGCCGAGCGAAGTGGGTGCTCGAGGTGCCCCGCGGCTACGCCAACGAGACCGGGATGGCGGTCGGCGATGAAGTCGAGATCGAGTACGAGTGAGTATCCGATCTAGCCTGGAACCGAACTGTTTCGATTCGTAGCAACCCTTATTGGTGCGGATCCCAAATTCGAGCCGATGAGCGGGAGCGGCGTCGATTGGGAGGAGGACGACCCGTTCGAGGAGCAACGCGAAGAGATCGAGAACCCGATGAAGCGCCTGTTCCTCGAGTACGGGCGCGACTACGCGTTTCCCGCGATCGTCGGGATCCTCGCGAGCACCGTCGCCCGCATCCTCGATCTGTTGCCGCCGATCATGCTGGCGGTCGCGCTCGACGCGGTGTTTCGCAACGAAGTCGACAGCTACGCCGGTGCGCTGCCCTTCGGCGGCGGGCTGGTCGAACCGTACATTCCCGCGACGCAGCTCGGGCAGTTCTACCTGACTATCGGCGTCATCGCCGGCGCCTTCTTCTTCGGCGCGACGTTCCACTGGCTTCGCAACTGGGGCTTCAACGCCTTCGCCCAGAATATCCAGCACGACATCCGGACCGACACCTACGACAAGATGCAGCGGCTGAACATGGACTTCTTCGCCGACAAGCAGACCGGCGAGATGATGTCGATCCTCTCGAACGACGTCAACCGCCTCGAGCGCTTCTTGAACGACGGGATGAACTCCCTGTTCCGGATGGCGGTGATGATCGTCGGGATCGGCGTCATCCTCTTCGCCTACAACTGGCAACTCGCGTTAGTGGCGCTGCTCCCGGTGCCGCTGATCGCCGGGTTCACCTACCTGTTCGTCAAGATCATCCAGCCGAAGTACGCCGCCGTCCGCTCGACCGTCGGCAAGGTCAACTCCCGCCTCGAGAACAACCTCGGCGGGATCCAGGTGATCAAGTCGAGCACCACCGAGGAGTACGAGTCCGAGCGCGTCGAGGACGTTTCACAGGACTACTTCGACGCCAACTGGGACGCCATCGAGACCCGGATCAAGTTCTTCCCAGGGCTGCGCGTCCTCGCGGGGATCGGCTTCGTCGTCACGTTCCTCGTCGGCGGCCTGTGGGTCTTCCAGGGGCCGCCCGGTCCCTTCACCGGCACGCTGAGCGAGGGCGAGTTCGTCGTCTTCATCCTCTACACGCAGCGGTTCATCTGGCCCATGGCGCAGTTCGGGCAGATCATCAACATGTACCAGCGCGCCCGCGCCTCCTCGGCGCGCATGTTCGGCCTGATGGACGAACCGAACCTCGTCGGGGAGAACCCCGACGCGGCCGACCTCGAGGTGTCGGCGGGGCGCGTCGAGTACGACCGCGTCACGTTCGGCTACGACGACGAGGAGACGATCGTCGACGACATCGACTTCACCGTCGCGGGCGGCGAGACGCTGGCGCTGGTCGGGCCCACGGGCGCGGGCAAGTCGACCGTCCTCAAACTCCTGTTGCGGATGTACGACGTCGACGAAGGCGCGATCACCGTCGACGGCCAGGACATCCGCGACGTGACCCTCGAGAGCCTCCGCGACTCGATCGGCTACGTCAGCCAGGACACGTTCCTCTTCTACGGCACCGTCGAGGAGAACATCAAGTACGGCACCTTCGACGCCGACCGCGAGGACGTCGTCGAGGCTGCGAAGATGGCCGAAGCCCACGATTTCATCCAGAACCTGCCCGACGGCTACGACACCGAGGTCGGCGAGCGCGGCGTCAAACTCTCCGGCGGGCAGCGCCAGCGCATCTCGATCGCCCGCGCGATCCTCAAGGACCCAGACATCCTCGTGTTAGACGAGGCGACCAGCGACGTCGACACCGAGACCGAGATGCTCATCCAGCGCTCGATCGACGAACTCGCCGAGGACCGGACCACGTTCGCCATCGCCCACCGGCTTTCGACGATCCGCGACGCCGATCAGATACTCGTCCTCGAGGACGGCGAAATCGTCGAACGCGGCACGCACGGGGAACTGCTGGAAAACGAAGGTCTGTACTCGCACCTCTGGGGCGTGCAGGCCGGCGAGATCGACGAACTCCCCCAGGAGTTCATCGAGCGCGCCCAGCGCCGGCAGGCGCGGACGGAAGTGGACGCCGACGTCGGCGACGATGACGACTGACGACGGTCGCGGTCGGCACCCCTCCGTTAGAACGACTCCTGTTCCTCCTGGCCGCCCTGCTCCGGAGCACCCTCGTCCTGTCGCTGTTCGCCCGACGCCGGCGGCGTCCGGTCGCTGTAATTTTTCCGCCCGATCGCGTCGTCGCTGACCATGTTCATGATCGACTGCTCGACTTCGCCGTAATCCTGGTACTCGTCTTCGTTCATCGGACCGATGAGGTCCTCGAGGGTCATCGTCTCCTCGCCGCCCATCCCGACCTCCTCGTCGCCGTACTTCTCGAGCAGATCGTCCTGGCTGATCGGATACTCCTGATTCCGGAGTTCGTCGCCGAGGTCGCCGAGTTCGACGCCGAGTTCGCGATCTTCGTCTGGCATACCCGAGGATACGTCAACGGACCGGAAACCGGTTGACCCTGCGTTCGCCACGAACGGAGCCGACTACCGCCTGCGGTTCCTGCGGATCGATCCGGGCTACCGACGGTTTCATGTCCGCGCGCTCGGAGTACTCGCGCATGGATCTACGCGCCGCGACGTGGACGGACGTTCGCGACTGCGACTCCGATCTCGCGGTCGTCCCCGTCGGTAGCACGGAACAGCACGGCCCCCACGCACCGCTCGGAACCGACGTCCTGACCGCCGAGGCGATCGCCGACGCCGGCTGCGACCGAATCGACCGCGAGGTCGTCCGGGCGCCGGCGGTTCCCGTCGGTATCGCCGAGGAACACCGCCAGTTCCCCGGGACGATGTGGGTTTCGGAGGACACGTTCCGAAACTACGTCCGCGAGGCCGTCGAGAGCCTCGCCCATCACGGCTTCGACCGCGTCGTCATCGTCAACGGCCACGGCGGCAACGTCGACGCCCTGCGGGAGGTCGGCGGGACGATCACGCGCAGCGCCGACACCGACGCCTACGCCGTCCCCTTCACCTGGTTCGAGGCCGTCGGCGAGCACGCGAGCGACATGGGTCACGGCGGCCCCCTCGAGACGGCCCTCCTCCGACACCTCGAGCCGGACCTGGTCCGCGAGGATCGCATCGAGGAGGCGCAGGCCGGCGCCGCCGATCGGTGGGGTGAGTGGGTCAGCTACGCGAATCTGGCCTACGATTCGGCGGAATTCACGGAAAACGGCGTGGTCGGCGACCCCGACGACGGCGACGCACGACGGGGCGAAGAACTGCTCGAGCTGGCGGCGGACGCGCTGGCCCGGCTGCTCGAGGCGGTCGCCGAGCGCGACGTCTCGCGACCCGAGCGGCGGTAGCCGCGGTCGACGCCGCTACGGGACTCGAGCGGGCGCGGATGAACCTGACGGGTGGCCGGCGACCGAGACGGTTCGGTACGTCGATCGGAAGGGCAGGTTACTCCTCGTCTTCGTCGTCCTCGGACTCGGCGTCGGCCTCCTCTGTTTCGTCTTCCGCGTCGTCACCGTCGTCGCTCGGGCCTGCGTCCTCGAGCGTGCCGCGAAGCGCCGGAATCGTCGAGGTGAGTTCGCCCACCTGCTCGCCGGCCGCCGAGATGTCTTCGATGGCTTCCTCGAGGTCGGCGATCTCCGCCTCTAAGTCGTCGGCGTCCTCGAAGGCGTCGGCGCGCTGGCCCATGGTGAACCACTTCTTGGCGTCGCGGAGGTGGTCCTCGGCGTCGCCGGCGTCCAGCGCGGAGTTGAGACCGTTGAGCACGCCCAGCACGTTGTCGGCGTCGGCTTCCCAGACGTCGTCGGCGTCGGGTAGTGCCGCCCAGGCCTCGGCCAGCGAGGATTCGACGTCCTCGCGCATTTCGTTGGCTGCTTCGCCGAACAGTTCCTCGTCGTCGCCGAACGTCGCTTGGCTCATGTGTCCACCTTCACGGGGCCCGAGGTTAAAAGGTCGCCCGAAAGTGAAAGTGAAACCGGGGTCGTGAGGGTCGATACGCGCCGAACGGCAAGGTAATTTCGAAAGCCTTCTCGAGGGTCGATCGGATCGACAGTCGATCGTTCGACCGTCGGCCGATCAGCCGGCGGCGCGCTAGTTCGCGTCGGCGTCGCGAACCGAGACCACCGTCATCAGCGGGTAGCCGTCCTCCATCGCCATCCGCGTGACGACCTCGCAGCCCTCGTAGTCGACGACGATCTCCACCTCGAGGAAGCGGCCCGTCAGTTCGGTGTAGTCGGCGGCCGAGTCGGCGAGTTCGGCCTCGAGGGCGTCGCGCTGCACCTCGACGGTGACGTCGGTACAGTGGGGCTGGTTCTCGATGGCCTCCTCCATGGCGGTCTCGATGCTCGCGGCGCTGTGGGGCGAGAGCGGGGTGCCCGCGAACTGGTGGTAGAGCGTGCCGAACTTGATGCCGGCCTCGAAGCAGGCGGCTTCGCCGGTGGTCGGCGCGGTGTCCGTCATACGGGTGTCCTCGCGTGCGGCCGGCAAGGGGGTTCCGGTCCCGATTCCTCGGCCCCGGTCCCCGTCCGCTCGAGTGCTCTGTGACGCGCGTGTCAGCGACGACCGTGCCGGCGTGGAACCGCATGGTACTTATCGCCGCTTTCCCTTCCACCGAACAACGAATGGCACAGTCAGTCCTGCTCACGGGGGCTGCGGGGCGGGTCGGAGACGCCATCCTCGGGGGCCTCGCAGACGAGTACGAGTGGCGATTACTGGATCGAGATCCGCCGACGGAGGACTACCCTGGCGAGTTCGTCGTCGCGGATATCACCGACGACGAGGCCGTCCGCGAGGCGATGGAGGGAATCGACGCCGTGATCCACCTCGCCGGCGACCCGCGTCCGGACGCGCCGTGGGACAGCGTCCTGACGAACAACATCGACGGCACGCAGACCGTCTTCGAGGCCGCCGTCGACGCCGGCGTCGAGAAGGTCGCGTTCGCCTCCTCGAACCACGCCGTCGGCCACTACGAGACCGAGGAACGGACCCCCGAGATGTACCGCGCGGACGACGACTACCTGCTCGACGGCACCGAACTCCCCCGGCCGGGCAACCTCTACGGCGTCTCGAAGGCCGCCGGCGAGTCGCTGGGCCGGTACTACCACGACGAACACGACCTCTCGGTCGTCTGCGTCCGGATCGGCAACCTCACCGAGGACCACCCGCCGATCGACTACGAGCGCGGCCAGGCGATGTGGCTCTCCTACCGCGACTGTGCCCGCCTCTTCGACCGCTGTCTCTCGGCCGACTACGGCTACGAAATCGTCTACGGTATCTCCGACAACGATCGCAAGTACTACTCCATCGACCGCGCTCGAGCGGTGCTCGGCTACGAGCCTCAGGACAACTCCGCGCGCCACGACTGACTCGCTTTTATTCCCGCCAGCCGCGTCTATCGAACGTCAGGCGCCAAAATAACCCGTCCGACTCGGGTTCGACGACGATTCCCGTCGGACGTCTCGAGATGGGTTCGTTCGTCCTCTTCGTCGGACGTTACGCGTCCTCGAGCGCGCACGCGGGACTGCAGAACTCGCGGTCGGCCGCGTTCGCGTCGGGGTATGCCTTGAACTCGTCACCACACTCGTTGCACGTGACGGAAACGAAGTCGGACATAGCTCAGTTTGTAATTCGGGTTTCCGGTAGGAAAACGTACTGACTTCCGCTGAGCCCAAGGCTGGTTAAAACAGCCCCTCGACGTCCGACTCTCGCGCGGCCCGCCGATCGACGTGCTGGCTGAGCCGCTGGAAGACGATTCCTCGAGCGTCGGCCTCGCGGACGAAGTCGAACAGCAGGGAGATGAATCGGCTGTCGTCGTCGCCCGCGGCCAGATCCCGCTGTGCGTACTCGCACGCGCGTTCGATCGGGTCCTCGTCGTACCCCAGTTCGTCGGCGATGACGGGTGCGGCGACGATCGTTGCCTCGAGATCGAGCGTCGACAGTCGGGGCACCTCGCCGTCGTGCTCGAGTCGCACTGGCGGCCGGCGCTCGATCACCTCCGGGTCGGCCGCGAGCGCGCCGAGGTACCCGCGGATCGGCTCGAGATGCAGGTCGCGGTAGTCTCCGGGGAGCCCCTCGAGGTACTCGCCGGCGCTTTCTGCCAGTCCGACGGCACCCACCCAGTTGCGCTCGTGAGCGTGGTGGACCGCGGCGGCGAGTTGAATCAGGCCGTGGAGCAGCCGCTCGTCGTCGGTCCCGTCTTCGCACTCGAGCCACCGGTCCTCCCAGGCGTCGTGGGCGGCGTGGTAGTAGCCGTCGTTGTAGATGGCGGCGCCGGCCCGGAGCTGGTTGCGCATACCCGTGGTTGGGACTCGAGACTCGAGAACGTCACGGACGCGGCGCTGCAGTCGATGCAACGTCGCTGTATCGACTTCGACAGTAGTGCGTCGCCGTCGAGGGGGATGGGGTATAAAAAGTGCCGGATACGTGCCGCCTCCGGCGGGGCGGGCAGACAACTGTCGAAACGGGGAGCGGGACGCCGAGCATCCCGACCGGTTATTCGCCGCCACCGGTCAAGGCGGTACCTGATGCAAGGCCGGAATCACCCATTAGTATGGGCCCGGTTCCGTCTCTAGGCACCGGCAACGACGAGCGTAAACGCCGTCTAATAGGTTCGTTCGCTCGAGTTACCCTCAATTCAGTTCCGACAGCGCTACTCCTCGAAGCCGTCCTCCCACCGGAACTGCCCGTTCCGTTGGACGACGTCGCCGTCGATTTCGATCCGCGAATCCTCGCTCATGTCGGTGATCATGTCGACGTGGACCGCCGACTCGTTGCCCGACTCGCCCTCCGGGAGGCAGGCGTCGTAGGCCCGACCGAGCGCCAGGTGGACCGTCTCGCCCATCTTCTCGTCGAAGAGGATGTTGTCCGTGTATTGGTCGATACCGCGGTTCATCCCGATACCGAGTTCACCCAGCCGTCGGGCACCGTCGTCGGTCTCGAGGATTTCGCTGATCACCTCTTCGCCCTGTTCGGCGCCGTAATCGACGACCTCGCCGTCGTCGAACTCGAGGCGGACGTTGCGGACGGCCTCGCCGCGCAGCGTCATCGGGACGTCGAAGGTGACCTCGCCCTCGGTGGCATAGGGCGCGGTGAAGACCTCGCCGCTGGGGAGGTTGTGCGAGTCGTAGGCGACCGAGGCGGCGCTGTTGACCGCGGTGCGGTCATCGATCGCCATCGTGAGGTCGGTGCCGTCGGAGACGAGTCGAACTTCCGAACCGGCGTCGAGCAGGTCCTTCATGTTCGCCATCTCGTCGGCCAGCGACTCCCAGTCGCGCAGGATGGCGTCGTAGGCAAAGTCCTGGTACTCCTCGTAGGCCATGTTGGCCTGCTGGGCGAGCGACCGCGTCGGGTGGACCGTCGAGACCCACCGCGCGTCGAAGCGCGCCTCGCGGATCTCCGTGCGGGCGTTGCTGTAGGCCCGCCGGGTGTCGCCCGGCACGTCGGCCGTCGCGCTCGTGTTCCGGCCGCCGCCCAGCGAGAGGTAGACGTCCGCGTTCTCGAACAGCGCGCGCTCGTGGGCCGGATTCTCGTCGAAGTCGCCGTCGTGGGCCCGCAGGTACGCGCGCGTGATCTCCCCGGATCCGTAGGTCGCGAGCAGGTTCGCGCCCCGCTCGCCGAGCTTCTCGGCGACGGCGACGGCGAGTTCGTGGGCGTCGGGTCCGACCGAGAGAACGACGTCGTCCCCCGCTTCGACTCGAGCGCTCCAGTCGACCAGTACGTCGGCGTGTTCGCGGACGCGTTCGTCCATACCCGTTCCTCTCGAGCGCGCCACTAAACGCTCTCCGTTCTCGGAACCGGTGCAGAACGAGTAGGATCGACCCGAGCCGGCAAATCAGGCCGTATGAGCGTCGTCAGGTGCGATTCCCTCTCGAGAGCGGACGAGCGAGACGACGGCGTAGACGATCGGCGTGTCCAGCAGCGCGATCGCGAACTTCAGCAGGTACTGGCCGACGATCAGCGAGAGCAGGACGTTCGTCGGGAGCACGGCGCCGACGCCGAGTACGGCGGGCGCGATCGCGAACGCGACCGAGACGAAGATGACGGTGTCGATCGCCTGGCTGGTCGCCGTCGAACCGATGTTGCGCAGCCAGAGCATCCGCGCGCCGGTCGCCTCGCGAATGCGATGAAAGACGATCACGTCCCAGTTCTGGCTGACGACGTAGGCCAGCAGGCTCCCGATGACGACGTTCGTCGACGCGCCAAGCGCCGTCTCGAAGGCGCCGGGATCGACGCTCGAGGGTGCAGCGGGCGCGGCGATCGTCGACCAGACGAGCGCGAGGACGATAAAGTTCAGCAGGAAACCGACGTTGACGACGATCTGGGCCGCGCGGCGGCCGTAGAGTTCCGTGTAACAGTCGCTCGCGAGGAACGTGAGCGCGTACGCGAGCGCGGCGCCGGGCAGCGCGAGCTGCGAGCCCGTGACCGGGAGCGCGAACGGCAGTTCGAACGCGAGCACCTTCGACGCGGTGAGCTGTGCGGTGACGAGCGCCGCGACGAACAGGCCGATCAGCGCGACCTGCGCGATCGTCGGCGCGGCAGTTGTCCGTGAGCGACTCATACCGTCGGCTCGCCGTCGAACGCACCTAAACGATACTATTCGAGTCGGACTCGAGTACGACGTCGTTACTCTCGAGTGCGGATCGTAGGGTGACCGAACGATGGCTGCGCGATCATACAACTCGATCGGATTCGCGTTCGAGCCGGGTGTCCCCACTCGAGCGACGGGGACTTTTGACCGATCGGTCACTATCGAAATCGGCGCCCTCATCGCTCATCTCGCGAAATTCTGTTACAGGACGAATCGCCAGTACAGTCGCTACTCGCTCGAGCGCCCCGGTGGGGGTCGATCGCGGGCGAACTGCAGTTGCTCGCCGGACCGAGTAACGACGTCGTATCGAGTTCGAATACAATCGTTTCCGTCCGATTCCGTCCCGATCGAGGACTGTTTGCCCAGTTCTATCGAAAATTATCTTCGTTTCAGAATTCTAATTGTAGCACAACTGTTATACGTGTGGCCCCGGTTCGTACGGTTGCAATGGCGAAAGGCAACGTTGATTTCTTCAACGACACAGGCGGTTACGGTTTCATTTCGACTGAGGACGCGGACGAGGACGTATTCTTCCACATGGAAGACGTTGGCGGCCCGGACCTCGAAGAAGGCACAGAGATCGAATTCGACATCGAACAGGCCCCCAAGGGCCCCCGCGCCACCAACGTCACCCGCCTGTAAAACGGTGCTTCGCGTTCGGTAACGGGTTTCAGTATACAAACCAGTTTTTTGGCGACCCTCCCTCCCAGTGACGACGCCCCGCAGCCGATCGGTCGGGGCTCGAGCAGCGCTATCGTATCATAATCTGGAGGGGTGTACGATACCGGAAACGCCGAGTACGCGGTCTAACGCTGTATTAGTCCGTTTGAAACCGTCTACGGGGCCGTGATACGCGATAGATAACAAATAGTCGCTCTCTTGGTGTGATCACACGGGTGAAACATGGACGATCTGACCGGATTCCAGCGGGATCTCCTGTACGTCATCGCCGGCGCCGACCAACCGTCGGGCCAAGACGTCAAAGACGAAATCGAGTCGTACTACAGCGCCGATATCAACCACGGACGACTGTATCCGAATCTGGACACCCTCGTCAACAAGGGGCTCGTCGAGAAGGGACAGCTCGACCGGCGGACGAACTATTACGAGATCAGCGACCAGGGAGTACAGGCGATCGAAGAGCGCCGCGAGTGGGAGCGCCAGTACATCGAGGAGTGACTGCGGCGGCTCACCGTCCGTTCTAGTTCGCGTCGCTCGACGGCCGATCGAGATCGGGAGTCCAGTCTCGAATCGAGCGCGACTGCAGGAGCGTCTCGTACCGGGAGATCCGTCGGCTGGGCCGGGATCGTAACTGGCAGTCACACGCAGAACCGGGTGCGTAATCGCCAGCAGCGGCCGTCTTACTCTTGATGGCGAACGCGAACCATCCCGTTCGAGGTGACGCCGATGATAAGCGGCGTCGACACTTCGCGCCCCGAGACGGCCGAGCCCGCCGAGTCGCTGACGACCTTCATCAGGTCCGGCGCGGTGTAATCGACCTTGACGCCGGCCTCGTCGCAGGCCTCGTAGACCAGGTCGGGCACGTCGTAGAGGTCGGTGCCCGCGGGCACGCGGACGCGAACCGGCGCTCGGAGCGCCTCCGCGAACGCGACCGTCTCGCGGGCCTTCTCCAAGTTTTCCCGCGCGCTCGACTCGATCGAGGAGACGTTCGCGCGCGAGGTGCCGAGCGCCCCGGCGATGTCGGCCTGCGAAATCCCTCGCTCCCGCAGCGCGAGTACCTGCGCCTGACGGTACGTCAACACGCTCGAGTCGGGATCGAACCCGATCTCCTCGAGGAGCTCCTCGACGTCGTCGATCATGGCCACGGTGACCACCGCCGATCGGATCGGCTCGGCCGCACGCTCATACCGGTGGTATGACGCGGTAGGATCAAAGCTTCCCCGGTCTCGAGGCGTCCGCGTCGCTCGGTCGTGGGTTCGTGGCCGAAAACGATCTCCAACGAGTCGATACACGACGGCCGATCGCCGCGGTTCCGAGTGCGGCGACCGGCGACTGTCTGTCGCTGTCCGCGCCGACTACGAGCCCCAGAAGTTCTCGCGACTGCCGAGCCGTTCGCGAGCGCGGCTCTTCCTGTCCGTCTCCTCGCTCTCGTCGTCCGCTGCGGCCTCGTCTGCGTCCGCGTCGCCGTCCGCATCCGAGTCGGCATCGTCGCCCTCCTCGTCGCCGTCCATCGGGAGCTGCTCGAGAGTTTCCGCGCGAGCGTGGTTGCTGTGGACTTGCGTGATCTCGACGCGGGCGCGACACTCGGGCAGCAGGCCGTCGACGAGGACGATGAAGCCGTCCTCGGTGCGGCCGACGCCGGCGCCGCTCTCGTGCATGTCGACGATGTCGAGTTCGACCTCCTCACCGGATTTGACGGGCTGAGTCTTCAGGTCCTCGATGGGCTGGCTGTAGTGTTGACACCACTCTTTGCCCCCTCGATCACCGTAGTGTTGGCACCCCATTCCCGAGATCGGTTCGGAGAAGCTCGGACAGTCGTCGGCGAGCGGACAGTCTGCCATGAATCGTAGTACCAGTGGCGACGTTAAACCGTTTCCGTCTCGTACGCGGGGGAACGACGTCCGTTCGGCTACTCCGCCGTTACTGCGGTGTCGGTCGTGACGGGCGCCGTCGCGTCGATGGGCCGCCACGTTCGCTGGCGGATGCCTCGAGACGATCGGCTATCGACTCGAGGCGTTGTCCCAATCGCTCTGACCGACGTCCGGTTCGACCGGACCGTTACTGGAGCGCGCAAAAACGGTAAACGCGGTGTAAATTGTTTCGAAAACGTTTACGGCTGGGGCGTGGAGTCGTATCCCATGAAAATACTCGTCACGGTCAAGGAAGTCGTCACCGTGGACGACGAGTTCGAGATCGAAGGCACCGAGATCGCCGAGCGGTATCTCGGCGCCGACCTGAACGAGTGGGACGACTACGCCGTCGAGGAGGCCGTTCAACTGCAGGAAGCGGGGATCGCCGACGAGGTCGTCACCGTCACCATCGGCCCCGAAGACTGCGAGCAGACGATCCGCCAGGCGCTCGCGAAGGGCGCCGACCGCGCGATCCGCGTCTGGGACGACGCCCTCGAGGAGTTCGACCTCCTCGACGTCGGGGCGAAGCGGGAACTCCTCGGCGCGGTCATCGCCGAGGAGGACCCCGATCTCGTCCTGACCGGCGTCCAGTCCGGCGACGACAACTTCGGCGCGACCGGCGTCTCGGTCGCCGAGGCGCTCGGCTACGAGTGGGCGGCCGTCGTCAATCACTTGGAACACGACTTCGAGGGCGGCACCGCGTCGGTCCGGCGCGAACTCGAGGGCGGCGTCGAGGAGCTCACCGAGGTGGAGCTGCCGGCCGTCCTGACCGTCCAGACGGGGATCAACGAACCCCGGTACGCCAGCCTGCGTGGAATCCGCCAAGCCCAGCGCAAGGAACTCGACGTCGTCGGACTCGCGGACCTCGGCGTCGACGCGGCGGCGATCGAACCAAAACTCTCGCTGACGGACATGTACGAACCCGAAAGCGAGAGCGACGTGACGGTCTGGGAGGGTGACGCCGAGCAGACGGCGACGGAACTCGCCGACCTGCTTCGCGATAAGGGGGTGGCACAATGACTGATATCCTCGCGGTCGCCGACCACCGACGCGGCGAGCTCCGCGACGTCAGCTACGAACTGCTCACCGCCGGCCGGCGGCTCGCCGACGAAACCGGCGGCGACCTCCACGTTGCCGTCATCAGCGGCACCGTCGACGACTTCGCCTCGAAGCTCGACCGGGAGGGCGTCGACGTCGTCCACACCGTCGACTACGGCGAGGAGTTCAACCACGGCGTCTACGCGCAGGCGATTACCCAGCTCTACGACCGGCTCGCGCCGCAGTACGTCCTCGCCCCCAACAGCGTCAACGGACTGGACTACGCGCCCGCCGTGGCGACCGCCCTCGACGTGCCGATCGTCACCGACGTCGTCGGCCTCGAGACCGACGGCGAGACGCTGACCGCCACCCGCGAGATGTACGGCGGGAAAGTCGAGACGACGAGCGAGCTCGAGGGCCCTGCGGTCGTCACGATCCGCGGCGCGGAGTGGCCCGCCGCCGAGGGAACCGGCGACGCCGCGATCGAAGCCGCCGACGTGACGATCGACGAGGACGCGCTCGGGTCGACCGTCAACGGGTTCGAGGAGGTGGCCGGCGGCGACGTCGACATCAGCGACGCCGACGTGCTCGTCTCCGTCGGTCGCGGAATCGAGGAGGAGGAGAACCTGGACCTCATCTTCGACCTCGCGGAGGCGCTGGACGCGACGGTGTCGTCCTCTCGGCCGATCGTCGATAACGGCTGGCTGCCCAAGAACCGACAGGTCGGCCAGTCCGGAAAGGTCGTCACGCCGGACGTCTACATCGCGATCGGCATCTCCGGTGCCGTTCAGCACGTTGCCGGGATGAAAGGCTCGGATACCATCGTCGCGATCAACACCGACCCCAACGCGCCGATCATGGACATCGCGGACTACGCGATCGTCGACGACCTGTTCGACGTCGTGCCGGCGCTGACGGCGGAATTTAGCTAATTCGACCCCAGAGTATTCGCTACGGCTATCTCTATCGGTTTCTCCATCCGCTGACCGTGGTGTCTATTCGAGATATTCGGTTCCAGCGTCGTTCTGCGAACACGAAGATTTATTATCTGCTGATAGTCACCTCTGCCTATGTCTCCAAGGATTCGGGCTATCGTGCCGAAATTTATACGACGGAGTTATTCACTAAAGTTTGCGATTATCTTGCTGGTCATCGGCGTCTCGGTGGGTGCAATCGGGGTCGTCGGGACCGCACAGATCGAAGACGGCGTCCAGTCGAACGTCTACGAGAACTACGAAACGCTCGCCCTCCAGCAGTCGGAGGCGGTCCAGGAGTTCCACGCGGACAATCGGCGGACGGTCCAATCGATCGCTCGCTACAGCGGGCTCGATTCTGCCAATCAATCCGAAGCGCAGGCCTACATCGACAGCGAGGTCGCCGATCTCGACGGCGGCGGTGCAGGCGAGGTGAACGTCCACTACCTCGAGGAGAACGGCGACGTCGTCGCGAGCTCGCTGGTCGAACCGGGAACCGACCTCGAGGGTGACTGGGTCGACGAGCTCGACCAGCAAAGCGGGACGTACGTGACTGACGCGTACCAGAGCGGCGAGTACGACGACTCCACGGCGCGCGTCGCGTACGTGACCGATTCCGGCGACGTGCCCGACGGAAGGGTGCTGGTCTATACGGTTCCCGTGAGCGACTACTCCATCAGCAGCACCGACGGCACGCGGACGATGGTCGTCGACTCGAGCGGCACGGTCGCGTTCGGCGAGACCAGAAGCGGCCTTCTCGAACCGTACGACGAATCGGACGAGCTGATGAGCGATGCCGACTCGCTCGAGTCCGGCGGCATGGAGGCCGGCCCGGCCCAGGGAGTGCTCGCAACTGACGACGCGTTCGCCGGCGAGTCCTACGTCGTCGGCTACGCGTCGGTCCCCGGAACGGACTGGGTGACGCTCGTCCACACGCCGACCGAGCAGGCCTACGGGTTCGTCGAGGACGTCCGCACGTACGGCACGTTCGCGACGGCCGGCGCCGTGTTGCTCATCGGCCTCGTCGGCGCGGGCTTCGGCTGGAACACCTCCAGATCGATCGACCGGCTGACCACGAAGGCCGCCCGCATGGAGGAGGGCGACCTCGACGTCGATCTCGACTCCCCCCGGATCGACAGCATCGGGCGGCTCTACGACGGGTTCGACAGCATGCGCGACTCCCTGCAGACCCAGATCGAGGAGACCACTCAGGCCCGCGAGGAGGCCGAAGCGGCCCGCGCCGAGGCCGAACGGCTCAACGACCACCTCGAGGCGAAAGCCGACGAGTACAGCGACGTGATGCAGACCGCGGCCGACGGCGACCTCACCGCGCGGATGGACCCCGAGAGCGAGAACGAGGCGATGACCGAGATCGCCGCGGAGTTCAACGACATGATCGCCGAAATCGAGGCGACGACGGCCGAGGTCAAGTCCTTCGCGACCGAGGTCGCGACGGCCTCCGAGGAAGTGACCGCCTCGAGCGAAGAAGTTCGGTCCGCGTCCGGTCAGGTCGCGGAGTCCATTCAGGAGATTTCCGAGGGTGCCGACCGGCAGAACGACAGCCTCCAGTCGGTCACCCAGGAGATGAACGGCCTCTCGACGACGATCGAGGAGATCGCCGCCTCCTCGAACCAGGTCGCCGAACTCGCCGAGCGGACGGCCGAGACCGGCGAACGCGGTCGCGAAGCCGCCCAGGAGGCCATCGAGGGGATGCAGGAGATCGAAACCGACTCCGAGTCCGCCGTCGAGGAGATCGAACGCCTCGAGGAGGAGATGGCGCAGATCGACGACCTGCTCGAGTTCATCACCGAGGTCGCCGAGCAGACCAACATGCTGGCGCTGAACGCCAACATCGAGGCCTCGCGCTCGAGCAGTTCCAACGAGGGCTTCTCGGCGGTCGCCGGCGAGGTCAAGGAACTCGCCGAGGACACCCGCGAAGCCGCGGCCGACATCGAAGACCGACTCGAACAGATCAAGGAACAGACCGACCGCACCGCGACGGAGGTCCAGCGCACCAGCGACCGGGTCTCCGAGCACACCGACTCGGTCGAACGCGCCGCGGACGCGCTCGACGAGATCGCCGACTACGCGACCGAGACCAACACCGGCGTGCAGGAAATCTCCAACGCCAGCGACGAGCAGGCGGCCTCGACCCAGCAGGTCGTCGCGATGGTCGACGACGTCGCGGCGATCGCCGAGCAGACCAGTTCCGAGAGCGAGACGGTCGCCGCCGCCGCCGAGGAGCAGACGACCGCGCTCACCGAGGTCTCCCGCAGCGCCGGCGAACTCGCGAACCGCGCCTCCCACCTCTCGGAGACGCTCGACAACTTCGAGACCGACGCGGACGTCGAACCCGGCGCCGCTGCTGACCTCGAGTCCGAACCGGAGTTCGATTCCGATTCCGTTTCGGACGCCGGATTCGACGCGGCCGACGGCGACGCGCTCGAGACCGACCTATCGAACGGGACGTGGAGCAACGAGGACGACGATTCGGACGCCGAGACCGTGATCGGCGGTACGGACGGTGACGACGTGATCGGCGGTCACGGTGACGATGATGATGACGGGGACGCCGGATTCAAACTCGCCGAAGACGCCGCGAATGAGTCGGACGAGGACGTCGCGGAGGGCGACGAGGTCATCTCCTTCGACGAATCGGGCGTCGAACTGAACGAATCGGACAACGAACCCGACCAGTCGCAGAAATCCGCGGCCGACGCGGAGAACGCGGACGACACCGACCCCGTTGACGACGCGATCGAGGACGCGGAGGCCGGCGACCCAGAAGACGACAGCGAGGCCGTCGAAACGGACGACGGCGCGGACCCGCTCTCGGACTCGTTCCAGTTCGATCGCTCGGACGACGAGTAATCGAACTCGAGCGGCCGAACCGTCACCTACTTTTTTACCCTCTCCTAAAGCCCGCCAATGGAACTTCTGGAGCGCCGTCGGGCGCTAATTGAGGAGCGTCTCGTCGACGTTATCGACGGGGTCGATCCCGAGACGCTCAACGAGGAAGTTCGCCACGTCGCGCTGTCCGGCGGGAAGCGCGTGCGGCCGATGGTGACGGTGCTGGCCTGCGAAACGGTCGGCGGAACGGCCGAGGACGCGGTCGAGTTCGGCGTCGGCATCGAACTCGTCCACAACGCGTCGCTCGTCATCGACGACATCATCGACCGCTCGGAGCTTCGCCGCGGGACGCCGAGCGCCTGGGCCGAGTTCGGCTACGGGCCGGCGATCATCGCCAGCGACGGCCTGCTCGGCGAGGCCTTTAGCCTCTTCTCGGCGGATCCGGACGCGACGCGAGTCGTCGCCGACGCGATGGTCGAACTCGGCATCGGGGAGGCGACGGAGCTCTCGGCCAAGCCGGAAAACGAAGCGGAGTACATGACGCTGGCCCGCCGTAAGACCGGCGCGCTGTTCCGCGCCGCCGCCGAACTCGGCGCGATCGCCGCCGACTCCGAGCCGGTCACCGTCGAGGCGCTGGGCGAGTACGCCGAGCGCGTCGGGATCGCCTTCCAGATCCGGGACGACGTGTTAGACGCCGTTTCCGACCCCGAGGAACTCGGCAAACCGACCGGCCACGATGCCGCCCTCGAGCGCCCGTCGGTCGTCCAGGTGACGGACCTCACACCCGAGGAAGCGAACGCACGCGCGCGAGCGGAAGCCGACCGCGCGATCGACGCGCTCGACCGAGTCGAGGTCGCCGATTCGGAGGCCGAGGAGTACCTGCTCGAGCTGGCGGAGTTCGTCGTCGAGCGCGAGCGGTAAGGAGCGCCGTTTTCGGAAATCGGATCGGCAGACTCAGACGCTATCCGCCTTGCGCCGACCCTCGGCGTCCGTTTCTGACTCTGACTCGTCCTCCGAGTCCGCGTACCGCGACTCGAGGACGGCAAAGGCGAGCGTGCTCGCGATGCCCAGCAGCGTTCCGGCGGTCAGCGCCGCCGCGAGGTAGCTGATCGCCACCCTGTCGAGGAAGAAGGCGCTAACCGCGCGCAGGACGAGCGCGATCGAGACGACGTAGAACGGCGCGTTGAGGTACCGCCACTCGAGGCTGCCGGCGATGTACTCGTCGGTGATCTGGCCGAGGCTGGTCGTCACGCCGGCGGCGGCGAGCCACTGGATCGAGCCGTAGACCAGCGCGGCGAGCATGACCGGCGCGCTGACCTCGCCGGCCGTCGACTCCCGGACGGCCTCGAGTTCGTTCGTGCCGCTGACGCCGCCGAGGACGAACAGGGCGGCGGCGACGACGTACGCGAGCAGCGTCGTCCGACCGGCGTACAGCGAGCGCCGGGCGCGTTCGACCGCGGTATCGAGTCGGTCGCCCAACCGCAACCCGCGGGAGATGAGGTAGAGCCCGAGCAGCGCCGAGGTCGTCCCGAGGACGAAGCCGGGCATCTCGAGGGCGCTGCCGATCAGCGCGAGCGGGTAGATCAGCAGTAAGATCCCGAGCGGGATCAGGACGGTCCCCCGCGTCTCGGGGTCGTCCAACACCTGCTTGATGGTGTAGTACATCGACTCCAGGTTCTGGGCCTGCCGGACGACGACCCGTCGGACGCCGTCGATGGGGACCCGCGAGCGGATCACCGGGATGACGGATTCGTCCTGCGCCCCGTCGGTGATGACCAGGGCGGTGACGTCCTCGGCGGTCGAGAGGCTCGCGAGGACGGTATCGACTTCGTCCCCGACCTCGCGGTTGGCGGCGACGTCGCCGTCCTCGTTGCCGGTGACGACGGCAACCTCGACGCTCTCATCGCGCTCGTCCAGATCGTCGTAGACGTGTAACCCCTGGAAAATGACGTTGACGTCGGAGTCCTCGGGGTCTTCCGTCGCGAGGGCGATCGCCGCCTCTTCGACGGGGTCGCGGCCGATCACCGGCGTCGTGAAGCCGGTCTTGCGACCCAGGTCGTCGTCGAGGTCGACGCACAGGACCAGCAGCATCGTCCCGTGGTTCGCGGGCGTGGTATTTCCGTTTTCTGGGTTCTCGAGGGATCGACTGCCGTCCGAATGAGATCGGCGGGAATAGCTTTGTTATAGGACGTAATTACCCGTTATGCTCGAACTGTGCGGATGTATCTCGTCGGTCGAGGGCTCTCCGTCCCCGCTACCGGGATGCGTTTTCATCGTCCTGTCGCTCGACGATCTCGAACTCCGTCGCTAACGCCAGCGGATCTCCCGGCGAGTCGTCTGGTAATCCCCAGAAGAGCAGCCGATAGCGTCCGATGGTCGGCGTCGAGCAGAAGGCATAGTGCTCGAGGCCGCTGTCGTGGATCGACGCGTGGAGGTCCCACGATCGTTCGTCACCCGGTGCAAGCGGCTCCGTCCGTTCGGTCCACTCGTAGTCCTTCTCGACGCCGAAAATCGTGTACCACGCTCCGTCGTCACCGCGGGCCTGAACGGCGAGCCGGTCGTCAGCGTAAATCTCGATCTCGTGGTTACTGCTGTTCGTAAGCGTGACGGTGAAATCCGTCAACTCTTCGACTTCTGCGGGGACCTCGAGTGACACGCCGGGAATCTGCTCGTCGTAGACCACTGTCCGGCCCTCGAATTCCGGGGTGAGGTATCGATGGTGGTCGTCCCGGCATCGCAAGTCGTCCTCGTTGTCAGTGTCGCCTAACTCGAGGCCGTCGGCGCAGCCGCTCCCGAGCGCAATCGCTCCGCTAGCGATCCCGACGAGCAGTTGTCGTCGTCCGGGTCCGTTCGGCATTTTGATTACCGTTGGCGATGCACATCGCGGTCGGATGATATATGTTTTCTCATCGTCATGAGAGCGATGACAGCAACGTCACCGTCGATCCCGACGGACGGCGCGCACGCATGGTTCGCCGCGGGACACCCACTCACACACCGTTTCGAACCCGGTTCGCTTATTCCGCTGGAACCGCTCAGTGCGAGTAGATGATCTCAAAGGGCTGTGAGCAGTGCGCGAAAGGCGGCAAGATGGTCCTGTTCGTCTACGGTTACTGCGACCAGCGCGACTGCTTCTACTGCCCGCTCGGCGAGAACCGCAAGAACGTCACCAACGTCTACGCCAACGAGCGACAGGTCGAGGACGACGAGGACGTCATCACCGAGGCCAAGCGGATGGACGCGCTGGGGACCTCGATCACCGGCGGCGAGCCCCAGGAGGCGCTGGACCGAACCTGCCACTACCTCGAACTGCTGAAGGACGAGTTCGGCGAGGACCACCACACCCACCTTTACACCGGCATCACCGGCGGCCGCGAGAACATGCGCCGCCTCTCGGAGGCCGGTCTCGACGAAATTCGGTTCCACCCGCCCTACGAGCAGTGGGGTGACCTCCACGGCACCGAGTGGGAGGACATCCTCTACATCGCCCGCGAGGAAGGGCTGACCCCCGCCTTCGAGATTCCCGGCATCCGCGCCGAGGAGGAGTTCCTCGAGTTCTTGGACGAGGGCGCCGCCGACTTCTGCAACGTCAACGAGTTCGAGATGTCACAGGGCAACTACCGCCGGATGCAGGATCAGGGCTTCGAACTCAAGGAAGACCACATGAGCGCCGTCGAGGGCTCTCGCGAGGACATTCTCGAGGTCATGGGCGACCACGAGCAGGTCTACTTCTGTACCTCCGTCTTCAAGGATGCCGCCCAGCACCGCCGCCGCCTGAAGCGCATGGCCCGCAACGTCCGCCGCGAGTTCGACGACGTCACCGACGACGGGACGCTCGTCTACGGGAAAACGTACGCCGACCCCGAACGCTTCGCGGAACTCGGCGTCCCCGAAGAGTTCTACACCGTCAAATCGAACCACGTCGAGGTCGCCTGGTGGCTCCTCGAGGAGATGATCGAGGAGGGCGACCTCGAGGACGGCGAAATCGTCGAGCAGTATCCGAGTTACGACGGGCAAGTCGTCGAGCGGACGCCGCTAGCGTAGTGATTACACCGCGAGTGAGCGGAGCGAACGAGCGGCTTTTTGGTGCAGATTTTTGGAGGAGGGTGAGCGGAGCGAACCCGACGAGAAAAAGGTGCGCGTAAATCGTCGAGCAGTACCCGAGTTACGACGGGCAAGTCGTCGAGCGGATGCCACTGGCGTAGTGGTCGGACGCGAGTGAGCGGCGTCTGCGGGCCGGACCGATGTCTCGAATCCTTCAACGATTGACGAGTAAATGACCGACCGACTCCCGTCCCAACTTCGAAGTCAATTGTCTCGAGTAACGTACCAAGATACGTGTGTCAGAAGCAAAAAGTTAGACGTGTTAGTTTTCGGACTGCTATTCGATGGCACGTCTTGACTGGCACACACGAATACAGGGAGGGGACGGATGAGTCACACCGAACTCGAGGCCGTCGAGAGTGCGACGTCCGTCTCGTTCGTCTGCGACGACTGCGGTCGGGTCCACAACCGAAACAACCTGCCGTGTAACAACTGTGGGTCGATGAGCCTCTCGGCTGCTGCCGACGAGGACATCGACAACACGCAGGAGATTGACGAGGAGGAGTCGTGGCGAATCGTCCGCGACGCCAGTCGCGGGATTACCGGTCTGGGCGTGTTCGTCTACCTCGTCGGAACCTTGACGCTGCTCGTCGGCCTAGCGATACTGGCGCTCGGCGGCGTGATCTACGGGAATTTGCTCCTTGGCGGCTGACTCGTCGGCGTCGCATGGACCGTCGCCGGATTCGTGGTGATTCCGGCCATTCGGTGGGATTGAGGATCGGGTTGCCATCTATCTCTCTTCCCGAGCGGTTCTGGGTTGCTATCTGGCACTTGTCGGAGGGAGTTTGGCGCTCGCTGCCGCACTGTGACGTCTTATTTCTCGAGTCTCGATTATACGGGCGAAATACGAACCGCAAACCAAGTGAACGTGAACAGCGACTGTGTTAATCCACTTCGGTCGGATCGACTTCCGGCAGCGTGATGAGGTTCTCCCGACCGATCCGTAACTTCTCGATCTCGCCGTCGTCGTCCATCTGCGAGAGCAACTGCGAAACCTTCGCGTTCGACCAACCGGTTTCGTTGACGATCGCCGCCTGTTTCATTCGACCGCCGTTTCGTTTGAGCATCCGCTGAACCCGCTCTTCGTCGCTCAACAGTTCGGGATCGATATCGTCGTCGGGCTCCTCGTACTCGAGTTGAGTCTGCGCCGCGGCCGCCGTCGAGTCGGCGCTCGATCCCGACGCCGATTCGCCACCGGATCCGACGAGTTCGGAGCCAGATCGCGTTTTTGTCTCCGACGCGTGGCTCTGTCCCCGTTCGAGCAGCGGGATCCGATCGATCGGTAAGTCGAAGCGTTCGGACCGCGCCGCGTATCGGTAGGCGAAGTAGCCGCCGATTCCGGCGGCGATCAGAATTCCGAGCGCCGACCCGGCGAGCCATACTGAACCGGGAAACATCGATTGTGGGCCGGCGGGGCCGCGCAGGAACACGATTTCTAGTTCTTCTTCCTCGAACTGGTGGGGACCGTTCCACGTGAGCGAGGAGGGCGTCTCGAGGGCGTAGTTCTGCGGGGGTTCGATGACGAGCCGTTGGTCATCGTACAACGGTAACCAGCTCTCGGTGTCCTCGTCGGGAGTCTGCAACGCTTCACCGAAGTAAATGCGGTCGTCGTCGACGGTCGCGAAGTTCGTCCACGTAACGGAGTACGTGATGACTCCGATTCGCGTCCCGTTGTTGAGATCGTTGCTTTCGGGCTCTCTAATCTGCGGTTCGTCCCAGCCGGCGTTTCGAAGTTCCATCTCCCGGTCCGTCACGGTTTCCGCCTGCGTGACGTACCGTTCGAACAGCTGCACGTCGTATCCGGTATTTATTCGTCCCGTTCTGACAGCGTCGGCGAACTCGCGAAAGGTGGCTACGTCGTCGTCATCGGCGATCAGAAATCGGGATTCGATTTCCCAGCGGACGTCGCCGTTGCTCGAGACGTTCAGTCGAATGATCTGCTTTGGATCGGCGGCGGGGAGGGGTGTCTCCGTCTGGGACTGAACCGAAGCGGGACTCGAGGTTGACATGGCGTGCTGATCATACTCATCAGAGAGGGAGGAACGAACGAGAGCAGTATCGAGCGCTGTGGGCGCCGCTGATGGGGATCGGTCGGCCACCGCTTCTGAACCGGTTGTCGGTGTCGAAGCGGCGGCGGCGATCGGTCCCAGAGCGGCCGTAGCGAGGAGGACGGTGAGGGCGATCGTAACGGCGGGGGATAACCGCATGCGTACCAACGGGTGGTCCCCCCGGGGAAAAAACCCTTTCCATCGAAAATAAAACGTCATTGACCCTCGTAAAACGTCGTGAAACGTCACCACGGCGAACGCCGGAACCACTCAAGTCGGGTAACATCAGTATAGGCGGACGGTAACTGGTGCGACCATCTTTTATATCAGGAGGGCATACGGTAGGCCGATGACCCGCGCGCTACCTGCCCTCCTCACAGTACTCGTCCTCTTTTCCCTTCCTGCGACAGTTCTTGTCGGGGCGGACACCGAGGTCGGAACCGGGACTCAATCCGACGGACAGCAGACCGCCCAACAACAAACGCCGGTTACCGTCGAAAACACGACGAATCGACTCCCGCTCGAGGGGGAAACGATGGGCGGATACGTCGAACACACCCCGGATCTCGGCACGGCGCTCGCAAACGCCGACGACAAGCTTCGAATCGATCATGAACAGTACGTCATCGTCGAGAGCGAGTTTGACGAAGCAAGTGCCGACGAGCGCGAGGCGATGATCGAGGCCGCCTATAATCGGACTCAAAACCGAACTGAAGCGCTTGAGGAACGCGAACGGGACGCTATCGAGGCATACGTCGCCGGGGAACAGAGCGAAACCGAGGTTCTCGGAACGATCGCTCGAAATTACCACGAAGCGGTGCTGTTAGACGAGGCGATTAACGATCTCGAAACCAAGTCCTATCGGACGTCCGGCTACTCCCTGCCGTCCGATCGAATGCGAGCCGATCGAACGATTCTCGAGGCGCACCGCACGGAACTTCGAGCGGGAATCGCGACGACGTCCGACTCCGAGACGTATTCGGTGCTGTTCGAAGCGTCCGCGAACGCGAGCGGCTACCGGCTCTCCGCGATCGACGGCAGTAATTATCTTACCGAAACCGTTCGGTTCGACAATCGCGATCCGACCCAACCCGATCAGTTCGCCGAGTACGAGTCGATCGATCGGGCCGATTCTCTCTATCCGTGGGCTGCCGATTCGATCAGCGGCGATTTCCCGAGTTCGCAGGATCACAGTACACTGAAGAACCTCTACTGGATCGAATACGCTCACGAGAAGGGGAACCTCGAGGTCTATCTCGACGGCGGAACCGGGCACGTGTACCGCGAGGTGCAGGTCCTCTCGGTCGGATCGCTTCCCGTTGCCGGCGAGCGGACGCATTCGGAGGACGGGATCGAACTGTCGCTCGACGAAACGCCGGCGAACGGTCCCGCCGAGATTACCGTCGTCGATTCGGCGACGGACGAGCCGGAATCGGCGACGATTTCGATCGACGGATTCGAGATCGGAACGACTGATCCCGACGACGGGACGCACTGGATCGTCCCGCCGAGCGGCGGGGAGTACGAACTACAGGTCGAGACGCCATCCGAAACCCTCAACGTGACCGTTTCGTCCGCGGATTTTAGGTCGAATACAAGTCGTTAAGCGAACCGCTCTTTCGGAGCCGCGGTCATTCTTTCCGGCTGTGGGAAGACGACGGCTCGAGACACCACTCCGATCCGACGGTTTATATGTGTATCCGCGGCCAAAACCGCCGTGATCCGGCGAGCGTCGGTTTGCAAGACCCCATCCGATCGAAGCGTCAGTTCCGTTGTCGGAACGATCCTTCTGCTCGTCATCGCGGTCAGCGTCGCGGGCGTCATCTTGATCGGCGTCTCGACGTGGACTCCCGAATCGCCGGCGATGACGGCCTTCGAACTATCGGCCGATAGCGACCGGTCGACGATCACAATCGAACACCGCGTGGGGGACACGATCGACGTTCGAGAACTGTCGATTACGGTGATCGTCGACGGCACGGAACTGACCGAACAGCCACCGGTCCCGTTCGTCGGTGCGACCGGGTTCGACGGCGCGCCGACGGGGCCGTTCAATGCGAAGGCCGATCCCAAGTGGAGCGCCGGCGAGCGAGCGTCGTTCGCCGTTGCGTCAACGAACGAGCCGTCGTTCAAGATGGGCGATCTGGTTCGGGTCAGGCTGGTCGTCGACGGGCAGGTGATCGCGGATCTCGAGGCGGTCGCGCGGTAGCCTATTCCGGCGCGCGACCGATCGTCGTAATCGCGACTTCCGGATCGTAGGAGGGGCCCATGAACGCGTGTTTCACGTCCTCGAAGCCGGCGGTCTTGAACATCGCGTCGGCCTCGTACTCGTCGTAAAACAGCATTATCGAGTCGGCCAGATACTGGGCGAGCACGTTGTCGGGGTAGTTCGGGCCGACGACCAGCACCTGGCCGCCGGGTTTCAGCACGCGGCGGAACTCCCGGAGGGCGAGAATCGGGTTCGGCCAGTACTCGATCGAGCCCGAGGACCAGACGACGTCGAAGGTGTCGGTCGCGAAGGGGAGTCGCTCGGCGTCGCCGCGGTGGAAGTGGACCGGCGGCGCCCGTTTGCCGAACTTCGCGTAGGCCTGCTCGAGCTGGTGTTCGCTCTGGTCGAGCGCGTAGACTTCGTCGACGTGCTCGAGCAGCCCCTCGGTCGCGAAGCCGGTGCCGCAGCCGACGTCGAGTACCGTCATGTCGTCCTCGAGGTCGAGCAGACCGAGCGCGTCCGCGCGCATCTCCTCGGTCCAGATGAAGGGGTTCACCTGGTCGTAGACCTTCGAGAGGTACTTGTAGAACAGCCGGGCCCGGGCTTTGTTCTCGAGAATTCCCATTGGAAGCGACTTTCGGGGCGATCGGGATATGTCTGCTGTTCCCGGTTCCACAGGGTTCGGTAATCGAAAGCTACCCGTCGATCGCGCAACCGGTGCGCGGGTGGCTTTCGCAACTACCATATACGCGCTCTATCAAACGTTCGCTTGCTTAGAGTATGCCGAGGCCAGAGGTTCTCGAACGAATACAGTCGGCGGAGTCGGACGCCGATGAAATCGTCGCACAGGCGGAACAGGACCGCGACGAGCGAATAGCCGAGGCCCGGGAACGAGCCGAGGAGATTCGCACGGAAGCGGACCAAGAGGCACAGGAACTCAAAGAGCGCCGCCTCGAGGAGGCGCGCGAAGAAATCGATCAGGAGTGCGAACGCGTCCTCGAGGAGGGCGAGCGCGAGCGGGAGGCGCTGGCCGACCGCGCGCGGGATCGGGTCGACGAAGTGACCGACCACGTCGTCGAACTGTTCCAGGAGGACGTCCATGCTCAGACCTGAGCGCATGAGCAAGGTCTCGGTGGCCGGTTCCAAGGGCGTCATGCCCGCGGTCATCGAGACGATCCACGAGCTGAACCTCGTTCACCTCTCGGACTACGACGGCTCCTGGGAGGGCTTCGACAACGGCAACCCGATCGAAGGGGCGGACGACGCCTCCGAGAAGCTGGTGACCGTTCGCGCCCTCGAGAGCACGCTCGACCTCGCGGATGCCGACGTCGAACCCCAGCGGGGACAGCTCGACGAAAACTGGGAGAACCGGCTCGAGGAGATCCGCACGCGGGTCAACGAGCTCGACGACCAGCGCAGCGACGTGCGCGACGACCTGCGGCAGGTCGAGGAGCGAATCAACCGCGTCGCACCGTTCGCGGAGTTGGGCATCGACCTCGACCTGCTGTCGGGGTACGAGACGATCGACGTCGTCGTCGGCGAGGGCCGCGTCGACGCGATCGAGGACGCTCTCGAAGCGTCCGACGAGATCCGCGCGTACGAGACGTTCACCGGCGGCGACGTCGTCGCCGTCGCGGCCGCGCCGACCGACGACGCCGGCGCGAACCCGATCGACGACGCGCTCGTCGGCGTCGAGTTCACCCGTCACGAGGTGCCAGACACCGAGAAGAGCCCGTCGGCCTACGTCGACGACCTCGAGTCGCGCAAGGCCGACCTCGAGTCGCGTCTCGAGGAGATCGACGCCGAACTCGCGGAGATCCGCCGCAAGGAGGGATCGTTCCTCCTGCAGGTCGAATCGGAACTGTCGATCGAGGTCCAGCGCGCGGAGGCGCCGCTGCAGTTCGCGACGACGGGCCGCGCGTTCGTCGCCGAGGGCTGGATCCCGACCGACGAGTACGACCGACTCCGCTCCGCGCTGCGGGACGCAGTCGGCGATAGCGTCGAGATCGAGGAGTTAGAGCGGGCCGACTACGACCGTCACGGCGCTCACTCCCACACGGAAGAGGTTCAGAAGGGCGCACCCGCCGCCGAAGACGAGGACGACGAACCGTCCCCCGAGGCCGACGAGGAGCCCCAGAAGGCCGTCACCGACGGCGGCTCCGCGGTGACGATGGGCGACGAACCGCCGACGGTCCAGAACAACCCCGGACCGGCCAGGCCGTTCGAGGTGCTGGTCCAGGCGGTCAACCGTCCCAAGTACAGCGAACTCGACCCGACGATCTTCCTGTTCCTGACGTTCCCGGCGTTCTTCGGGTTCATGATCGGGGACTTCGGGTACGGGCTCCTGTACGTCGCCATCGGCGCGTACATGGCTACGCAGTTCGACAGTAAGGGCATCACCAGCCTCGGCGGCGTCGCCATCTGGGCCGGCTTGTTCACGATGCTGTTCGGCATCATCTACGGCGAGATCTTCGGGCTGCACGTACTCGGCGAGTGGCTCTTCGGCGGGAGCGACCTCCTGCCGCTCAACAAGGGTCTCGAGCCGGCGGCAGCCGACTTCGCGCTCGGGTGGATGGTCGTGAGCGTGCTCGCCGGGATCGTCCACCTGAACATCGGGTACATCCTGGACTTCTACGAGAACCTCAGCCACGGCGTCAAGGACGCCGTCTTCCACAGCGGCTCGTGGCTCCTGATGCTCAACGGCATCTGGATCTGGATCTTCTCGCGACAGGCAGCGGGCACGAAGCCCGGTTTCCTGTTCGAGACGTTCGCGAGCGACGGCCCGTTCCCCATCGGGTTCACCGGCTTCCCGGAGTGGGTGCTCGTGACGATCCCGCTGGGGATCGCCGACTTCCCGCTCTCGGCGCCGCTGCTCGTCTTCTTCATCGGGTTCGCGCTGCTCATCATCAGCGAACCGGTCGAAGCGGTCGAGTTCATCGACGTCATCGTCAACGTCTTCTCGTACACCCGAATGGGCGCAGTGTTGCTCGCGAAGGCCGGGATGGCCTTCGTCGTCAACCTGCTGTTCTTCGGGGCGTACCGGGACCCGGAGGGCGCATTCCACTTCCTGCGGAACCACGAACCGAGCTACGTCGCCGAACACTACGGCGAAGGCGCCGAGGTCATCTTCGGCGGCCTCATGCACTCGGGGACCGCAGGGCTGCTCGGCGGTCTGATCATTCTAGTGGTCGGACACATCGTCGTGCTAGCGCTTGGCGTGACAAGCGCCGGCTTACAGGCTGTGCGCCTCGAGTACGTCGAGTTCTTTAACAAGTTTTATGATGGCGGTGGGGAGAAATACGAACCGTTCGGACACGATCGAACCTACAGCGAGGACTAACCAATGATGGAACCACTGACAGCGTTCACGGAAGTTGTACTGCAGAACGGAGAATCAGCCGGAAACGCCGCGCCGTTCCTTACTGACGCGGGTGCCGCTGCGATCGCGGTCGGTCTCGCTGCGCTCGCATCGGGGTACGCCGAGCGCGGTATCGGTGCGGCTGCCGTCGGCGCACTGGCCGAGGACGACGACCTGTTCGTCCCGGGCCTGATCATGACCGTCCTGCCTGAGACGCTCGTGATCCTGGCCCTGGTCGTCGTCTTCATCGTCGGAGCATAACCGCCTTCCCCGTTTCTTTCACCAATGAGTTTGGACACAGTCGTTGAAGACATTCGGGAAGAGGCCCACGCGCGTGCGGAGGAAATCCGTGCCGAGGGCGAGTCTCGAGCCGACGAGATCGAGTCGGCCGCCGAGGAAGACGCCGAGGCGACCCTCGAGGAGGCCGAGCGGGAGGTCGACCGCGAGATCGACCAACTGCGCGAACAGCGCCTCTCCAGCGCGAAGCTGGAGGCGAAACAGAAGCGCCTGGAGGCGCGCCGCGACGTCCTCGGCGAGGTCCGCGAGCAGGTCGAGGAAGAACTCGCCTCGCTCGACGGGAACACCCGCGAGGAGCTCACCCGCGCCCTGCTCGAGGCCGCCGGCACCGAGTTCGACGCGGGCGACGACGTCAGCGTCTACGGTCGCGAGGACGACCGGGAGCTGATCGAGTCGATCCTCGAGGACGACGCGTTCGACGGCTACGAGTACGCCGGCGAGCGCGACTGCCTCGGCGGCGTCGTCGTCGAGAGCGACCAGTCCCGCGTCCGGGTCAACAACACGTTCGACTCGGTGCTCGAGGACGTCTGGGAGGACAACCTCCAGGCAATCAGCAACCGACTCTTCGAACAATGAGCCTCGGTGCCTCGAACACGGAGTACGTCAACGCTCGCGTTCGGTCGCGACGAGCCAAGCTGTTCGACGACGAGGATTACCGCAAGCTGGTCCGGATGGGACCGAGCGAGATCGCTCGGTTCATGGAGGAGTCGGAGTACGAACGCGAGATCAACGAGCTCGGGGCACGCTTTTCGGGAGTCGATCTGATCGAGTACGCGTTGAACCGCAACCTCGCGAAGCACTTCCAGGACCTGCTGGACTGGGCGGAGGGACGGCTCTACGACCTGATCAGCCGGTACCTCCGGAAGTTCGACGTCTGGAACGTCAAGACGATTATCCGCGGGATCTACACCGACACGCCCGCGGAGGGAATCCAGACGGACCTCATCCGCGCCGGCGAACTCGACGACGCGACGCTCGATCGGCTGCTCGAGGTCGACGAGATCGAAGACGTCGTCGAACTCCTCTCGGACACCATCTACTACGAGCCGCTCTCGGAGGGGCTCGAGGAGTTCGAGGAGACCGGGACTCTCGTCCCGCTCGAGAACGCCCTCGACCGGGAGTTCTACGAGCACCTGCTCGACGACCTCGGCCGTCCCGAGGAGGGGCCGGAAGCGAAGTACGTCGAGTTCCTGGAAGCGGAGATCGACTTCCGCAACGCCCGCAACGCCCTGCGGCTCGCTCGCAGCGGTGCCGACCTCGATCCCGCGGCCTACTACATCGCGGGCGGCGTGCTGTTCGACGAGTCGGAGCTGAGTCGGCTCGTCGCCGACTACGACGAACTCGTCGACCACATCGACGACAGTCGGTACGGCGACCGGCTCTCGGGCGCGCTGGATCAGCTGCGCGACGCTGACAGCCTTATCCAGTTCGAGCACGCACTAGACGCTGCGCTGCTCGAGTACGCGGACACGCTCTCGAGCATCTATCCGGTGTCGGTGTCGGCCGTGCTGTCGTACATCCTCGCGAAGGAGCGCGAGGTCGAGAACATCCGCGCGATCGCGCGGGGCCGCGAGGTCGGGCTCGACGAGAGCGAGATCGAAGAGGAGCTGGTGATCCTATGAGCCAGGAAATCGCAGTCGTCGGCAGTCCGGAGTTTACGACCGGCTTCCGCCTCGCGGGAGTCCGTCGCTTCGAGAACGTCCCGGACGACGAGAAAGGCACAGACTTAGACGACGCCGTCACGGACGTCTTGAACGACGACGACGTCGGTATCGTCGTCATGCACGACGACGACCTCGAGTACCTCTCTCGAGGCGTTCGCCAGGACGTCGAGACGAGCGTCGAGCCGGTCGTCGTCACCATCGGGAGCGGCACCGGTGGCGGCGGACTCCGCGACCAGATCAAGCGTGCGATCGGTATCGACCTGATGGAAGAGGACGAAGAGAGCTAAACTATGAGCCAGGCAGAAGACATCGAATCCGTCGACGAAGACGGTGTAATCGAAAGCGTGAGCGGTCCGGTCGTGACCGCCACGGACCTCGACGCCCGGATGAACGACGTCGTCTACGTCGGCGACGAAGGGCTGATGGGCGAGGTCATCGAGATCGAAGGAAACCTGACCACGATTCAGGTCTACGAGGAAACGTCCGGCGTCGGCCCGGGCGAACCCGTCGAGAACACGGGCGAGCCCCTTTCCGTCGACCTCGGACCCGGCATGCTCGACTCCATCTACGACGGTGTCCAGCGTCCGCTGGACGTCCTCGAGGACAAGATGGGGACCGCGTTCCTCGACCGCGGGGTCGACGCGCCCGGTATCGACCTCGAGAAGCAGTGGGAGTTCACGGCCGAAGTCGAGGAAGGCGACGAGGTCGAACCCGGCGACGTCGTCGGGGTCGTCCCCGAGACGGTCACCATCGACCACAAGGTCATGGTGCCGCCGGACTACGAGGGCGGCGAAGTGACGTCGATCGAGAGCGGCGAGTTCACCGTCGAGGAGACCGTCGCCGAACTCTCCTCCGGCGAGGAAATCCAGATGCACCAGGAGTGGCCGGTCCGCGAGGCCCGTCCCGCCGGCAACAAGGAGACGCCGACCGAGCCGCTGGTGACGGGCCAGCGCGTCCAAGACGGCCTGTTCCCGCTCGCGAAGGGCGGGACGGCCGCGATTCCCGGTCCCTTCGGTTCCGGGAAGACCGTCACCCAGCAGCAACTCGCCAAGTGGTCCGACGCGGACATCGTCGTCTACATCGGCTGCGGCGAGCGCGGCAACGAGATGACCGAGGTCATCGAGGACTTCCCGGAACTGCCGGACCCGCAGACCGGGAATCCGCTAATGGCCCGGACCTGCCTCATCGCCAACACGTCGAACATGCCCGTTGCAGCCCGCGAATCCTGCATTTACACGGGCATCACAATCGCGGAGTACTACCGCGACATGGGCTACGACGTCGCGCTGATGGCCGACTCCACCTCCCGGTGGGCCGAGGCCATGCGCGAAATCTCCTCCCGACTTGAGGAGATGCCCGGCGAGGAGGGGTACCCCGCATATCTGGCGGCCGCGCTCTCGGAGTTCTACGAGCGCGCCGGCAAGTTCCAGCTGATGAACGGCGACGAGGGGTCGATTTCGGTCGTCGGCGCGGTCTCGCCGCCGGGCGGCGACTTCTCCGAGCCGGTCACCCAGAACACGCTGCGTATCGTCAAGACGTTCTGGGCGCTGGACGCCGACCTCGCGGAACGTCGGCACTTCCCCTCGATCAACTGGAACGAGTCCTACTCGCTGTACAAGGACCAGCTCGACCCGTGGTGGGAGGAAAACGTCGAAGACGACTGGGCGGAGACCCGCCAGTGGGCGGTCGACGTGTTAGACGAGGAGGACGAACTGCAGGAGATCGTCCAGCTCGTCGGGAAGGACGCCCTGCCGGAGGACCAGCAGCTCACGCTCGAGGTCGCTCGCTACCTGCGTGAGGCCTGGCTCCAGCAGAACGCCTTGCACGACGTCGACACCTACTGCGAACCGGAGAAGACCTACCGGATGCTCCAGGCCATCAAGACGTTCAACGACGAGGCGTTCGAGGCGCTGGATGCGGGCGTCCCGGTCGATGAGATTCAGGACATCGACGCCGCGCCGCGGCTCAACCGGATGGGTACCGCCGAGGACTGGGAGGACTTCATCGGCGAGATCGAAGCAGATCTCAAGGAACAACTGCGAGCACTGTACTAACGATGAAAGAATATCAAACGATCACGGAAATCAGCGGTCCGCTGGTGTTCGCCGAGGTCGACGAACCCGTCGGCTACGACGAGATCGTCGAGATCGAAACGCCGCAGGGAGAGACCCTGCGCGGACAGGTACTGGAATCGAGCGAGGGAATCGTCTCGATCCAGGTGTTCGAGGGGACCGGCGGCATCGACCGCAACGCCTCCGTGCGCTTCCTGGGCGAGACGATGAAGATGCCCGTCACCGAGGACCTGCTCGGACGGGTGCTCGACGGCTCCGGGAACCCGATCGACGGCGGTCCGGAGATCGTCCCCGACAAGCGCCAGGACATCGTCGGCAAGGCGATCAACCCCTACTCGCGGGAGTATCCGGAGGAGTTCATCCAGACCGGCGTGTCGGCCATCGACGGCATGAACACGCTGGTTCGCGGCCAGAAGCTGCCGATCTTCTCCGGCTCCGGCCTGCCCCACAACGAACTCGCGCTCCAGATCGCCCGACAGGCGACCGTGCCGGAAGAGGAGGGCGAAGGCGGCTCCGAGTTCGCCGTCATCTTCGGCGCGATGGGGATCACCCAGGAAGAGGCAAACGAGTTCATGGACGACTTCGAGCGCACGGGCGCACTCGAGCGCTCGGTCGTCTTCATGAACCTCGCGGACGACCCGGCCGTCGAGCGTCAGGTCACCCCGCGACTCGCGCTCACCACGGCCGAGTACCTGGCCTTCGAGAAGGACTACCATGTGCTGGTCATCCTCACGGACATGACCAACTACTGTGAGGCGCTGCGCGAGATCGGCGCCGCACGCGAGGAGGTCCCGGGACGCCGTGGCTACCCCGGGTACATGTACACCGACCTGGCCCAACTCTACGAGCGGGCCGGTCGTATCGAGGGCAAGGACGGATCGGTCACCCAGATCCCGATCCTGACGATGCCCGGCGACGACGACACCCACCCGATTCCGGACCTGACGGGCTACATTACCGAGGGTCAGATCGTGATGGATCGGGACCTCAACAGCCAGGGTATCGAGCCGCCGATCAACGTTCTCCCGTCGCTGTCCCGACTGATGGACGACGGGATCGGCGAGGGCCTGACCCGCGAGGACCACGGCGACGTCTCCGACCAGATGTACGCCGCGTACGCGGAGGGTGAGGACCTGCGCGACCTCGTCAACATTGTCGGTCGCGAAGCCCTCTCCGAGCGGGACAACAAGTTCCTCGACTTCGCCGACCGCTTCGAGGAGGAGTTCGTCCAGCAGGGGTACGACACCAACCGCTCGATCGACGACACCCTCGAGCTCGGCTGGGACCTGCTGTCGGATCTCCCGAAGGCGGAACTCAACCGTATCGACGAGGAGCTCATCGAGGAGCACTACCGCGAAGACGAGACCGAAGCGGCCGAAGTGACGGCCGACTGATCGCGGCTCGTCGCTCGCCCCTTCCGACTCTCGGATCGTCCGCTCGATGACCGGTTTTCCCTTGTTTCATCGCCTACCGGTCAGCTGTAGCTCTCTGCTGGGATTCGATTTCGCAGTTCTACGGTAACTGCTGCTCGCGAGGAAGATGCCAAGATTAGCGGTTCCGGTCGTCTCGAGTCCCCTCGTCTCGATTGTCGCTCCACGATGAACCGGTCCCGCGCTCTTCCGGCGGCGTTCCCCATCCGGTAGCCGCGTCACTGTCGTCGTCCACGCGATCCGCGATCGTGTACTCTCGGTCGGACTCGCTCGAGCCAGCCCACGTCTCCGAAGCCGATCCGTTCGATCGCGACCCGCTACGGCCGCCGCGTTCTTTCGCGATCCGTTCGGCGTCCGTGCGGTCCATAACGGTCGCATTCGACGTCTCCCCCTCGATCGCAACCCAGAGCACGAGCGGGATCAGCACTGCAAACAGGAGCACGAGGACGACGAACGCCGCGGACATAGCTAGCTCTCGTCCGCTCGAGCACAAAGACTTTACCGAATGACACGAACTCCGAGATATGAAAGACGACGAGCGCGGCTGTCCGAAGTGCGGTCACACGGAGACCGAAATGGACGAGATCGCGACGACCGGTTCCGGGCTGTCGAAGATGTTCGATATCCAGAACCGCAAGTTCATGGTCGTCAGTTGCACGAACTGCGGCTACTCCGAGCTGTACCGCGGCCAGAGCTCGGGGAACATGGTCGACCTCTTCCTGGGCTGAACCGGTCATCGAGGCTTGTTTTCTTCCGAATCCTCGAGCCTGCCGAACGGCACACCGCGATTGGCGATCGCGGCCAGCGCCCTCCGCCACCGCATCACCACCGACGGACGCCGCAGAAAACTGTAAACAGTTATCCGACTGGGGGCGCAACGTTCCTCCAAGATGGCCAAGGACGTCAAGCCCACCCGCAAGAACCTGATGGAGATCGAGGACCGCATCGAACTCTCCGAGCGGGGGCACGGCACACTCGAGAAGAAACGGGACGGGCTGATCATGGAGTTCATGGACATCCTGGACAAGGCCCAGGACGTCCGCGGTGATCTGGCCGACGACTACGAGGCGGCCCAGAAGAAGATCAACATGGCGCGGGCCATGGAAGGCGACGTCGCGGTTCGCGGCGCCGCCGCCGCGCTGCAGGAACACCCCGAGATCACCACCGAGTCCAAGAACATCATGGGCGTCGTCGTCCCGCAGATCGAATCCTCCCGCGTCTCCAAAAGCCTCGACGAGCGCGGCTACGGGATCATGGGCTCGTCGGCCCGCATCGACGAGGCCGCCGAGGCCTACGAGGACCTGCTCGAGAGCATCATCCTCGCGGCCGAAGTGGAGACGGCGATGAAGAAGATGCTCCGCGAGATCGAGACGACGAAGCGACGCGTCAACGCCCTCGAGTTCAAGCTCCTGCCCGAACTCTACGACAGCCAGGAGTACATCGAGCAGAAACTCGAGGAACAGGAGCGCGAGGAGACCTTCCGCCTGAAGAAGATCAAGGAGAAGAAGGAAGCCGAGGAGAAGGAAGAACAGCGCAAGGCGGCCGAGGAAGCCGACGCCGCCGAAGCGGAGGCGAAACAGGACGAACTCGAGGACGTCCAGCCCGATACGGCCGCGCAGTCGCCTGCGGCGAACCAGTAACACGGCAGTCGGCGAAACGGTCGTCCGCCCGCCTCGTTTCGTCGCTGCGATCGATCTGCCCGTCTTTCACTCTCGATGACCCGTCCACAGTCTCAGTCCTGTCCCGCGTGTAGCACGTCGATGCTTCTCGTTTCGGTCCCCGACGAGTACCGCGAACACACGCCCGACGAAGCGCCAGCCGTCGCGTTCTGTCCGCAGTGTCTCGCTCTCGAGTCTCTCGAGCCGGCGTCCGTCGCCGACACGCCGATTGACGAGGAACCCGACTTTCGCCGCGTCAGCGATGCGTTCCCGACCGATCCCGAGCGGGCGATTCCGCTCGCCCTCGCGCTCGGACTGTGCTCGTCGCTGGCGACGAACCGCCCGGCGATCGAATCGCTGCTCCGCGCGGTTGAACGCGCCGGGACGGACCCGCTCCTCGTGATTGATCGCCTCATTTCCGATCCCGCCGTCGAGCCGGCGATCGACCTCGAGCGACGGCAACACCAACTCGAGCAACTCCTTTACTGACACGTCGCGTTCGACTCGAAGCACGATAGCGCGCGTGCTACGCTGGAGAAGCGGAATCGAACTGACGGGAGACCGCGACACGGCAGTCGGTAGCCGGCAGTCACGTTGGAGCAATTGGAAACGATACTGCAACGCAAAACGGCGGTAAGCTCTCCGTCTACTTCGCGGTCGGCTTGACGTTGTTGCTCATCGCCTGCTTCATCTGGAGCGCGGCGCTGGCGGCCAGCCCGCGGGCGACTTCGTCGCGTTCGTCTGGATCGATGACCTCGCCCTCGGACGCGTCTTCCTCGAAATTCGGCGTGAAGCCGGCGCTGACGGCGTGGCCGACCGGTGGACGAACGGCGACGGTCACCTGCGGCCCGGTCGCGCCGGTCGAGATCTGGGAGTCGACGACGTACTCGTCGGGGAGGAACTCCCGCGTGCGGGCCGCAATCCGGGAGACGTCGCGGTGGAGCAGCCGTTTCTGTGCGCTCGAGAGGTCGGGAACGTCCGCTGCGGCGCGCTGCCCTGCGGCCGTCTCTCCCGGCAACCCTGCGTACGGCGTATTTCCGTTCATGAGAAGTGTGTATGGATATCATGGTTCCGACGGATCAAAAGGGTTCGGCTTCGCGCAGTCTCGAGTTGCGGTCGGTCCGTCGGCCGTCGCTCGCAGCGTCAGAGAATCGGCTCGCTCTCGCCGTAGACGGCCAGCACCAGCGCCGTCGTGTACGTTCCGGACTCAGCCTGGCTGCTCTCGACGGCGACCCGCGGGTCGGTAAACTCCCAGTCGCGCAGTTCCTGGCCGGCAGCCAGCCCCTCGCGGACGCGTCGCTCGACGTCCTCGCGGTCCGTCTCGCCGGCCGTCTCGTAGAACAGGCCCGGTCCGTCGTCGACCGACTGAGACCAGGCCAGCGCCGCGCTGACCCGGCCCGGCCCGGCGGAGGTGGCTCGCGCCTCGACGACGGTCAGCCGCTCGCCGGCGGGGCCGAGGTCGGGCGCGGTGCCGACGGCCTCGACGTCGACATCCGCCGGAATCACGGACGAGACGGAGACGAGATTGTAGTTCTCGACGCCCGCTTCCGCCAGCGCGGCGTCGTAGGAGGCCATCGCCGTGGGCGCCGAGGCGGCGCCCCAGACGACGCGAATCGTACTCGAGGTCATACCTGTGTTCGGGGACGGGCGGCGTAAGGGCTTGCGATTCGCGGGTGGCTCGAGACGGAATGAACGCTGCGAACATAACTGATCGAACCATCGTGGCCGCGAGCAGCGGCCGAAGAATTGAGGCCGCTGCGAGCCGGGGAAGGGCAGGCTATCACACCGAATTGACCGCGAGCGAGGCCACAGGTCGAGCGAGTAGATCGACGACCGATATAAAGAGCGTGAAGTGTCCGGAACGGAGGGAGGAGTGTCTTCGTGAGCGGAGCGAACGAAGGCTCGGAAGTCGCAGCCCGCGAACGGAGTGAGCAGGAACGTCTTCCGTTGCTTTTAATCGAATTTTTGCTGAGGGCCGCCAACGGCGGCCCGTAGCGCAAAACTTCGGTTCTACTGGTAGAAGTAACCCGCCGAGGAGATCACGTCGCTCGAGTCGTCGTCCTCGATCTTCTCCAAGGCGTCGACGAAGTCCTTGTGGGTGACTTCGTTGCGTTCGTTGCGGATGGCGAACATGCCGGCCTCGGTGGCGAGGCTCTCGATGTCGGCCCCGGAGTAGCCCTCGGTCTCGTCGGCGATCGCGTCGAAGTCGACCCCGTCGGCGATGTTCATGTCTCGGGTGTGGATCTCGAGGATCTGCTCGCGGCCGTCGCGGTCGGGTTCGGGGACCTCGATGAGGCGGTCGAACCGGCCGGGACGAAGAATGGCGCGATCGAGCATGTCGAAGCGGTTCGTGGCGGCGATGATGCGGATTTCGCCGCGTGCCTCGAAGCCGTCCATCTCGGAGAGCAGTTGCATCATCGTCCGCTGGACCTCGGCGTCGCCCGACGTCTTCGACTCCGACCGCGTTGTGGCGATCGCGTCGATCTCGTCGATGAAGATGATGGCGGGTTCGCGCTCGCGGGCCATCTCGAAGAGGTCGCGGACGAGCCGCGAGCCTTCGCCGATGAACTTTCGGACGAGTTCGGAGCCGGCCATCTTGATGAAGGTGGCGTCGGTCTTGTTGGCGACGGCTTTCGCGAGCATCGTCTTGCCGGTGCCCGGCGGGCCGTACAGCAGGACGCCGCTCGGGGGTTCGATGCCGACCTCGTCGAAGACCTCGGGCTCGGAGAGGGGCTGCTCGACGGCCTCGCGGACCTCGCGGACCTGCTCGTCGATGCCGCCGATGTCCTCGTAGCCGACCTCGGGCTTGGCGGTGATCTCCATCGACTGGGCGCGCGCGTCGGTCTCGGCGTCCAGCACGGTCTGGATCGCGAAGGAGTCGTTGACGGCGACGCGATCGCCGGGTTCGACGCGGTCGGCGACGCGCGGCGAGACTTCGGTGAGCACCTCCTGGTTGTTGCCGTGTTGCTTGACGACGACCTCGTCGTCGGCCATCACGTCCTCGACGGTCGCGATGTACAGCGAGGAGCTCTTGAGGGTCTCGTTCTCGCGCTCGACGCGGTCGACTTTCTCGCGGAGTTGCTCGCGCCGCTGCTCGGCCTCGTCGAGCTGGTCGGTGAGCTGTTCGTGGACGTCGACGATATCCTCGAAATGATCGCGCAGCGCCTCGAGCCGCTCGTCGTCGGGCAGATCGGGGTCGATATCGCGATGGGGTCGTTCGGGAAGAGAGGGGCTTCGAGACATCTTGACGTACACGGATAAGTCCCCGGCGATAAATGTGCCTTTGGGTCCCGGACGGTTTTCTGATCGGTCACGCGTATGGAGCCTGCAAATGACGGTGTCACCGTGATTACAGTGGCGGCCGCTCGGTGTGGGGCCGACGGAAAAGGCGACGGGTGAGTACGGATCTGCACTCGAATGCGGTCGACGATCGTCGCGTGCGACGGGGCGGCTCAGTTACTCGAGTAGCCCCTCGAGTTCGTCCAGCCGGTCGCCGTAGGTCTCGAGCGCGCGCTCGATCGGCTCGGAACTGCTCATGTCGACGCCGGCGATCCGCAGGAGTTCCAGCGGGTACTCCCGGGAGCCCTGTCGGAGGAACTCGAGGTAGTCCTCGGCGGCCGCAGTGCCTTCGTCGAAGATGCGATCCGTGATCGCGAGCGCGGCGGAGATGCCGGTCGCGTACTGGTAGACGTAGAAGGCCCGGTAGAAGTGCGGGATGCGCATCCACTCGCGGGCGATCCGGTCGTCGATCGCGGCGGGCTCGTAGTACTGCGCCTTGAGCTCGCGGTAGAGTTCGTCCAGTCGGTCGGCGGTGAGCGCCTCGCCCTCTTCCTCGAGGCGGTGGGCCTCGTGCTCGAACTCGGCGAACAGCGTTTGCCGGTAGAGCGTCGAGCGGACGCGCTCCAAGAACTCGTTTAAGACGTGCTTCTTGAACTCGGGGTCCTCGACGGTCTCGAGCAGGTGCTTCGTCAGCAGCGCCTCGTTGACCGTGCTGGCGACCTCGGCGACGAAGATCTCGTAGCCCGAGTAGACGAAGGGTTGTTCCTCCTTCGTCAGCTCCGAGTGCATCGAGTGGCCGAGCTCGTGAGCCAGCGTGTACATCGAGGAGATGTCGTCCTGGTAGTTCATCAGGATAAAGGGCTGGGTGTCGTAGGTGCCGCCCGAGTACGCGCCGGACTGCTTGCCCTCGTTCTCGTAGACGTCGACCCAGCGCGAGTCCAGGCCCTCCGCGACGCGTGACTGGTACTCCTCGCCCAGCGGCTCGAGCGAATCGACGACGTACTCCGTCGCCTGGTCGTACTCGAGGTCGGGTCCCTCGTCGCCGGTCAGCGGCATGTAGAGGTCCCACATCTGGAGCTCCTCGACGTCCAGTGCCTCGCGCTTGAGCTCGGCGTGGTGGTGGAGCTTATCGAGGTTATCGTGGACGGTGTCGACGAGAGTGTCGTAGACCTCGACGGGGACGTTCGGGCCGTCCAGCGCGGCCTCGCGAGCGGTGTCGTAGTTGCGGGCTCGAGCCGTCTTGACGTCGGCCTTGACGCTGTTCTTGTACGCACTTGCGACCGTGTTCCGGACCGACTCCCACTCGTCGAAGTACCCCTCGTAGACCTCTCGGCGGAAGTCCCGGTCGGGGCGCTTGAGCAGGT
Source organism: Halopiger xanaduensis SH-6 (assembly GCF_000217715.1). Lineage (GTDB taxonomy): Archaea > Halobacteriota > Halobacteria > Halobacteriales > Natrialbaceae > Halopiger > Halopiger xanaduensis. The sequence goes on from NC_015666.1 coordinate 1,153,867, forward strand.
TCGTGAAGTTGCTCTGGGTGATCTCGACCGCCTCACCCTCAGGGTCCTCGACCGTCGGGAACTCCATGTCCGCGTTCGAGAGCATGTTGTACACTTCGCCCGTCGCCCCGGTGACCTCGCTCAGTTCCGCGAGCACCTCCTCGACCTCGGCCGAGCGCGTGTGGGGTTTCATCCGGAGGACGTCGTCGACGTAGTGGTCGTAGGTCTCGAGGTCGGGTTCCTCGTCGACCATCTCGTCGAACTCCTCGCGGGTGAGTTCCTGAATCTCGGGATCGATGAAGGAGGCCGCCGACTGGGCGTCGGCCGCCAGCGACTGGGCGCGGGCGGTCAGCGCCTGGTACTGCTGGTCCGTCGTGTCCTCGTCGCGGCGCATGCGGGCGTAGGCCGCGACGGTCGACACCTCGCGCATGATCTCGTCGCGCAGTTGGAGGACCGAAAGCAGCGTCTCGGCGTTCTCGGTGACCTGCCCCTCGTAGGTCTGTAGCTCCTCGACGCGCTCGGCGACGGCCTCGTAGGCCGCCTCCCAGTCCTCGTCGGTCGCGTAGACGCTCTCGAGATCCCAGGTGTACTCCTCGTCGACCTCGGATCGTTCGGGTACGGAACTCATGGCCGCGTTTTCGGAGCGAAGGTGGTAAAGCGTGTCGGAGACCCGCAGGCGGCGTGCGCGCCGGTAACTTTTGCCGCTCGAGGCGAATGCGTTCGTATGGACGGGGCGGACGACTCCGACGGCGATCAGGGCACCGATCGCGACCGCAACCGCGATCGTGACGCTCGTGACGCGACTCTTGAGCGCGCGCTCGGTCGCGCGTGGACCGACGATCGAGCCTGGGACCTGCTGACGCGACTGACCGAACTCCCCCACCGGATGGGCGGCTCCGAAGGCGAGCGCCGAGCCGCCGAGATCGTCCGCGAGACGTTTTCAGCGGTCGGTCTCGAGGACGTTCGGCTCGAGAAGTTTCCGATGCAGCAGTGGGACCGAAGAAAAACGGAATTCACCGTTCTGGGCGGCGATCCGGCGACCGGCGACCAGCACAACGCCGCCCCCTCCGACAGCGACGCGACGGACGCGGGCCGCGTCGAGCGCTCCTTCGAGGCGATCGCGCTCCCGTACTCGCCGCCCGCCGAGGTGGAAGGGCCGCTCGTCGACGTCGGCTCCGGAACTCCCGAGGAAATTGCGGACGCCGATCTGCGGGGTGCGGTCGCCGTCGCGAGCACGACCACCCCGGAGGGCCAGCGGTTCGTCCACCGCATGGAAAAGTTCGGTCACGCCGTCGACGCGGGCGCCGAGGCGTTCGTCTTCGCTAACCACGTTCCCGGCCAACTCCCGCCGACCGGCGCGTTGAAGTTCAACGCCGAAGCGGCCGTTCCCGGGATCGGCGTCAGCGCCGAAACCGGCGACTGGCTCTCGGAGTACGCCGAACGGGGTACGCGAGCCCGGATTCGAGTCGACGCGCAGACCCGGGAGGGATCGAGTCAGAACGTCCACGGCCGACTCGGACCGGAAACGGACGAGGAGGTGGTCGTCGTCGCCCACTACGACGCCCACGACATCACGGAGGGCGCGCTCGACAACGGCTGCGGCATCGCGACCGTCGCCGCCGCGAGCGGAATTCTGGCCGACGTCGAGGAAGACCTCGAGCGCACCGTCCGGATCGTCGGCGTCGGCTGCGAAGAGATCGGCTTGCTCGGGTCCGAGGCGCTGGCCGACCAACTGGACCTCGAGTCGGTGCGGGCGGTCGTCAACGTCGACGGCGCGGGTCGGTTCCGTAACCTGCGGGCGCTCGCGCACGGCTCCGAGCCGCTCGCCGAGCTCGCCGAAGAAATCGCGAGTGAGGCGGGACAGCCGGTTTCTCGCGAACCCGATCCCCATCCGTTCAGCGATCACTGGCCGTTCCTGCGCGCCGGCGTCCCGTCGCTGCAACTCCACAGCGAGCCGCCGGAGGGACGCGAGCGGGGCCGCGGCTGGGGCCACACGACGGCGGACACGCGTGATAAGGCCGATCCGCGGAATCTGCGCGAACACGCCATGTTGACGGCGTTGCTGGTGCGTGAACTGACAGACCAGTCCGTGCCGCGAATCGACGAGGAAGAACTACGCGAGCGACTCCGAGAACGGGAGTACGAGCCGGGAATGCGGGCTGCGGAGATCTGGCCGCCGACGTGGGCCTGAGGACTGAGGACCGAGCGTGTCGGGTTCAGCGGCCGGCCTCAAGCCGGTTCGCTGTCGGCCTCGTCGACCGCGTTCGGGGACTCGTTGCGGTCGGTCACGCCCGGCAGGTTCGGATCGCGGTACGGGTTGCGGCCGTAGGCCGGAAGCTCGTCCTCGAGTTGCTCCTTCAGGACGCGTCGGAGCCGGTTCAGGCTCGTCGTGTCGAGGCCGTACTTGGCGGCGAGTTTCTTGAACGTCTCCTCCTCGGTGATGTCGTGGGCGCGGTACTGCGCGAACAGTTCCTCCATGCGGTCGGCCGACAGCGCCTGCGCGTCGATGTCGTCCAGCCCGAAGTACGACCGCCGGTCGACGTCGACCACGTGGCGGATCACGACCAGCGCGACCTTCTCGATCGCGCGCTGGCTGCCGAACTCCGTCAGATCGATCTCGTCCATGACGCCCAGCGCGAGGTCGCGCTGCCACGGCGTCACCTCGAGGGCGTTACACAGCGCCTGCGTCGTCCGCAGCCGGTCCAGCCGGTGGGCGCGCTCGCTGTAGCCCGGCGTCGCCGCGTGCTGTTCGTCGTGGAGGCGGCGGACGCTCTCGGAGAGGTCCGCGTCGGGGGACTCGGGACGACCGATGACGGTCGCGCTGGGCGTGACGACACCCCACTGGCGGACCGTCGAGTCGCGCTGGACGTCCGCACGGGAGAGCGATCCGGACCCGGGACGGGTCTCGAGGCGGCGTTCGGGGTCGGCGCCGGTGCCGGACGCTCGATACGACTCGTCGCCGTACTCGCCGGCGACGGCCGCCTCGCGGCCGACACCGTCTGGACCGCCCGGACCGGGTTCGGAACCGTCGTCTCTCATCGTGGTATTCGCTCAGACAGGGAGACGGAAAAAGGCTCGCTCGTTTTTGCGGAGTAGTACGAAAATGATAATGACAGCAATCGTGTGTGAGCGACGACAGCGCCGTCGCTGCTCAATCAGCATCGGCGTCGCGAAAAGCCCTTCGTAGCTTCACCTTGTGACCAGAAGCACTTAAAGAACGTCGGCGGTGACCGGGGCGCGCCGAACTACCGGTCCGACGCAGTAGTATCGACGGACCGGTGGCTACGAGAGGCAGTATACATCGGAAAATCTTCTTCGTATCTTCAGCTTGTATCGAGAACCACTTAAAGCGATTCGGGGACGCTACGATTCGCAGCGAGTGCCGGTCGATAACCGTCGCTACCGAATTGAGGACTCGAGAAGCGACGACTTCCCGTCATAGCTCTACTTTGTAGCCAGAAGAACTTAAACGAGTGACGCGATCGGTCGACCCGCAACCGGGAGTACGGCAGTTGCGGGCCGCCCGAGAGAAGCAACTACTGAGAATGGGACACCGCAGAACGTCTTCCCGTCATAGCTCCACTTTGTGACCAGAGTGACTTAAAGGAGCGTTGACGGTCGGTGATCGGGGCGCTCCATCGGCGATGGGGCCGATCATCGCACCGCTTCGATCACGTCGTCGATGAACGCGTTCAGTCGTTCGCAATCGGGGCCGTCCCGCACGTGTACTGCGGGATCGATCCGCTTCGGCGGGTGGGCGAACTCGCGTCCGACCCGATCGCCGACGCGGACGCCGCCCTCTCCGCGGCGCTTCCGCTCGAGCAGCGTCTGCGCCCGATCGATTCGATCGGCATCGAAGACCGCCGGCGCCTGCTCGGCCAGGAACTTCTCGAAGTCGATCGCCGGCAGGTTGTGGTCGCCGCGCTCGCCGGTTTCCTTCAAATAGCGAGCGTACATCGCCGCGCGGAAGACCGTGAGGTTCCGTTTCACCGTCGGCCGGGTCCGCGTTTCCTCGAATCGCTCGTCGTCGGCCGCGATCGTCATCGTCCCGGTGTCGCTGTCAGCGGCTTCGACGACGTAACCGTTCTCGGTTCGCTCGAGGATCGGAAAGATCGCGTCGTCGCTGCGGACCAGGTGGTCGGAGAGGTACTTCCGGTAGTTGTTCGCGGCGATCGCCCGCCAGTCGTGGTAGCACTCGATCGGGTTGTACGCACGCGTAATGTACTCCATCAGATCGTCGGGGTCGTACAGGACGCGGTACCGAACCGGACTCCGTAGGAGATCGATCGCGCCCTCGTTGGAGTCGGCGAGCAACCCCGCGAACTTGCGGACGTTCAGTCCCTGGAACTCGACGTCGCCACCGCTGTCGGTGATCGTCTCGCTCGCTCCCTCGAGGTGTGCGTAGGTCCGGAGGTCGTCGGGGACGTAGACGAAGCCGACGTCGTAGTCGCTCTCCGGGCTCGCGGCGCCCCACGCGTGACTGCCGCGGGCGACCGCGAACGCGACGGTGACGTCGTGGCGCTGCTCGAGGGCTGCGAGACGGTCGTCGATTGTCTCGTGGACGTGCGTCGGAACGGCTGTCATCGCATCGTTCGGAAACGGCGGCGCAACTGCTCGCGGGGATAACTGTCGACGAAAATCTCCCTTCGTAGCTCCACTTTGTAATCAGAACCACTTAAAGGAACGTCGCTGACTCGAGTCGCCGATCGCTCGCGCCACCGGTTGCTGTCGAGTATAGTAGTCCGCGGAGAACGACTTCCCGTCATAGCTCTACCTTGTGAGCAGAGATACTTAAAACGACGACGGGTTAGCGGGATAGTTCACCACCGGTCAATAGCAGCCACTGACCGGCGAGCTACCGGTGAACGAATGCGCCTCGAGAACGGCGAGTCTCCGTCGTATCTATACCTTGTGGGCAGAATCACTTAAACCCGAATCGGCAATGCGGACGGAGTCGAGACTCGGTCGGTAGCGATCCCGAGAGAACCCGTCGTTCCGTCATAGCTTCACCTTGTGACTAGAGCGACTTAAAGAAATCCGGCGTCGTACTCGGCCGTCACACCACGGCGCAGCCGGCGACCGCGAGGCGCCGTCCGAGCCGCGGCACCCACCCTTTTGTCGATTCGACGCGAACGGCCGCGTATGGTAACGCTGTACCAGCTCGACGGCTGTCCGTACTGCGAGGCCGTCGCCGACCGACTCGAGGAACTCGACATCGACTACGAGAGCGTCTGGGTCGACGCGCCCCACTCCGAGCGCGACGAGGTCAAGCGCGTTTCCGGGCAGCGCCAGGTCCCCGTCATCGTCGACGAGGAGTACGGCGTGACGATGGCCGAATCCGAGCGGATCCTCGACTTCCTCGAGACGAGCTACGCCTGACACCGGCCTCGACGAGTCCAGCCGAGCCCGTCACTCGAAGACGACGGCGCTGTCCGCGTCCGAAACGACCGCCCCGTCCTGTGCCGCGAACGCCTCGTGGAGATTGTCGTACGTGTCCTCGAGCGCCTCGACGATAACGGCGGTATCGCTGATGACGGGCATGAAGTTCGTGTCGCCCTCCCAGCGCGGGACGACGTGGGTGTGTAGATGATCGTCGATCGAGCCGCCGGCGCCGTCGCCGAGATTGAGTCCGGCGTTGAACCCGTCGGGTTCGAGGGCGTCCTCGAGGGCGTCGAACGTGCGCTGTTTCAACCGGGCGTGGTCGAGCAGCTGTTCGTCCTCGAGCTCGCCGTAGTCGCCGGTGTGGGCGCGGGGAATGACCATCACGTGGCCCGGGTTGTAGGGGTAGTTGTTCAGCATGACGAAGGCGTGCTCGCTGCGCGCGACGAGCAGGTTTTCCCGGTCGTCGTGCTGCTCGGGGAACTCGCAGAAGACGCAGTCCTCGACGTCGGCGTTTTTCTCGTCGCGTCTGATCCACTCGATCCGCCACGGTGCGAACACCTGCTCCATACGCGGGGGCATTCGCGCCGGCCCTATACTGGTTGCGCACGAGCGCGGCGCGCGACGGGTTGTGGCAAGAACTGCCGACAGCGGCCGTCGGTAATAGCAAATTACTACGATTTCAGGAAATTCCTGTGAGCGTTACATACGCGCTGAGAAACACACATAAACGATATCGAACTATCTCAGCGCGTTTCGTCCCGGAGCGGCCTGCTCCGGCCCGTTTCGACTCACATCTCGAAATGAAGCGGGGCTTTAAGCTACGACTAACGCAAGTAAACCGGTAATGGCAACGACAGATGACTCATTCAATGGGATGACCGAACACTGTGACGACTGCGACCTGGATACGTTACACGAGGTGTCGGTCCAGATTCGAACCGAGAGCCTCAAAGAGGAGAACTCGCAGTTCTCCCGCGAGCCCTACCGCGTCAGCGAGTGCCAGCGCTGTGGCAATCGCACGAGTCAGCGGATGAACAACGCGTAATCCGGCCCACCCCCAGAACAGCAATCGACTACCGCCCTGATCTCTCTCCGCTCTCCACTCCAGGTCGCCGCCCGTACGGGCGTCACCGGTTGGGAACCGCGATCCTGGACTACTCGTTTTCGTCCTTCGTCGTTACCTCACAGCCGTCTTCGGTGACGATGACGGTGTGTTCCTTCTGACTGACGAGGTAGCCGTCGTCCTCCTTGAGCACGGGGTAGCCGTGGACGATATCGTTTCGCTTGAGCCGTCGCAGCGCCATCTCCGGGCGATCCGTCTCGAGCCAGCGCGTCGCGAACGGCAGCGTCCGGAATTCCTCGGTGATCTGGTCGAGCGCTGCGCGGGCTTGGCGATTCCGAACGGTCCCCTCGTGCTCGAGCGCGAAAATCTCCTCGCTGGCGCCCTCGGTGACCTTGCCGCCGCCGTCGGTCGCGAACGGTTCGATGGCGACGACGTCGCCGACCTCGAGCGTCGCGCCCTGCGAGACGGCGCGGTTGGGGATGTTGGGACTGGTGTGCTGTTCCCAGTGGCCCAGCCCGTGCCCGGTGAGGTTGACGACGGGGTTGTAGCCGTAGCCGTCGATGACGTCCTCGATCTCGGCGCCGATCTCGCCGGTCTCGACGCCCGGTTCGACGACCTCGAGGGCGGCCTCCAGCGCTTGTTCCGAGGCTTCGGCCAGTTCGGGATTGCCCGAGAGGTCGACGGTGATCGCGGTGTCCGCGAGCCAGCCGTCGACGTGGACGCCGATGTCCAGGTTCACCATCTCCTCGCCGAAGGTGGTGTCGTCGTCGATCGACGGCGTGGCGTGGGCGGCTTCCTCGTCGATCGAGATGTTGACCGGGAACGCCGGCTCGCCGCCGAGTTCGCGGATTCGATCTTCGGCGTACTCGGCGACCTCGAGGTGGCTCGCACCGACCTCGACGCGGTCGGCCGCCTCCTCGCGTACCTGCGCGAGAATTCGGCCCGCTTCGCGGTGTTTCTCGTACTTCTCGGACTCGAGGTCCACCTCCTCGTCGGATTCGGCCATGTTCCCGGGTTGGTTCGGTCGACAAAAAGAGGTTCCGCCTCCGGGCGGCGTACCGAATGCCGTCGTTTGCGCTGCTAACCTCCCGTAAACCGGCCGGAACGCGACGAAACGGTCGCGCCGAATTATACCGGATCGGGCCATTCCCACGACCGGCGCGAAAGCGCCAGCGACCACCCCGGGTACTTCGTTCGACGAGCGTCGTGATCGTGAACCGGGTCGCCTCGAGACCGTCGAACTGTCCGTCTACAGGTGGACCCTCGTCGCGGTCTCGAGGCGACTTCGCTCTCCGGAATGGGTGCCGAGAGCGGATTCGGACTCGTCCTCGAGTTCAGTTTCGGCCGTAGACGATCGCAGTTAGCGTTCCGCTCGCGCCGTTTGCATCGCCGCACTGTTGTACGCCGAACCGAGCCTTCCCTCCGCGTCGACGGCGATGACGCCGGCGCTCGAGCCGGTCAGTTCGCCGAACTCCTCGATCGCCGTCTCGGCCGCCGCCTGCGCGTCGAGGCCGCGTTCGACGTGACTCGCGACCCGACGCGAGAGGGTGACTCGAGCGATGTCCTCGCCCGCGCCCGTCGCGCTCGCGGCCGCGGCGGGCGAACAGTAGAAGCCGGCGCCGACTTGCGGGACGTCGCCGACCCGGCCGGCGAGCGCGAGCCACCGGCCGCCGGTCGAGGTCGCCGCCGCGAGGGCGTCGCCGTCGACTGCGACCGCGCCGACGGTATCGTGGTCCTGCGGATCGTTGCTCGCCCGATCTCGTCCGTCGTCGTGATCGCGGCCGTCGGGGTCCGATTCCGACCGGCCGTACCGCTCGCGGACCCACTCGAGTTCCGCCGTCGTCCCGCCGGTCGGCGGCTCGAGGTCGGCCCACCGCTCGCGCGTGCGGTCCGCCCAGAGGTCGACGCCGGTCTCGATATCGAACGCCTCGGCCAGCGAGACGGCGTGCTCGCCCGAGACGAACCCGTGGGGCGTCTCCGCCATGACGACGCGGGCGACGCTGATCGCCCGCTCGACGCCGGGCATCGAGCAGGCCGCGCCGACCGATCGGTCGTCGGTCATGATCCCCGCATCCGTCCGGATCTCGCCGTCGCTCTGGACGGCGCTGCCGACGCCCGCGTTGAACCGCGGCGAGGACTCGAGGACGTTCACCGCTGCTTCGACCGCGTCGACCGGCGTCGATCGCTCCGCGCCGGTTTCGGCCGCGCGCTCGAGGACCGCCGCTCTGGGCGCCGGCTCGTCGGGCTCGCTGCCGGCGCCGCCGTGGACGAGTAGCTGCATACGCGGTTCGACGGGCGTCCGGGATAACGATGTTCTGGGATCGAATCGAAACCCCTACACTTACGACCGCGGCTTGTGAACCGACGGCGACGATGACGCCGGTCGCCCTCCTCGTCGCGTTCTGTGCCGTCATGTCGGCGGTTGCGCTCGGGCGCGTGCTGCGCGCGGCGTCGCGGGATCCGGTCGACGTCGGCGCGGCGCAGGTCGTCGTCGGAATTACGCTCGGGACCGTTCTGTGGGTCGGCTCCGTCGAATCCTGGCTGACGGGGGTCACGCGGATCGTCGTCGGTATCCTCGCCCTGGCAGCGATCTGTCTCGGCGTCACGACGATCGTTCGATACTGGGACGATCCCGGCCGAGAGCGGCCGCGGTGCGATCAGGATGAACCTTCACGATAATACAATATAGACGAATGCCGGGTTTGCCGGCGTTCTCCCGCGAGTATCGTCGACCGCAAGTTTGGATTTTCAGCCCGATACGCCCGTTATACGACGAATGTTTATACGACCGTGAATTCCGATCCGGTGGGAGTTTCGCGATTACACGCGCTGTCGCTCATTATTATCGACGAATACGACCCCTGCTAATCGACGAACGACGTTCACGGACGGGGAAAGAAATGGTAGGTCTTTTACCCCCATCGGGGCACCGTACAGACGAAATGAGCTACGACAAGATCGAGGTCCCTGACGACGGGGAAAAGATTACGCTGAAAGAGGGTACCGAAGACGAGATCGAGGTGCCCGACAACCCGATCATCCCGATTCTCCACGGCGACGGGATCGGGAAGGACGTCGGCCCCGCCGCACAGGAGGTCCTCGAGGCCGCCGCCGAGGCGACCGGACGCGAGATCAACTGGATGCGCGTCTACGCCGGCGAGTCCGCGCGCGAGAAGTACGGGGAAGACGTCAACCTCCCCGACGAGACGGTCGAAGCCATCAAGGAACACCGCGTCGCGATCAAGGGCCCGCTCACGACGCCCGTGGGCGCCGGCTTCCGCTCGCTGAACGTCGCGCTGCGCCAGACGCTCGACCTCTACGCGAACGTCCGACCGACCTACTATCTGGACGGCGTTCCGTCGCCGATGTCCGAGCCCGAACAGATGGACATGGTGACCTTCCGTGAGAACACCGAGGACGTCTACGCCGGCATCGAGTGGGAGGAAGGCACCGAGGAAGTCGAGCAGGTTCGGGACTTCATCGAGAACGAGATGGGCTTCGACTCGACCATCCACGACGGCCCCGTCGGCATCGGCATCAAGCCGATCACCGAGAAGGGCTCGAAGCGCCTCGTCCGCGAGGCCATCGACTACGCCCTCGAGCACGACCGCGACAAGGTCACGCTCGTCCACAAGGGCAACATCATGAAGTTCACCGAAGGGCAGTTCTCCGAGTGGGGTATGGAGGTCGCCGACGAGGAGTACCCCGACGACGAGGTCTTCGCCGCGCCCGACTCGCTGTGGGAGGAGCAGGACGACATCGACATCCCCGAGGGCGCCGTCATGGTCGAGGAGCGCCTCGCCGACGCGATGCTCCAGTGGATGCAGCTGCGCACTGACGAGTTCGACGTGCTCGCCATGCCGAACCTCAACGGCGACTACCTCTCCGACGCCGCGGGCGCCCAGATCGGCGGCCTCGGCATCGCGCCGGGCGGCAACTTCGGCAAGGGCCGCATGCTCGCCGAACCCGTCCACGGCTCCGCGCCCAAGCGCGCCGGCCAGGACATGGCCAACCCGACTGCAATGATCCTCTCCGGCCGTCTCATGTTCGACTACCTCGGCTGGGACGACGCCGCCGACCTCATCCGCGACGCCGTCGAGGAGACCATCTCCTCCGGCAAGGTCACCTACGACCTCGAGCGCCAGCTCGAGGACGCCGAAAAGCTCGCGACCAGCGACTACACGGCGGAAGTCGTCGACAACATCGAGAAGCTTTCGTAGAAAGCTTCTCGTCCTCTCGCGGCTGCGCCGCGAGAACATCGAAAAACTCTCGTAGAGAGTTTTTCGAGCAGTCAGAACGCTGCTCGTTCTGACGATATCGAGAAACTGTCGTAAGCCGCACTGACGACGATCCGCGGTTTTCACTCTCTTTCATTTTTGTCACCGATTGCCTCTCAGCGGGAGCTGTGCGCTCTCGAGTCCCGCTTGGACCGTGTCGTAACGTTCTCACGACGGGACTCCCTATCCCGTCGTAATGACTGCCGTACGCGTTGCCGACGACGAGCACCGACGAGCGGACGCGTTCGCCGTCCGACAAACCGTCTTCGTCGAGGAACAGGGCGTCGACGAGGACCTCGAGTACGACGAACACGACGAACCGGACGCGGACGCCGTCCACTTCGTCGCCTACGCCGGCGGCCAGCCGGTCGGGGCCGCGCGGCTCCGCGAGTACGAGACCGACGACGGTGATGTCGTCGGCAAAGTCGAACGCGTCGCCGTCCTCGAGTCCCACCGCGAGGCCGGCGTCGGCCGCGAACTAATGGATGCTACTGAAGCGGCGGCTCGAGAACGCGGGTTCGGGGCGATCAAACTCCACGCGCAGATGCGCGTCGAGGGATTCTACCGCTCGCTCGGCTACGAGTCGCGGGGCGAGGAGTTCGAAGAGGCCGGCATTCCGCACGTCGAGATGCGCAAGTCGCTGGACTGAGCAAAACCGTAGTTGATCGCGTCCCGGCGAGTAGAATCGCGAGCGCTCGAGTCGCGTCGTCTTCTCTCTTCACTCGAGAAGCCGTTCTCGAGCGTACTTCCCGGCAAGACCGACGATCGCCAGCGCCATCGCCGCCGCGAAGACGATCACGAACGCCGAGGCCGGTTCGGTCGCCGTCTGCAGTTCCTCGAGGACGAACTCGCCCGCGAGGGCAGCCGCGACGCCGAACAGGACGAGGCCACCGAGGTTCTCGAGGAGCGAGTTCGTCTTCGGTGCGGAGACGACGTCAGGATCATTCAGCAGGTAGAGGATCACGGCCAGCGCGAACGGCGTCCCGACGAGGCCGAAGGCCAGCACGAGGACGAGCACCTGCAGGAACGCGCCCTGCAGGAACGCGCCGGCGGCGGAGGCGAGCGCGACGGCGACCAGCGCCCCGCGGTAGCGCGGGTCGTCGACGGACCGCTCCCAGCCGAGTTTGTCGGCCAGCAGGTACGGCGGGACGATCGTGTTGCCACCGAGCGTCGACACCGCGGCGCCCCAGAGCCCGAGCAGGAAGATCCACATCGCGTACTCGCCGGCGACCGGCTCGAGCGCCTGAGCCGCTTGAATTTCATCGACCGTTCCGGGGTCGACGCCGGCCTCCGGGAGGATACTCGCCGCGACGAGGAAGACGGCGAGGCTGAAGACGCCGAACGCGACCAGCATCGAGCTGACGACGTCGAAGGTCGCGATGTCGCGGTCGCGTTCGGTCCAGCCGCGGGCGCCCATCGTGTAGCTCTGCATCGTCAGCAGCGTGATGTGGACCGCGCCGCCGAGGATGCCGGCGGCGACGGCCGCGCCGCCGAGACCCGAGCCCGGAATTTCGGGGACGAGCCCGGTCGCTGCCGCGGCCGGATCGATCGGCGCGACGAGCGCCGACGCGACGAACGCGAGGACGACCAGCGAGACGAGCACCTTGGCGCCCAGTTCGGCGATCCGGTAGCCCCCGCCGGCCAGCCCGAGCGCGAGGATTACGGCCCATCCGACGCCCCAGAACCGGGGATCGGCCAGCGCGGCGATTCCGATCCCGACGCTGCCGACGATCGTCGCGCTCACGTCCGCCAGCGTCAGCATGATCGCGAGTTGCGCCAGCCCCGCCGCGAGGACGGCGTCGATCACGAGCACCCACGCCCAGAACGAGCCGAGGTGCTCCTCGACGACCGCGACGATCCCCTTCTCGGTCAACAGCCCCAGTCGCATCGCGAGGTACTGGCCGGTCGCGCCCAGCACCGCCGAAAGGAGGACGACCCACAGCAGCGCGTAGCCGTAGCTCGCCCCCGCGACGACGAGGCTGGCCATCGTCGCCGGACCGGCCGCGATCGCGCCGGCGAGCCAGGTCGGTCCCAGCCGTCTTAGAAACCGTCCGATTCGTCCGCCCGTCCACCGCTCTGAATGCGTCTCGGTTGCCATCGACGGTTCTTGCGAACTGAACTATATAACTGGATGGTATTTATCTGTGGTAGGTACGGTAGAACGGCGATTGATCCGCGTCGATCAGTCCGCTCGAGCCGACCGTCGGTACCTTACAGGAACCGAACCGCTCACCGGCGGTGAGTACGACGACCGCACGCTCGAGTACGATCAGAACATCGAATAGTCGTCGTTCGCGAGCGCCGTTTGCGCCCTATTCGTCCTGCCAGCTCGGATTCTCCCGCGGCGGGCTGAAGATGTCGACGCCGCGGACCGGTTCGTCGCCGCGGTTCTCGGCGGCGTGGGGCTGGTCGCCCGGAATCGCGTAGGAATCGCCGGGCCCGCAGGTGATCTCGTCATCCTCGGTCAGGAAGGTCAGTTCGCCCTCGTAGATGAAGCCGGTCTGTTCGTGGGGGTGGCTGTGCTCCTCGACCGTCGCGCCGGCTTCGATCTCGAAGTGCTGGACGTTCATCGACTCGGAGCCGGCCATCAGCGCCAGGTGGACGCCGTCGGCCGCCTCCGCGGCCTCGAGGTCAGCGAGTGAGACGCGTTCCATACCGGCTAGCAGCGACGGTCTCGGACATAGTTCCTCGGGTCCTGCGAGAACCGACACCGGAACGGATACCGAGATCGATCCCGATCTCGATCGGACGCGGTGCGAACCACTTCCGCCGCGCGTACCGAAGGTTCAACTACCGCCCGAACCCACCTCGAGACGAGCATGTACGCCGTCGTCGGCTGTAGCGAGTGTTCGAACCTCTGGATCATCGAAGGGCGGTCGGAGACGACCCAGTGTCCCCGCTGCGGCGCCCGAAAGGCCTACGAGAAGCGCAAGAAGTTCGTCGAGACCGACGACGCCGGCCACGCCCGGGACGTGCGCGCCTCGATGCTCGCGAACCGGCAAGGGGAGGGCGAGGCCTTCGCCGAACTGGACTCGTTCGACGCCCTCGAGGACGAGGTGGCCGACGGCGTCGTCGACGACGAAGAATACCTCGAGCAGTCCGGGCTGGACGTCGACGCGGTCGAAGCCGCCGGCGAGCGCGATCCGCGCGGGCCGACCCGCAGCGGCAGCAAGCAGGAGATCATCCGCGAGGCGCTGCGGGAACTCGAGCGGCCGACGGAGGACGAGGTCGTCGAGTACGCCGGCGAGCGCGGCGTTTCAGCCGATGACGTTCGGACGGGGCTCGAGAAACTGACGCGACGCGGCGACGTCAGCGAGAGTCGCGGGCGGTACCGACTGTTGTAATCGCGCTACTCCGGGTCGCTACCGACCGAGATCCTCGTGGGCGCTCGCCAGATGTCGCGACGAGAGCGCCGCGAGCAGCGAGAGTTCGCCGGCGAGCGCGCCGACGGCGATGATTTCGGCCAGCGCGTCGGCGTTCGAGCCCGGCGGGTCGCCGCCGCCTCGCAGGCCGAGGATGTCGAGCGCCTCGGCCTGAGTCGGGAGCTTCGTGCCGCCGCCGACGGTGCCGACCTCGAGGGAAGCCAGCGAGACGCTGGCGTAGAGGTCCGCGGGGCCGCCGTCTTCAGATCCGCGCGTGTCCATCGTCGTGATCGCGTTCGCGCCCTCGACGACCTGGGCCTCGTCCTGCCCGGTCGCGAGGAATGCCGCAGCGACGACGTTCGCGGCGTGGGCGTTGAAGCCGAGGCTGCCGGCCTTGGCGCTTCCCGTGAGATTCTTGCGGGTGTTGGCCTCGACGATGGCCTCGGCGGTCGTGTGCAGGCGCTCCTCGACGAGTTCGCCGGGGATCACGACGTCCGCGGTGACCGAGCGGCCCCGGCCCTCGACGGCGTTGACGGCGGCGGGTTTCTTGTCCGAGCAGAGGTTCCCGGACAGGGCGACGAGGTCGGCCGGCGTCTCGTTCTCGACGACCTCGCAGGCCTCGCCGGTGGCGATCGTGGCCATGTTCATCCCCATCGCGTCCTTGGTGTCGTAGGCAAAGCGCAGGTAGACCGAGTCCCCGACGACGTAGGGTTCGACGTCGATCAGTTCGCCGTGGCTGGTCGTGGACTCGGCGGCCTCGCGCAGGGCGTCGGTGTTGTCGTCGACCCACTCGACGACCTCGGCGGCCTCGGCGACGCCGTCGACCCGAAAGACCGGCGCGCGGGTCATCCCGTTTTTCGTCACCCGGGCGTCTGCGCCGCCTGCCGAGCGGATCACCGAGAGTCCCCGATTCACGGACGCCAGCAGCGCGCCCTCCGTCGTCGCGAGCGGGAGGTAGTGTTCGCCGTCAGCTGCGCCGCCGTCAATCGGCACGGGGCCGACGACGCCCATCGGCACCTGCGCCGCGCCGATCATGTTCTCGATGTTCGGGTCGGCCTGCTCGGCGTCGAACGTGTAATCGCCGACCGCCTCGAGGTCGGCGTCGGTTTCCCGCTCGACGAGCAGCCGGCGGGCTTCGGCGGCGGCGTCGTAGTCGGCGTGCTCCTCGAGTTCGTGGATGCGGAGGTCGCCACTCTGGACCCGGTCGGCGAGGGTTGACGGGTCGGGATCGGCGTCCGAATCGCTGGTCATGACTCAGAAGAGCGGGTGCCCGGTCCTAAGGATTGCTGATTCCGGCGTCGGGACGACACGAGAGGTACGGCTCCGTCGCTGGTTCCCGCTCACGGCGCAGTATCTGCCGTACTCGATCGGTACCCCTCCAGTACCTCGTAACAGAGCAGGCCCGCGAACGCGCCGATACCGATCGCGCCGAGCAGCGTGTACTGGACCGTCTCGAGGTCGTCGAACGCGATCGACCACGACCAGTCAACGTCCGCACCGCCGACGATGACGAGCGCGAACACGCCGCTGAAGGCGACAGCGAACCGCACTCGCGTCCGCGGCGACACGTCCCCGCTACCGGTGGCCGCGAGGTAGAGCTGCGGGGCGACGACCGGCAGTCCGTAGACGACGAGAAACGCGACCAGAGGGTACTCGCCGGCGGCGACGCCGGTCACAGTCTCGAGGGCGAGCAGTCCGACGATCGCGAGCACGAAGAGGACGAACGAACCGGCGATAACGCGGTTCTCGCGGGAGACCATACGAACGAATCGTGGCGCGGAACTATCAACGTTGCTTCTTGTCGATCGATAGACACTGTCCTCGGCTCCTCGAGCGCTACCGCGAGCGAACGGCCGCCTTCACAACCGTTTTGCGCCTCGCACGCGCGCTTGCAAGCATGACCGAGGCCGCCGACCGCCTGTTTACGAACGCGGAGATCCACTCGCTGACGGAGCCCGATACCGTCTACGAAGCCGCGGCCGTCCGCGACGGCGAAATCGTCCGTCTCGCGGACGCCTACGAAGTCGAGTTCCTCGCCGGCGTCGAGACCGAGGTGATCGACTGCGGCGGACGGGTCGTCCTCCCCGGGTTCATCGACGCCCACACGCACATGGAGCAACTCGGCCAGCACTTGGTCCACGCGGACCTTTCGCAGGCCGACAGCGCCGACGAGTGTCTCGAGTTGCTCGCCGCGGAGGCCGAGCGCACCGCTGCGGACGCCGACGGCGACGCGTCGGACGACTGGATCCTCGGCTTCGGCTACGACGAGAGCGAGTGGACCGATCGCTCGAGCAGACTCACCCGCGCCGACCTCGATGCGGTCAGCGAGGACCGGCCGATCGCCGCGCTGCGGGTGGACCTGCACACCGTCTCGCTGAACTCCGCCGCCCTCGAGCGGCTGGCGGACGACCTTCCGGAGTCGGATCTACACTACGAGGACGGCGAGCCGACCGGCGTCGCCGTCGAGGACGCCGCCGAGGCCGTCCGCCGGGAGGTTACGGCCGACCGCGAGGCGATGCGCGAGGTCCTCGAGGCGGCGACCGAGCGCGCCGTCGAACTCGGCGTCACGGGGGTCCACGACAAAGTTCGCAATTCCAAGGCGCCCCGCGTCTACCGCGAGCTGGCCGCCGACGGCGACCTCCCGCTGCGCGTGCGGATCGACTACTGGAGCGACCACCTCGAGAGCCTGGTCGATGTCGGGTTGACGACCAACGCCGGCGGCGACCTGGTGCGGACGGGGGCGATAAAGTCCTTTTCGGACGGCAGTCTGGGAAGTCAGACGGCGAAGCTCCGGGAGCCGTACGCCGATGCGGCCGACGATGGCGAGGACGAGGACGCCCGCGGCCAGTGGGTCGTCGACCCCGACGACCTCGCCGCCCTCGTCGAGCGCGCCGACGACGACGGCTACCAGCTTACCGTCCACGCCATCGGCGACGAGGCCATCGAGGAGACGCTGACGCGACTCGAGGACACCGCCGATCCGGCCGGGAGCCGCCACCGAATCGAACACGCCGAACTCGCGACCGACGACCAGTTCGAGCGCATGGCCGAGGCGGGAATCGTCGCCTCCATGCAGCCGAACTTCCACCGCTGGGCCGATGAGGGCGGCCTCTACGATCAACGACTCGGGGAGGAGCGGCGCAAGCGGACCAACCGGTTCCGGCGCGCCCTCGAGGCGGGCGCCCCGCTCGCGTTCGGCTCGGACTGCATGCCGCTGGATCCGCTGCTGGGGGTCCACCACGCGGTCAACGCGCCGACCGAGCCCCAGCGGCTCTCGGTGACCGAGGCGCTGCGCGCGTACACGTCCGGCGCCGCCTACGCCGGCTTCGACGAGGACCGGCTCGGCACCCTCGAGGTCGGCAAGCGGGCGGATCTGGTCGTGCTCGAGGAATCGCCGTGGGAGCGAGCCGACCGGATCGACGAGATCGACGTGGCGATGACCGTCGTCGACGGAGAGCCGGTCTTCGACGGTCGCGATCAGTAGCGGACCGCAGTATTGAGGATCGGTACCAACTCTCATTGTCCTCGGCGGGGTACCTCGAGGTATGAGCGCCTCGCGAGTCATCGCCGAACTCACGCTCGCCCACCCGGAGCTCGTGCTCGCGCCGACGATCGAGGCCGTCCCCGAGGTGTCCGCCGAACTCGAGTACCAGACGATCGCCGGGCCGGGCGAGTACTACCTCTTCTTCGAGGTGTACGGCGGCGATTTCGGTCGCTTCGACCGGGCGATCGCAGACGATCCGACGGTGTCGGAGCCGTCGATCATCATCGACGGCGGTGACTTCCGCGTGTACCGGATGCGGCTGACGTCGGCGGAGCGACTCGTCCTGCCCCGCGCCGCCGAACTCGGCATGCGCGTCCTCCGCGCCGAGAGCGCCCCCGGCGGCTGGGCGGCGACGCTCGAGGTTCCCGACCTCGACGACTTGCGGGCGTTTCGAGAGCACTGTCGGGACAAAGATGTCGACGTTATCGTCGATCGGCTCTATCACGCCGACGACACCAGCGCGGAGTCGGGCGGCGCCTACGGGCTGACGGCGGTTCAACGGGAAACCCTCGCAGCTGCGTACGACGCCGGCTACTTCAACGAGCCGCGGGACGCCTCGGTCGCAGATCTGGCCGATCGGCTCGGGATCTCCTCGTCCGCGGCAAGTAGCCGGCTCCGTCGGGCAATGCGTGCGCTCGTCCAGAGTACCCTTCGCCGGTGACCGTCCCCCTGCTGGCGTGTCACCGACCGCAGCGTCCAGCCTGAGTATATAAAACCGGGCATATGCCGTACGCCGATTCAACCGGTCGCCGGGAGTACACTCCCCAATGCACTCCGTTCTCGCCGATCACGACCGGGCGCTCGTCCACCGCGCCCACTTCGATCCCGCCGCGCCCGATCAACTGGTGGACGCGATCGTCACTGCGGTCGCGACCGTCGCCGATCGGGAGCCCGCGTCGATCCCGCCGCTGGCCGAGACGACCGACATCGACGCGCTCGAGGCGCTGATCGCCCACGCGCGGACGACCGGGTCCGCGATCGATACAACTGCCGTCGTCGAGGGGCTGGACGTTCGGGTGGTGTCCGACGGGCGAATTCTGGTGTACGACCGCACCGGGTTGGACGCCGTCGCGGCGGCCGCCTCGCCGCAGCCGTCGGCACAATCCGCGTCCGCATCCGCGGGCGAGCCAGCACACGACTCCGGAACTGACGCCGAAAGCAACTGAGGGCACAGCCGGGCCGATTCTGTCCGCCACGGCAGCCGCACAAACTTGCGCATTCCGGTGGAGTGGCTTTCTCGAGTGCCGTCCTCAGTGTCTTCTGATCCACTATGACGTCCGAGACGAGCTACACCGATTTCGTCGGCGAAGTACAGCACCGTATCGAAGCCGGCCGGCAGGCCGAAGCCGTCCGCACGACGCGGGCCGTCCTCGAGACGCTCGGCGAACGCGTTGAGGAGGGCGCCGCGACGGACGTCGCGAGCCCGCTGCCGATGGAGATCGACCGCTACCTGCTCGCGGCCGACCACGGCCAGCAGTTCGACTTCGACGAGTTCGTCACCCGCGTCCGCGAGCGGCTGAACTACGAGGATCTGGACCTCGAGACCGGCTACGGCCGGCCGTCGGGGATCGACGAATCGGACGCGGTGTTCCGAGCCAAGGCCGTCGTCGCGCTGCTGGCCGAGCGGGTCCCCGGCGGCGAGATAGGCAACATCGAGGCCCAACTCCCCGACGAGTACGGAGAGCTGTTCGAACTCGTCGACGCCGAGACGACGCCCTGGGAACAACGACAGGGATAGATCACGACAGCGGTGTCGAGCGGCAGTTTCGGTTTTCCGGCTCTGGATTCCCAGTACGGGTTTCGATCGCTACGTGCCGTGCAGGCACTCGAGTTCGTCGCCCGCCGCGCTCGTCACGGTGCCCCCGTCGCAGCCGAACTCCTCGTAGCGCGCTTCGGCCACGACGGCACCGGCCGGATCCCTGACGCGGACGGTCCCGTTCGTCTCGAGGCCGGATTCGGCCGAGCCGGCGTCGTTGTCGGCACCCGTGTACCGGAGGTAGACCGGCGGACTCGACAACAGGGTCGAATCGTCCCCATTTTCGTGGACGACTGCGAGTTGCGCCCCCGCCTCGAGCGTCAGGTCCGTAATCCGGTACCGCCGATCGGCGGGGTGTTCGACGACGTATCCGGAGACGTTTCGGGGTTCGTCGGCGCCGTTCTCGAGGGCGACGTACGGGCCGTCGATGAAGTCGCGATCCGCGTCGGCCGCGTAGACGCCGACGATGCGCAAACTATCGTCCGTTCCGGCGGGCCGGTTTCGGCGCTCGAGCGGTGCGAGGCAGCCGCCGAGTCCGGCGGCGGTGACGACGCTCGCCGCGAGAAGTTCCCGTCGGTTCACGGGTGGTACTCATCGTGGGCGACTAAAGCGCTGGTCCAAGGTCAAATCGCGATTTCACCGGTCACTCGAGCGCGACCCGCCGTTCCGTCTCGGCCGACTCGTAGGCGGCCTCGATCGCACGCAGATCCGCCACGCCGTCCGCCCCGTCCGGTTCGGGATCGGCGCCGGTCAACACGCAGTACCCGAAGTAGTCGAACTCTTCGCAAACTTCGTCGACCGGCGGGCCGGTGTACTCCGTCCGCATCTCGCCGCTCTCGACGACGATGTCCTGCGGGACGACGCCGCCGAACGGCGACGAAATCGCGATCTTGCCGTCGGTGCCGACCAGCTCGAGCTGGCTGCTGGCGTGGGCGTCGAAACTCGCCGTACAGGAGGCCGTCGCGCCCGTCGGAAACTCGAGCTGGAAGGCGACGTGCTCGTCGACGTCCGCGAACGGGCCGCCGTTCGAGCGGGTCGTCGCGTAGACGGCCGTCGGATCGCAGTCGAGCACGTATCGCGTGGTGTTCAGCGGGTAGACCCCGAGGTCGACGAGCGCGCCGCCGCCGGCGAGGTCGGGATCGAGGCGCCAGGTGTCTGGGCCGGCGTGGTCCAACAGCGGGTGAGCGAACCCGCCGTGGACCTGCACGACCTCCCCGATGACGCCGTCGCGGACGAACTCGCGGGTTCGGCGAACCACCGGCTCGGTCTGGAGCCGGTAGGCCGTCATCAGCGTCACGCCGTTGTCGCTGCAGGCGTCGACGATTTCCTCGGCGCGGTCGACCGTCGTCTCGAGCGGTTTCTCGCAGAGGACGTGTTTCCCGTGCTCGGCGGCGGCGATCGCGTATTCACCGTGAGTCGAATTCGGCGTCGCGACGTAGACCGCGTCGTACGTCTCCGCGTGATTGCCGGCGCGAAACGCGTCGTAGCCGATGACGTGCTCGACGTCGAACTCTCCGGCGATCGTCCGCGCGCGGTCGGGCGAACCCGTGACCAGCGCCGTCGTCTCGCAGTAGCGACCGGCGGCGATTCCCGGGAGTGCGCGGTTACGAGCGAAGCCGCCGATTCCGACGACGGCGAGCCGAACCGTGCCGTCGACGGTCTCCTGCACCCAGTCGCGGTGGGTGAAGTCGTCGAACGCGTCCTCGAGTGCCATACCACTGCTAGGGACTGCACCGAAAAGTCACCAACCCACGATCGGCGGACAGTCTGGCTCGAGAACCTCTTTACTGGCCTGAACGACTGGCTTCGGTGTTTCGATCGCGGAACCAGTCGATGGTATCCTACCGGAATCTGCTATCGAAGGAAAAAATTATTCAATAGTGCCCTGTGAGGTGAGAGTACCAATAGGTGTCGCACGATGGTCACAATGGAAACGACGGAACTGGATACCGATCTGAGTCTGTTCAAATACGACAACCTCGAACAACTACCGCCCCGGTACCGGGAGCTCGAAGAGGAAGCGCGAACGGAGCGCATCGAGGCGGCACTCGAGGAGTTAGGCGACGACGTCGTAATTTTGGGACACAACTACCAGCGCCGGGAGATCGTCGAACACGCGGACTTCGTCGGCGACTCCTACCAGCTCTCGAAGGAGGCCGCCGAGGCCGACGCCGAGTACGTGATCTTCGGTGGCGTGACGTTCATGGCCGAGAGCGCGGACATCATTACTGACGACGACCAGACGGTCATCCTCCCGTCGATGGAGGCGTCGTGTCCGATGGCCGGGATGGCCGAGGCCCTGCAGGTCGACAGCGCGTGGGCCGAGATCACCGCGGCCGCGCCCGACGCCGACATCGTGCCGATCACCTACATGAACTCCTACGCGGACCTGAAGGCCTTCTGCGCGAGTCAGGGCGGGCTCGTCTGTACCTCCTCGAACGCGCACAAGGCCTTCGAGTACGCCTTCGACAAGGGCGATAAGGTCCTGTTCCTCCCCGACAAGCACCTCGGGGAGAACACCGCGCACCGGCTGGACATGGAAAGCGAAATCGCCGAATGGGATCCGTGGGACCCCGAAGGCAAGGACGCCGCGGAGGTCGCCGAGCGCGACATCATCCTCTGGGACGGCTACTGCCAGGTCCACGAGCGCTTCCGCGAGGACCACATCGAGCAGATCCGCGAGGACCACCCCGAGGCGAACGTCGTCGTCCACCCCGAGTGCCGCCGCGAGGTCGTCGAGGCCGCCGACGTCGTCGGCTCGACCAGCACTATCTGCGAGACCGTCGCGAACGCCGACCCCGGCGAAACGTGGGCCATCGGCACCGAGATCCACCTCACTAACCACCTCCAGCGCTGGCACCCCGAGGTCGAGGTGCTGCCGCTCTGCGGCGAGGCCTGCATGGACTGCAACGCCATGCGCCAGATCGATCCCAACTACCTGACGTGGGTCCTCGAGGAGCTCGTCGAGGGTCGCGAACGAAACGTGATCGAGGTCGCGCCGGAGGAGAAGGAACTCGCCGAGGTGGCGCTCGATCGAATGCTCGAGATTTAACTACTACCGATGACTGACACCACCTCAGACCGCGCGTACGACACCGCGGACGTCCTCGTCGTCGGCAGCGGTATCGCGGGCTGTGCGGCCGCGCTCGCCGCCGCCCGCGAGGGTGCCGACGTCCTACTGGTGACCAAGGCCGAACGCCCCGACGACGCCAGCACCGACTGGGCGCAGGGCGGCATCTCGACCACCCGCGGCGACCCCGAGTCGCTCAAGGAAGACATCATCGCGGCCAGCGACGGTACCGCCGATCCCGAGGCCGTCGACGTGCTCGTCGAAAACGCCGACGACGCCGTCGAGGACGTGCTCATCGACACGCTCGGGATCGAATTCGACGAGGCAGGGCGCAGTGACGACGGCGACGCCGCGTTCGACTACGCCCGCGAGGCCGCCCACTCCGAGGAGCGCATCCTCCACGTCGACGCCTCCACCGGCTCTCACATCCTGCGGCCGTTCCTGCACTACGTCGACGACCGCGAGCGCATCGAGGTCCGGCAGGATACCGCAGCCCTGGAGTTGATCACCCACGAGGGACGCGTCCACGGCATCGTCAGCGACGAGGAACCGGAGGGCCACCCCATCTACGCCGGCGCGACGATTCTGGCGACCGGCGGCATCGGCGCGCTCTACGGCCGATCGACCAACCCCGACGACGCGACCGGTGACGGGATCGCCATGGCCGCGCTCGCGGGCGCCGACGTGGCGGACCTCGAGTACGTGCAGTTCCATCCAACCGCCTATGCGGGGGACGACCCCTTCCTGCTCTCCGAAGCCTTGCGAGGGGAGGGCGCAGTGCTCCGCAACGGCGAGGACGAGCGGTTCATGCCCGACTACCACCCCGACGCCGAACTCGCATCCCGCGACGTCGTCGCCCGCGCGGTCGCGACCGAGCGCGAGGCGACCGGCGAGGTCGTGCTGGACGTGAGCCCCCTCGAGTTTGAGACCGACTTTCCCGACCTCGCACAGAAGTGCCGCGAGCGCGGTCTCGAGGGCGACGAGATCCCCGTCGCGCCCTGCGAGCACTTCTGCTGCGGCGGCATCGACGTCGACGATCGCGGCCGGACATCGCTCGATCAGCTCTACGCCGTCGGCGAGTGCGCCCGGTCCGGCGTCCACGGCGCGAACCGGCTGGCGAGTACGAGCCTGCTCGAGGGGCTGGTCTGGGGGCTCCGCGCGGGGGAAGATGCAGCCGCCGCAGACGTCGCGCCCGATGTCGTCGACGCCCCCGACCTCCTGAACCGCGACCCCGACCTCCCCGAGCGCTTCGCCGCCGAGAAGTTCACCCGCCTGAAGCAAACGATGGACGAGTATCTGGGCCTCGAGCGCGACCCCGACGAGATCGCCCGCGCGAGCGCCGTCCTTCGGCGACTCAAGGGCGAGGTCGACGCGTACATCCGCACGCGGACGTCGCGGGACCTCTACGAACTCCGGAACGCAAGCGTCGTCGCGCTGCTGATCGCCCGCGCCGCGAGCGAGAATCCGGAGTCGAAGGGGTGTCACTACGTCGTCGACGGTGCGGCGGAACCGACCGCGGAGCCGCCGGCGGACGACTAACGTATGATCACCGACGCGCAGATCGAACGCTGGCTCCGCGAGGACGTCGGCCACCACGACGTGACGAACGAGGTCCCCGGCGAGACGACCGGCCGCCTCGTCGCGAAAGAATCCGGCGTCGCCGCCGGCCTCGAGGCCGCGGCGAGCGTCTTCGAGTACCTCGGCGTCGACGTGGTCGATCGTCTCGAGGATGGGACGACCCTCGAGGAGGGCGACGGACTCCTCCAGGTCGAGGGCGCGGCCCGGGACGTCCTCCGGGGCGAGCGCGTCGCGGTCAACCTCGCGGGCCACGCCTCGGGAATCGCGACGCGAACCCGTCGCGTCGTCGACGAAGCCCGGGTGGAATCGGACGACGTGCGCATCGCTGCGACGCGAAAGACGACACCCGGCCTGCGGGGCCTCGAGAAGCGGGCCGTCGTCGCCGGCGGCGGCGATACCCACCGGCTCGACCTCTCGCACATGGTGATGGTCAAGGACAACCACGTCGCCGAGATGGGCCTCGAAGACGCGATCGCACACTTTCAGGAGCGAACCTCGTTCGCCACGAAACTCGACGTCGAGGTCGAGACCGTCGCGGATGCACCGCGAGCGGCCGACGCGGGCGCCGACATCGTCCTGCTGGACAACATGACGCCCGCGGAGACCCGCGAGGCGGTCGACGCGCTCGCCGACTACGAGGGCGTGCTCGCGGAGGCCAGCGGCGGCATTACGCTCGAGACGGTCGCCGACTACGCCGCGACGGGCGTCGACGTCATCTCGATGGGATCGCTGACCCACTCGGCGCCGTCGCTGGATCTGTCGTTTCGGACCGGCGAGTGACGGAGCGCGGGGCTCGAGCGGCGTCGAACGCTGAACGTCGAACAGCGATCAAGCGATCTTTTCCGCTCGAGCGTCCAGTTCCGCCTACCGTGACGGCACCGATTCGCACCTGTCCGACGCACGGACCGTTCTCGGCCGACGGCGGTGACGACTGTCCCGCCTGCGGCGAGCGCGGCTCCGAACTGCTCTCGAGCGAGCGCCGCCACCGGCTCTCGAAGTTCATGAGCGGCGCGCTCAGGCACTTCCCGTCGGACGCCGGCATCGACCTCGACGAGCGCGGCTGGGCGGCCTACGAGGACCTCGTGGCCGCGGTTGAGCGCAAATACGACTGGGCCGACGAGCGCCACGTCGCAGAGGTGATCGCGACGGATCCGAAGGGCCGATTCGAGCGAACGAGCGGCAACGACGGCGAACGGAATCGCGTCCGCGCCGCCTACGGCCACTCCGTCGACGTCGACCTCGAACCGACAGCGGCGCCCGTACCTGACGAACTCTACCACGGCACCGCGCCCGAGAACCTCGAGCCGATCCGCGAGGAGGGGCTCAAGCCGATGTCGCGCCAGCAGGTCCACCTCTCGGAGAGCCGCGAGGCTGCCCGACAGGTCGGACAGCGCCACGCCGCCGATCCGGTCGTGTTAGTCGTCGACGCCGCGGCGATGCTCGCGGATGGCCACCGGATCACCAAGCGCGGCGAGGAAACCTACACGACCGACGCGGTGCCGCCCGCGCACCTCGAGCGCGTGGCGTCGGCGTAGTCCGGCGACGCTCGAGCGTCAAGCGCCCGATTTCTCGAGGGAGTTGGCGCGTCTCGGCGGATTTCCTTTCTCGCCGCTCGCACCTGTAGTCCGAATACCATTTCGATTCCGACGCTACTGTCGAATGCGTAATATAGATGGGTTTATATTGGGTAATCCGTAACTCTGGTGTAAGAATCGGCGACGGTACCGGTAGCGGCGCCGGGTCGGCGTGCCCTCCGTGCGGTCGACGGACCGCGGCTGCGGTGGCCCTGACGAGCGCAAGCGGGCCGCGTCCGGTGGCCCTGGTGAGATTCACATGTATATCGTAATCATCGGCGCGGGAAGCATCGGCTCGAACCTGATCGATCTCGCGGTCGACGACGGGAACGACGTGGTCGTCATCGAGAGCGACGAGGAGCGGGCCAACGAGGTCTCGGCGGAGTACGACTGCCTCGTCCTGAACGCCGACGCGACGAACCACGGCACGCTGCAGGACGCCGAGATCGACCGCGCGGATGCCGTGATTTCGACGACGGACGTCGACGCGGTCAACATCATGGTGATGTTGCTCGCGCAGGAACACGACGTGCCCAATCTGGTGAGCGTCGTCCACGACCCCGATAACCTGCCGGTGTTCGAAAAGATCGGCGTCACGCTGATCGAGAACCCGCAGCGGCTGATCGCCGACTACCTCTATCACTCCGTGCGCTACCCGAACGTCAGCGACTTCGTCGAGCTCGACGATCGGACGGAACTGGTCGAACTGACCGTGACCGAGGACGCGCCGATGAACGGGCAGGTGCTGTCGACGGCCCAGGAGAAGGGCCGACTTCCCGAGGGGTGTCTCGTCGTCGCCCTCGAGCGCGACGGTGAGGTACAAGCGCCGAAGGGCGGAACGACGATTCGCGCCGGCGATACGGTGACGGTCTTTACGGACGACGCGACGCTGTCGGACGCGGTCGCGGCGTTTACGAGTTCACAGTAATGAGAGTCGAGTTTCGGACGGTCTGCCGGGACGTCGGCCGCATCCTGCAGATCGTCTCGCTGATGATGTTCGTTTCGACTGGAATCGCGATTCTCTACGACGAGTTCTACGCGATTCCGCCGCTCGTCGTCGCGGGGCTCGTCGTGTTCGGCGCCGGTGCCGGACTCGCACGCCAGTTTTCCGACGCGCCCGAACCGAACAAACTCCACGGGATGCTCATCGCGGCGGCCGCGTGGGCGGCGGTCGGCGTGCTCGGCGGGCTCCCATTCCTGCTGATCGCGTGGACGATCGCGATCGATCCGTTCCCCGCGTGGGCGAACGCCCCAGCGCTCAACGAGACGACCGCCGCCTTCCGCGATCCGCTGAACGGAATCTTCGAGAGCCTCAGCGGCTTCACCTCGACCGGGCTGACGATGGCCCGCACCGAGGAACAACTGCCGGCGACGCTCCTGTGGTGGCGCTCGTTCACCGAGTGGATCGGCGGCGTCGGCGTCATCGTCCTCACGGTTGCCATTTTGGCACGTCCCGGCAGCGGCTCGCTGACGCTGTACGAGAGCGAGGCTCGGTCGACGAAGATCCACCCCAGCATCGTCTCGACGGTCCGTGAGATCTGGAAGATTTACGTAATCCTTACCGTCGGCGGGATCGCGCTGCTCTTCGTCGCCGGCATGCCGCTGTGGGGCGCGATCAACCACGCGATGACCGGCATCGCCACCGGCGGGTTCTCGATTCACGCCGACTCGATCGGCCACTACGACAGCGCCGCGATCGAGTACGCCGTCATCCCGATCATGGTCGCCGGCAGCATTGCGTTTCCCGTCCATTACCTCCTGTTCAAGGGCGAACTCGAGAACTTCTACAAAGATCTGCAGACCCGCTGGGTGTTCATCTGGTTCACCGTCGGCTCGCTGGCCCTGACGGGCACGCTATACCTCCGGGGCACCTACGACACGCTCGAGGAGTCGTTCCGGCACGGGCTGTTCCAGTTCGTCTCCGGAACCTCCAACGCCGGGTTCGGCACGACGGCGATCGGCAACGGCGCCGAACAGATCTGGACCGCGGACGCCACGCTGATCGTCTGCGCCGGCATGCTCACCGGCGCCGCGGCCGGGTCGACCGTCGGCGGCATCAAGCTCATCCGTGCGATCACGCTGGTCAGGGGAGCCCGCTGGCGGATCGCCGGCGTCTTCGAACCCTCCTCCGCGGTCCGCCGGCTCCGCATCGGCGACCGATCGCTCAGCGAGACGCAGGCCAGCAAGGAACTCGAGGAGGCGGCGATCGTGTTCGTCCTCTGGCTGCTCTTTCTCGCGGTCGGCGTCGCCGTCCTGCTGGCGACGCTGCCGACCGACGTCCGCGCCGAGTACGTACTGTTCGAGGTGATGAGCGCCCAGAGTACGGTCGGCCTCTCCGCCGGGATCACGGGCCCGGAGATGCCCACGGCCGCGAAGCTCGTCTTCCTGCTGAACATGTGGGTCGGCCGCCTCGAGATTATCCCGGTGCTGGTGCTGTTCCGGGGCGCGTTGTTGCGAGCCGGGCTCTATCGATAGCCGACGGGAGTCGTCAGCACTCGACGATCCAATCCAATTCGGCGGCGCACTCGACGCTTGCGGTGTGTTCGTGACGAGTGCGAGGGTGGGATTTGAACCACGCCCGAGAACCTGCTCGCGGTGCTCGCAGAACCTCGGTCTGATTCAAATTCCGCGTCCGATCGCTGCTGCTCGCGGATTGCTCGCAGCAGCAATGCGAGGGTTGGGATTTGAACCCAAGGACCCCTACGGGAGCGGGTCTTAAGCCCACCGCCGTTGGCCTGCTTGGCTACCCTCGCACAGAATGCAATCGCCCGTTGACGCCGGTTCGGGATGTGCGTTTCGGTGTGTCTCGAGCGGCTCGTCGTTCGGGATTCGAGGCCGTCGCTACCAGTCGACGCTCAGCGTGCCGTCGCCGTGCGGATCCGGCGCGATTTCCTCGTCGGTTCGCCGGTCGACGACGTGGATACAGCCGTCGTCCTTCTTCGCCGGGCAGACCGCCGCCGCGCGGACGTTGTGCTCGAGGTCCTCGTCGTCGATGAAGTACTCGTTCGGCTGGGCGATCCCGGAGGCGATGGACATCTCCCAGTTGTCGCTGACCTCGGCGCACTTGCCCGCGCCGAAGCACTTGTTGGCCTCGAAGACGATCTTGTACGGCTTTTTCTCGACCGGCGGCGCGTCCGACGGGCCGACGTCGCTGGCGCGCTGGATACCGCTTTCGCTGTCGTCGTCGCTCATTAGCCGTAAATTCGGGCGAACGCCCTTTCGCGTTACGGTCGGGGCGAACGTGGCGTCGGTCCGGTTCCGGTATCGGAACCCGCCGACCGCGCTACGACGTCGCGACCGCTTCCTCGAGTTCGTCGCTCCCCTTCGGGCGGGGCAGGTCGTAGGTGACGCCGGTTAACTCCTCGGAGACGGCCCACAGCCGCCGGGCCGTCTCCTCGTTGTAGGAGCGGTCGGAGGAGGCCTGTCGCTTCGGGGTGCCGCGCATGTTCATGAAGCCGCCGGGGCCGTAGTATGCGCCGCCCTCGGCCTCCGGTTCGGTCGCGGCGTACAGCGTCGGAAGGGCACCCATCTCGGCCGGCTGAGCGAATAGCGTGTTCATGATCCGCATGGCGGCCATCCGAAGCCGGTCGCCGCTCTGCTCGGGGCCGCGGGTCTGCAACTGCGTGTTCGCGTAGCCCGGGTGCACCGCCGTGCTCTTGGCGGCGACGTCGCCCGTGAGAAAGCGCCGCTCGAGTTCGTACGCGAACAGCACGTTCGCCAGCTTCGACTGCGCGTAGGCGTCCCACTCGTCGTAGGTCCGCTCGCTCTGGAGGTCCTCGAAGTCGATCTCGCCGCGCTCGTGGACGCCGCTCGAGACGGTCACGACGCGCGCGTCGCCGTCGTCGTCGCCGGCCTCGCCGGGGTCGGTGGCGAGCCGGTCGAGCAACAGTCCCGTGAGCGCGAAGTGGCCGAGGTGGTTGACGCCGAACTGCGTCTCGAATCCGTCGGCGGTTTCGCTGCGCGGAATCGCCATCACGCCGGCGTTGTTGATCAGCGCGTCGATCGTCGCGTCGTCCTGCAGCCGATCCGCGAACGCGCGCACCGACTCGAGGTCAGCCAGATCCAGTTCCTCGACGTGCAGATCGGCGTCGGGGACGTCCTCGCGGACGTCGTCCGCCGCGTCCTCGCCGCGCTCGACGCTCCGACACGCCATGACGACGGCGCCGCCGTTGCGCGCGAGTTCGCGGGTCGCCTCGAGGCCGATGCCGCTGTTCGCGCCGGTGATGACGAAGGTGCGTCCGCTCTGATCGGGGATGTCGTCGGCCGTCCAGCCCATACGCCCAGTACGGGCCGACTCGAGTAAACGGATGGGGTAGCCGGAGGCGTTACCGGTTGTCGCGCGCTCGCTCTCAGTTACGGGTCTAATCGCGCGACGCGGGGAGCGTGAACGAGAACGTCGAACCCTCGCCGGGTTCCGAGTCGACCCAGATCTCGCCGCCGTGGCGCTCGACGATCCGCTCGCAGAGCGCGAGGCCGATCCCGGTGCCCTCGTAGTCGGCGCGGCTGTGGAGCCGGTCGAAGATTGTGAACACCCGTTCCTGATCGTCGGGATCGATGCCGATCCCCCGGTCTTCGACGGCGATCACCCATTCGTCGCCCCGCCGATCGGCGCCGATCCGAACGCGGGGCGGCTCGTCGCCGCTGTAGGTGATCGCGTTCGACAGCAGGTTCTGGAACACCTGCCGCAACTGGCTGTCGTCGACTGCGAGTTCCGGCAGGTCCTCGACCGCGATCTCGGCGCCGCTCTCCTCGATGCGGAACTGCAGATCGGCGAGCACCTCGTCGACGACCGCGTTCAGGTCCGTCGGCTCGAACGGATCGCCGCGGGTCTCCACCCGCGAGTACTCCAGCAGGCCGTCGA
Source organism: Halopiger xanaduensis SH-6 (assembly GCF_000217715.1). Lineage (GTDB taxonomy): Archaea > Halobacteriota > Halobacteria > Halobacteriales > Natrialbaceae > Halopiger > Halopiger xanaduensis. Next base: position 1,184,313 of record NC_015666.1, read on the forward strand.
TCATGTCGCGCATGCGCTCGGCGCCGTCGACCGCGAACTCGAGGAACTCCCGGCCGTCCTCGTCGAAGGCGTCGGCGTACCGGTTCTCGAGCAGGGTGAGGTAGCTCGTGACCATCCGCAGGGGCTCCTGCAAGTCGTGGCTCGCCGCGTAGGCGAACCGCTCCAGGCGTTCGTTGGACTGCTCGAGGCGTCGCTCGTACTCGCGGCGTTCGGTGACGTCCTGAACGACGATCATTCCCGCGTAGATGTCGCCGGCCGCGTTCCTGACGGGGAGGGTGTAGCCGTGCAGGTGGCGCCCGTAGAACTCGACCTCGAACGAGTTCGGCTCGCCCTCGAGCGCGGCGTGGAAGTACGGCTCGACCTCCTCGACGAGCTCCTCGGGATAGAGTTCGTAGATGCTGCTGCCGACGCGGTCGGCCGGCGGAACGCCGACTTCGTCGAGCAGTTGGCCGCCCGCGACCGTGTACTCGAGGTTTTCGTCGAACAGCCCGACCGCGCCGTCGGGGAAGTTCTCGACGAGCGTCCGGTAGCGCCGCTCGGACTCCTCGAGCTGGCGTTCCCGCTCCTTCCGGTCGCTGATGTCGCGGGCGACGCCGACCCGGTGCCAGGCGCTGTCGTTCTCCGGCAGCATCGCGAAGTTCGCCTCGACGGGAACGGTGCCGCCGTCGGCGGTTCGAAGGTCGGCTTCCATCGTCGGCCACTCGTCGCCGCTCGTCGCGGTCGCCTCCAGTTCGGCGACCCGCTCGAGGATCTCGTCGTCGACCAGCAGCGAGACGTGTTCGCCGACGAGATCGTCGGGCTCGTAGCCGAGCATCTCCGCGTAGGTCTCGTTGACCATCGTGAAGTAGCCGTCCTCGTCGACCACGTAGACGCCGTCGTCGACCACCTCGACGATCGTCTCGTAGCGCTCGAGGTGGCGCTCGCGCTCGACCCGATCCGTGATGTCGCGGCCCATCCCCGCGAGCACGGTGTTGCCCCACGGATCTTCGAGCCGCGAGGCGTTGAACTCGAAGGGGATGCGTTCGCCGTCTTTCGTGCTGACTTCCAGTTCGGCGTTCACCGAGCCAGTCTCGAGCCCCGTCCGGATCGCGGCCGCGGCGGCGGCCGCCTGATCGTCCGCGAAGAAGTCGGTCGGACTCATCGCCTCGACTTCCTCGTTCGTGTAGCCCGTTACCGCCGCGAGGCTCCGGTTCCACCGCTGGAGGTCGCCGTCCTCGCTGACGACGTAGAACACGTCGTCGATCGCGTTCAGGATCGCGTCGGTGTACGCCTTGTACCGCTCGAGGCGGCGCTCGCGCTCGCGCAGTTTCCGCTCGCGTTCCTTGCGCTCGGTGATGTCGGTGATCGTGGCGACGCCGCGGACCACCTCGCCGCGCTCGTTCCGGATCGGCATCCCCTCCGCCCGGACGATCCGCCGCTCGCCGTCGCCGGTTTCGATCTCGAAGACGTCGGGCTCGGTCACCTCCTCGCCGTCGAGGACGCGCGCGAGGGTCAGTTCCTCGGGCGCGACCGGCTCGCCAGAATCGGCCCACCAGATCGGGTATTTCTCGTACTCCGCGACGGAGCCGGCGTCTAAGACGGCGCCGTCCCAGATGTCCCTGGCGGTGTCGTTGGTCTGGCGAATTTCGCCGTCGGCACCCGCAACGATGACGCCGACCGGCAAGACGTCGAACAGCGTCTCGAGTTGTTCGTTGTTGCGCTCGAGTTGCAGTTGCGCGCGCTTTCGCTCCGTAATATCGGTGACTGCGCCGGTGAATTTCTGGGGCTCCCCGTCCGCGTCGCACTCGACGCGACCGCGCGAGACGACCCAGCGGAGTTCGCCGTCGGCGTTGCGAACCCGGTACTCGGCCTCGTACTCGCCGCCGGCCTCGAGGGCCGCCGCTATCTTCGCCTCGACGCGGTCGCGGTCGTCTTCGTGGATCGCCGCGAGGAACCGCTCGCTCGAGACCCCCTCGCGGGCCGCCTCCGGATCGACGTCGAACGTCTCGGCGAACGTGGCGCCCGCGACCATCTCGTCGTCCTGCAAGTGCCACTCCCAGGTCCCGACGGCGCCGGCCTCGGTCGCCGCCTCGAGTCGGGATTTGGCGTCCTCGAGTTCCCGTTCGTACTCGTAGCGCTCGGTGATGTTCTGGGACATGCCGAGCGCGGCGAACACCTCGCCGTCGTCGTCGCGAATCGGAACGATTCGGAAGTCGAAGGTGCGGCCGTTGATGGTCGCCTCGAAGCCGCTCGATTCGCCCTCGAGCGCGGCCTCGTAACGGGGGACGAGCTCCGCGGCCAGTTCCGCGGAAACGACCTCCGAGACGGATCGTCCTTCGATTTCCTCGGCCGGAGCGTCGGCGGTATACTGCGAGTCTCCGCCGACGGTTCGGTAGGTGAGGTCCTCGTCGACGAGCGCCACGACGCCGTTCGGGAAGTGATCGATCAGCGCCCGGTAGCGCTGCTCGCTCTCCGCGAGATCGGCTTCCAGTTGCTTGCGCTCCGTGATGTCGGCGATGATCCCTTCGATGGCCACGAGCTCGCCATCCTCGTCGAACAGGCCCCGCCCGTAGTCCCTGACCCACCGCCGTTCGCCGTCGGCGGTGTCGATACGGTAGGTCTCGGAGAACGTGCGGTCGGCCCCATCCGCGGCGGTCTCGCGCTGGACCGTCTCCCACAGCTTCTCACGGTCTGCCTGCACCATCACGTCCTCGCCCCAGCTAACCTCTCCGCGCTCGAGCGCGTCCGGATCGTAGCCGGCCAAGTCCGCACAGGCGTCGCTGACGAACTCCATCGGCCATCCCCGCTCGTTCTCGCAGCGGTAGACCATTCCGGGGACGTTGTCCATCAGCGTCGACAGCCGCCGCTCGCGCTCCTCGCGCGCGGTAACGTCGCGGTCGGAGACGACGATCGACGTCACGTCGCCGTCGTCGTCCGTAACCGGGCGGAACGCACCCTCGATCGTGTACCGTTCCCCGGTCGGTTGGGTGAGATCCGCCTCGAACGTGACGTACTCGCCCGCGGCCGCGCGCTCGGTCCACTCCCTGACGTCGTCTCGGATCTCGTCGCCCTCACCCCACCACGGCGTCTCCCAGAAGGGCTCGCCGGTCACGTCCGCGAGGTCGGCGGCGACGTACTCCATCGCCGTCCCGTTGATGTCGATCACCGTCCCGTCGGGCTCGAGCAGTCCCACGAGGATGTTCGGGTCCTCGAAGATCGCCTCGAAGCGCCGCTCCGTCCGCTCGAGATCGCGCCGCACGTCGGCGTTTTCGACCGCCGACGCGAGGACGGCCGCGACCCGCTCGAGGAACGCCAGATCGTCCTCGGTGAACGCGCGGCGATCGGTCGCGTACGCGCATAGTACTCCCCACGGATCGTCACGCGGGCCGATCCGCACGGCGGCGCTGTCGACGACGCCGTGATCGGTCAGGGGTGCCGGAGCGCCCTCGTCAGCGGGCCACTCGTCGACGACCGGCTCGTCGGCACGAAGGACGCGTTCGAACTGCGCCAACCGGTCCGCGGGCACCGTCGCGCCGACGCGCCCCGTCTCGAGGCCGCTTTCGGCTCTGGAGACGGCGCCGGTCCCGTCGGCGCGGCGCTCGACGATCGCACAGTACTCGAGGTCGAGGGCCGCCGCGACGGCCGCCGTCGCGTCGTCCAACAACTGATCGATAGCCGCCGCTCCCGTCTCGAGCGCCTGCTGACTCAGATCCGCGATGGCCTCCTGGCGACGAAGTTGCGCGCGGTGGTCCGCGTCGGTGGACGACGATCCCATTCACCGATATACAGCAGTGCGGGCGGTAAAACGTCTTTGTCTGACGTCCCGGCGCGAAACAAACCGTCCCGTCGACAGCACTCCGCCCGCTCGGATTGCACCCCTTCGAGAGGGCCGCTCCGTTCCTACTCGTCGTGGACGGTCACCGACTCGAGGCGCACGTCTTCCACCGGTCGATCGTTGCCGTCCGTCTCGACGCTGCCGATCTCGCGGACGATATCTAGCCCGCTGATAACCGTCCCGAAGACGGTGTGTCGCCCGTCGAGGTGCGGTTGGGGTGCGAGCGTGATGAAGAACTGCGAGCCGTTGGTATCGGGGCCCGAGTTAGCCATCGAGAGGACGCCCGCGTCGTCGTGGCGCAGTTCCTCGTGAAATTCGTCGTCGAATCGATAGCCGGGGCCGCCCCGTCCGGTGCCGGTCGGGTCGCCGGTCTGGATCATGAAGCCCTCGATAACCCGGTGGAAGAGGACGTCGTCGTACAGCGGTTCTCCCTCGAGTTCCTCCCCCGTTTCCGGATCCGTCCACGGCTGCTCGCCGGTCGCAAGACCGACAAAGTTCGCGACGGTCCGTGGTGCGCGCTCGCCGTACAGTTCGACGTCGATGTCGCCCGTGCTCGTGTGGAGAGTCGCCGTCGGACGTTCGCCCGCCGACCCGACCGGCTCGTCGTCGGTCGTCGGATCGGCTGCGTTCGACGGCTCCGTTTCCGGGGCCGATTTGCTTCCCTGCGCGTCCGATCCGTCGCTCGCACAGCCGGCCAGCGACGGTCCGAGCGACGCGGCCGCGACCGCGAGGACGGCACGTCGGGTGTGTGGTGCTGGACTAATACGCTCCGTGAGCGCAGCGAGAAAATAGCGGTATCGATCCGGGTCCAGGTCTGGAGCCGGTTCCTCGACGTCGTTACTCGTCGTGAACGGTGACCGACTCGAGGAGGACCTCCTCCTGCGGCCGGTCGTTGGCGTCGGTCGAGACGCTACCGATCTCGCGGACGACGTCCATCCCGTCGGTGACCGTGCCGAAGACGGCGTGGCGGTCGTCGAGGTGGGGCTGGGCGTCGAGCGTGATGAAGAACTGCGAGCCGTTGGTGTTCGGACCGGAGTTGGCCATCGAGAGGACACCCGCGTCGTCGTGGCGCAGTTCGTCGTGGAACTCGTCGTCGAACTGGTAGCCGGGGCCGCCCCGTCCGGTGCCGGTCGGGTCGCCGGTCTGGATCATGAAGCCCTCGATGATCCGGTGGAAGAGGACGTCGTCGTACAGCGGTTCGCCGTCGACTTCTTCGCCCGTCTCGGGGTCCGTCCAGGTGCGCTCGCCGGTCGCGAGGCCGACGAAGTTCTCGACGGTCCGGGGCGCGCGCTCGTCGTACAGTTCGACGTCGATGTCGCCCTTGCTCGTGTGCAGGGTTGCAGTAAGGTCTCCCATACCCGCCGGGACGGCAGCGCGGGTGAAAACGGTAGTGGTCTCGCGATTCGTTCGGGCTCGGCTCCCGCCGTCTCGATCCCGCACCCGCTCCCGCGGCCGGCACACTGCCCCCGCAGGTACATACCGCCGGATCGCAAAGGGTCGGTATGGGAACCGGGACGCACACGTCCGAGACGGTGACGCTCGCGCGACTCCCCTCCGGCGTCGAACTCGCGACGACCGTCCACACCTACCGCGGCGACGAATCGGCCAACGAATCGGAACCGACCCTCTACGTGCAGGCCGCCCAGCACGGCCGCGAGATAAACGGCACCGAGGTCCTCCGGCGCTTTCACGACCGCATCCCGCTCGAGTCGCTCTCGGGGACCGTCGTCGCCGTCCCCGTCGCAAACCCGCTCACCTTCGACCGCGTCTCCTACACGACCCCCGAAATTCTCGACAGCGTCAACCCCAACATGAACCGCGTCTGGCCCGGCGACGCCGACGGCACCCTCCACCAGCGCATGGCCGCCCGCCTCTGGGAGTACGCCGGGCGGGCCGACGCCATCGTCGACCTCCACACCGGCAGTCCGGACATGTACCCCCACGTCGTCTTCCGCGAGGGCGACGAGCGCTCCCGGCGGCTCGCCGAGGCGTTCGGCTCCGACCTCCTGCTCGGCGAACAGGCGGACGAAGACGCCGACGACGAGTGGCACCGCCGGAACTTCAAGGGGAAGCTCCGGGTCGCCGCCTCGAACGAGGGAATCCCTTCGATCACGCCCGAACTCGCCCACAACAAGCAGATTCTCGACGACGTCGTCGAAAACGGCGTCGAGGGGCTGCTCGACGTGCTCCGGTACCTCGATCTGTTGCCCGGCGACGTCCCCGACCGCGAGCGCGAGCAGACGCTCGCGCGCAACCACCTCGGGCAGGTCAACGCCGCAGACTCCGGGCTGTTCCGACCGCAGCCGTCGCTCGAGGTCGGCGACCGGGTGACGGCCGGGACGCCCCTCGGAACGGTGTACCACCCGACGACGTACGAACCGCTGCAGGACGCTGTCGCCGACCGCGACGGGATTCTCTACGCGCTCACGCGCGAGGCGACCGTCGTCGCCGGCGACCAACTGGCGAGCGTCGCGCTGGTGCGCGAGGAGTAGTCGCCGCCGGTCACTCCCTGCTCACACGCCGCCCGGCGGCCGTTCGTCGATGTGCTCGTAGTCGAGCAACTCGCCGTCCTCCACGTCGACGAGCAGGAGGTCTCCCTCCGCGATCGCGTCGAACTCGTCGACGGAAACCACGAGTTGATCGACCGGTTCGTCGTCCTTCTCGAGCAGGAGGACGACGTGCTCGCCGTCGACGATTCGATCGACGACGGCGACGTATCGGGTTGCGCCGTCGGGAACGTCGTCGCCATCACCACCGCCCGAACTATCGCTGCCATTGGTACCGTCGTCGCCATCACAGACATCTCCGTCGTCGCTCGAGTCGACTCGAGCGCTCGCGGACCCGGCGAGGCCGAGCGCCGCGATGGCGAGCGGGCCGATCGTTCGTATCACCGTTCGCCGCGACTGTCGGTGGCGAGCCGCCATGCGCCGTCTGGCCGCGCGTTCCTATATAAATAGTCGCACGGGCCGGTACCGGTTCGAGCGGCAGCCGACCGCCGAAGCCCGGCGATCCGATCGACCGACCGAGTCGTTTCTGGCCGTTGATCAGTTTCTGACGGCCGCTAGCGACCTTTCCTATTCCGGGGATAAGCATAGGCCCGGTTCGGGTGAATTCGGTCGTGAGAGTATCGCAGGGAGGCGTCGGCTTCGCCTTCCACCAAAGGTTTATCACTCGGATAGGAAAGTAACTAACAATGGCCACTCAGGAGTCCGTACCACGCGAGGCCCAACTCTGGGCCCGAAATATCGGCGGTATCAACGAAACGACGGTCGAACTCGAGTCGGGGGTTACGGTTCTGGCCGGGCAGAACGCAACCAACCGTACATCGCTTCTCCAGGCGTTTATGGCCGCTCTCGGCGGGGAATCTGCGTCACTCAAGGCCGACGCCGAAGAGGGCGAAGTCGAACTCGAACTCGACGGCGAAACGTACACGCGACAGCTTCGACGGGCCGGCAACACCGTCGTCACGGAGGGCGATCCGTACCTCGACGATCCGGAACTCGCCGAACTCTTCGCCTTCCTGCTCGAGTCGAACCCGGCGCGGCGCGCGGTGACGACGCAGGACGACCTCCGTGAGATCATCCTCCGGCCGATCGACACCGACGAGATCGAAGCCGAGATCACCCGGCTGACGGCCGAAAAGGACGAGATCTCCGACGAACTCGACCGCCTCGAGTCGCTCAAGAGCGACCTGCCCGAACTCGAGCGCCAGCGCACGGACATCGAGACCCAGATCGAGGAGAAGCGGGCCGAACTCGAGGAAGTCAAGGAAGCGATCGAGGCGGCCGAAGACGAGTCCGACGACCAGCAGGCCGAGTCCGACGAACTCGAGGAAAAACTCGAGGAGCTGCGCGAGCGCCGATCCGAACTCGAGGACGTCCGGTTCGATCTCGAGACCGAACGGGAGAGTCTCGCGGCGCTGCGCGAGGAGCGCGAAGACATCGAAGCCGAGCGCGACGAGTTGCCCGAGGCCGACGCGACGGATCAGGAGTCCATCGACGAGGAGATCGACCGGCTCCAGCGCCAGTCGCAGTCGATCGACGGCGTCGTGAGCCAGCTGCAGAGCATCGTCCAGTTCAACGAGGAGATGCTCGAGGGCTCCCACCCCGAGATTCGGGAGCTACTCGCCGCGGGCGACGACGATGCGAGCGGCGACGGCACCGTCACCGACGCGCTGCTCGAGGACGACGAGACCGTCCGCTGTTGGACCTGCGGCAGCGAGGTCCAGCGCAGCGAAATCGAGGAGACGATCGAGCGCCTCCGCTCGCTCCAGGAGGAGAAACTGAGCGAGCGCGACGAGATCGAAGAACGGATCGAATCGCTGCGTGCCGAGCGCCGGGAAATCGAACAGACGGAACGCAAACGCGAACGCCTCCGGGAACGGCTGACCGACGTCCGAAACGAGATCGAGCGCCGCGAAGATCGTCTCGAAGAACTGACCGAGCAGCAGGAGAACTTAGAAAGCGAAATCGACGACCTCGAGGACGAGGCGGCGGAGCTCGAAGCCGAGGCCGAACCGGACGACGACGAGGACGGCGACGAGGAGAGCCTGCTGGAACTCAACCGCCGCGCCAACGAACTCGAGTTCTCGCTGGGTCGACTCGAGCGCGAACTCGAGACGACGACCGAAGAGATCGAGGAGATCGAATCGGCCCTTGAGGACCAGGAGGAGCTCGAGCAGCGGCGCGAAGAAATCCGCGACGAACTCGAAGACCTGCGCACGCGCATCGATCGGATCGAGCGCGAGGCCGTCGAGTCCTTCAACGAGCACATGGACACCGTCCTCGAGATCCTCGAGTACGAGAACATCGATCGGATCTGGATCGAACGCGTCGGCCAGACGGTCCGCGAGGGCCGTCGCAAGGTCGAACAGACGGCCTTCGACCTCCACATCGTCCGCAGCACCGAGGAGGGCAGCACCTACGAGGACACGATCAACCACCTGAGCGAGAGCGAACGCGAAGTGACGGGGCTGATCTTCGCGCTCGCGGGCTATCTCGTCCACGAAGTTTACGAAGAAGTCCCGTTCATGCTGCTGGACTCCCTCGAGGCGATCGACTCGGACCGGATCGCCGCCTTGGTCGAGTACTTCGAGGAGCACACTGACTTCCTCGTCGTGGCCCTGCTGCCCGAGGACGCGCAGGCGATCGACGACCGACACGAGCGGATTCGGAGCATCTGAGACCGCGCGGCGATTGGCCCGGGACCGGGACGCTGTTCCGAAACCTCGTTGCAACCCGACCCCGCGTCCGGACGGTTCTGGGACGTGTCGAATGCGGAGACTGGGACGAACAATTATACTCGTCGCGAGCCGTTAGGACGATATGGCAAAGAGCCGTCAGGAATTCGTCGACGACGACCTGTGGCTCCTGATCGGGGTCGTCACGTTCGCGCTCGTGAGTCTCGTCGGCGCCGCGGGACTCGAGGCGCTCGCGGCCGCGATCACGATCGTCGGCTGGTTTCTGTTGGCGCCGGTGTTCCTCTTCTGGGGGAGGAGATCGCCGAATGGGCGTTTACCGAGCGGGAACCGGAGAGGGCGAAGCAAGGACGTGACGAGGACGCGATCGAGGAACTGAAACGCCGCTACGCTGCAGGCGAGATCGACGACGCGGAATTCGAGCGCCGACTCGATCGGCTAGTCGCAGTCGACGACGCGCTCGCGGGGATCTTCGACGACGGGGATGGGGGTACCGACCGTTCGACCGACGGGGAGACGGGGCGCCTCGATCGGCGGTCGGACGACGAGACGCCGTCCGCGACCGAGACCGAGGAGACGTACGATCGGGCGTAGTCCGAAACGGCTGCTGCGGCGTCGAACGATGGGCGTCGGCGTTGATCGATCGGTAGCGGCGTTACCGGTACGCCTGTAAACCGGTCAGCTCCTCCCCGAGGATCAGCGTGTGGATGTCGTGGGTTCCTTCGTACGTGTAGACCGTCTCCATGTTCGCCATGTGGCGCATCGGTGAGTAGTCGGTCGTGATGCCGTTGCCGCCCAGCATCTCGCGGGCGACTTTCGACTGCTCGCGAGCCGTCCGGACGTTGTTGCGCTTGGCCATCGAGACGTGCTGGGGCCGCAGGTCGCCCCGTTCTTTGAGGTCGGCGAGCCGGTAGGCCAGCAACTGCGCGAGCGTGATCTGGGTCGCCATCTCCGCGAGCTTTTCCTGTTGCAGCTGGAACCGACCGATCGGACCGCCGAACTGCTCGCGTTCGAGGGCGTACTCGCGGGCTTGTTCGAAGCAATCGCGGGCGGCGCCGACGGCGCCCCAGGCGATGCCGTACCGGGCCTGCGTGAGACAGGACAGCGGCCCCTTCATCCCCGAAACCCCCGGTAGGACGTTCTCCTCGGGGACGTGGACGTCGTGCAGTCCGATCTCGCCCGTGATCGACGCCCGCATCGAGAGCTTCCCGTCGATTTCGTTCGTGGTAACGCCGTCGCGGTCGGTCTCGACGAGGAAGCCCCGAACCGGGTCGTCGCCCTCGCCCTCGCTCGAGCGGTCCCGCGCCCAGACGACGGCGAGGTCGGCGATCGGCGCGTTCGTGATCCAGGTTTTCGAGCCGTTGAGGACGTAGCCCGAGCCGTCGCGCTCCGCGTAGGTTTCCATCCCGGCCGGATTCGAGCCGTGTTCGGGTTCGGTCAAGCCGAAGCAGCCGACCGCCTCGCCCTCGCCGAGGACGGGGAGCCACTCCTCCTTCTGGGCCTCGCTGCCGTAGGCGCGGATCGGGTACATGACGAGCGCACCCTGTACCGAGGCCATCGAGCGCAGCCCCGAGTCGCCCGCCTCGAGTTCCTGCATCAGGAGGCCGTAGGCCGTCTCGGAAACGTTCGGCGAGCCGTATCCCTCGAGGTTGGGCGCGTAGAAGCCGAGTTCGCCCATTTCGGGAATGAGGTCGGTCGGGAAGGTCCCCTCCTCGAAGTGGTCGCCGATGTCCGGCTTGACCTGTTCCGCGACGAACTCTCGGGCGGTGTCCCGGATCAGCCGCTCCTCCTCGTCGAGGTCGGCCTCGAGGTCGACGAAATCGAGCATACGTCGTCGTCTCCAACTGGCGCCATAGGAATTGTGGTCAGCCGGACCTTCTCCCGGCGCCGGGTGCCTGACCCGCACCGAGTTCCCGTACAACCCAACCTGTTAGGCATGCCGCTTGTGTCCGGAGGCGTGCTAACAGCCATCACCGTCCGCACCAGCGGACGGCACCCCGAGTCCGGAGTCACACATGGTATTCGTCGGGGCATCCTCGTGCAGGCGTTGCCTCCCGGCATTCACCCGGCGATCGATTCCCCCCGTCGGTCGCCGCCACCCCTGCCCTTGCCCCTTGCTCGAGTCCGAGAGGGTCGATGCTTTTACGCTCCGCACCCAAGAGGCGGGTATGTCGCTGGAGCCGAGCGCCGATCCGGCCGCCGATCGGCGAGCGAACTACGATTACCGGAGCGACGACGTCGATCGTCCGGCGCTGGTCGACGACCTGGAACGGCTCGTCGACTGCGAGGTACGGGCCGACTCCTACTCGCGCCAGCTGTACGCGACCGACGCGAGCGCCTACGAGGTGACGCCGATCGCCGTCGCCTTCCCCGAGTCGACGGCCGACGTCGCCGGCATTCTCGAGTACTGCGCCGAGCGACGAATCCCGGTGCTTCCGCGGGGCGGGGGAACGAGCCTGGCGGGCCAGACGGTCAACCGCGCCGTCGTGCTCGATTTCACCCGGCACATGAACGAGATCCTCGAGATCGATCCCGAGGACCGGACGGCGACCGTCCAGCCCGGGACGATCCTCGGGACGCTCAACGAGGCGCTTTCGCCCCACGACGTCAAGTTCGCGCCCGACCCCGCGTGGGGCGACAAGAGCGCCATCGGCGGCGCCATCGGGAACAACTCGACGGGGTCGCACTCCCTGAAGTACGGAAAGACGGACGCCTACATCGAGTCCGCGGAGGTCGTCCTCGCCGACGGCACCGTCACCGAGTTCGGCGAGGTCACGCTCGAGGAAATCGACGCCCGCGCCGATCCCGACGGTGACCTCGAGGGGCGGATCTACGCCGAAGTGAACCGGATCCTCGAGGAGGAATCCGACCTGATCGAGGAAACGTATCCCGATCTGAAGCGCAACGTGTCGGGATACAACCTCGATCGGCTGGTTGCCGAAGCCCGCGGTGAAGAACTGCCGGGCGGCGAAGATACCGGCGAACCGGGCACTGTTAATCTTGCGCGCCTGCTGGCCGGCAGCGAGGGCACGCTGGCGATCGTCACCGAGGTCACCGTCTCCCTCGAGCCGGTGCCCGAGACGAAGGCCGTCTCCCTGCTCTGTTACCGCGACCTCCACGAGGCGATGGAAGACGTCACGGCGATCCTCGAGCACGATCCCGCGGCGGTTGAGGTCCTCGACGACGTGCTGATCGACCTCGCGCGCGGGACCGCAGAGTTCGGCCCCGTCACCGAAATTCTGCCCGACGGAACCAACGCCGTCCTGCTCGTGGAGTTCTACGCGGAGGATACTGACCACGGCCGCGAGCAGGTGGCGGGGCTGCTGGCTGATCGCTGTCCTGACGCGACCGCCGAAGGTGAACCCGCGGACGACGCGCCACGCACCGACGCCGAAACGCTCGCGATCGACGCGCTCGAGGCCTACGACGAGGCCGAGCGTGCGAAGCTCTGGAAGCTCCGCAAGTCGGGCCTTCCAATCTTGCTCTCGCGGACGACCGACGAGAAGCACATCTCCTTCATCGAGGACACGGCGATCCCGCCCGCGAAGCTGCCGGAGTTCGTCGAGGGGTTCGAGGAAATCCTCGAGGACCACGACACCTACGCCAGCTTCTACGCCCACGCCGGCCCCGGCGTGCTCCACGTCCGGCCGCTCGTGAACACGAAGACCGACGTGGGCCTCGAGCAGCTGTACGGCATCGCGGACGACGTGACCGACCTCGTGGTCGAGTTGGGGGGGAGCGTCTCGGGCGAGCACGGCGACGGCCGGGCCCGAACCCAGTGGAACCGCAAGCTCTACGGCGAACAGCTGTGGGAAACCTTCCAGGACCTCAAAACCGCGTTCGACCCCGACTGGATCCTGAACCCGGGTCAGGTCGTCTTCCGCGAGGAGCACCCGACCGACCTGCGCGAGCACCTCCGGTTCGATTCCGATTACGAGTTCGAGGCCGGTTTCGAACCCGCGCTCGAGTGGGACAACGACAACGGCATGCAGGGCATGGTCGAGCTCTGTCACGGCTGCGGCGGCTGTCGCGGCCAGCAGTCCACGACCGGCGGCGTGATGTGCCCCACGTATCGGGCGAGCCGGGAGGAGATCACGGCCACTCGCGGCCGGGTGAACGCGCTCCGGCAGGCGATGAGCGGCAACTTAGAGCCCGAGGAAGCGTTCAGCGACGAGTTCGTCGAAGAGGTGATGGGGCTGTGTATCGGTTGCAAGGGCTGTTCGATCGACTGCCCGAGCGAGGTCGACATGGCGAAGCTCAAGGCCGAAGTGACCCACGAGTACCACCGGCGCAACGGCGCGACGCTCCGGGATCGACTCTTCGCCAACGTCGCGACGCTCTCGAAACTGGGGAGTCGGTTCGCACCGCTCTCGAACCTCGCGTCGAAGGTACCGGGCGCGCGCAAACTCCTCGAGGCGACGGTCGGGATCGATTCGGATCGGCCACTCCCGACTTTCGCGCAGACGACGTTCCGCGACTGGTTTGAACATCGAGGTGGGTGTCGGATTCCGGAAGTCGAAGCGGACCGCAAGGCGATCCTCTACCCCGACACCTACACCAACTACAGCTATCCCGAGGCCGGCAAGGCCGCAGTTCGGGTGCTCGAGGCCGCGGGCGTGCACGTCGCGCTGCCCGACGATCCGGACCTGTGCGATACCGGCCGCCCGGCGTTCTCGAAGGGCTTCCTCGAGCAGGCCCGCGAGACGGCAGTCGAGAACGTCGAGGCGCTCGCGCCGCGGGTCGCGGACGGCTGGGACGTCGTCGTTATCGAACCCTCTGACGCGGTCATGTTCCAGTCGGACTACCTCGACCTGCTCGACGACGAGGCGGCCGAAACCCTCGCGAGCGGGACCTACGGCGTCTGCGAGTACCTCGATACCTTCCGACTGGACGAGGAAATCGCGTTTGACGCGCCCGCGGAGGCGCTGACCTACCACGGCCACTGCCACCAGAAGTCGACGGCTAAGGACCACCACGCGGTCGGCGTCCTCCGACGCGCGGGATACGCCGTCGACCCGCTCGACTCCGGGTGCTGCGGGATGGCCGGCTCGTTCGGCTACGAAGCCGAACACGCCTCGATGAGCGACGCGATTGCCGACATTCTCTACGAGCAGGTTACGGAGAGCAACGGCGACCGAGTCGTCGCCCCCGGCGCCTCGTGTCGCACCCAACTCGAGCACCGCCCGACGGCCGACGAGAAGCCGCCGACGCCGATCGAGGCGGTCGCCGAGGCGCTCGAGTAACCCTTTCCTCGTCGATCGGGAGCTACCGATTGATCAAATCTCGGACAGCCGCCAGCCGGTATATCAATAGGCTAGTTCAGATTGAGCCGTTGGACTCTGAACGGGTGCAACACGCCTCAACGGGCGGTTCTTCCGAGACAACATGCACTGTTGGCCAGACCGGTTAAGAGCGCACCACCGAAACGAGCAATTCATGTCGAAATCCGACCGCGGTCGAGACAGTCAGCAATCCGAGTGGCGCCTCTACGTCGAGGACGGCGTTCTCATCGCGGAGTTCCCCGAAGGGATGCCCTCCGACCGATCCGAGTACGAGAAGGTCAACGAGCGATTCGAGACCCTGGCCGCGCGGTCGAACGTCCACGCCCACCTCTCGTGGCTGAAGATGGACGCCGCGCTGAACGCCGACGTCTTCGAGAAGGCGCAGGAAGCGGCGGCGGCCGGCCTCGAGTACGACATCACCAAGTGGGTGATGGTCTCCGACGGGATCAAGAGTATGGCGCTCGAGAGCCAGGTCGGCGACATCGAGGGAGTCGAGACGAACACGGCGAACACGTTCGAAGAGGGGATGGACTGGGCGCGGAACTGACCGGTTACTGTCGGGCTGTACTCCTCTCCACAGCTTCATCCGGTAGGCGTGTCGAACGCCCGATACGTCGCCGGAAACGGGACCCTTTTGCAACGCGCGTCCGAACCGCTGCATATGACTCAGACGACGCAGGAGTTCGGCGAGTGGCCGCTCAAGCGGCTGCTGACCGAGGTGGTCGGCTCCGGTCCCAAGTCCGCGGAGGACATGACCCGCGAGCAGGCGCGCGAAGCCCTACAGCGTATCTTCGCCGGCGAACCGGACGAGACGACGCTTGGCGCGTTCTGGCTGGCGAATCGCTGGAAGCGAAACAATCCCGAGGAGCTGGCGGCCTACGCCGACGTCATGCGCGAGGAGTCGGTCATTACGGCCGAGCCGAACGCCAACCCGGTCGACTGCGGCGCGAACTACGACGGGAAGCACACCTCCGCCCTGCTCGGCGTCGGCGCGGGCGTCGTCGCCGCCGCCGCGGGGACGCCGATCGTCGTCCACTCCGGGGATCGGGTTCCGACGCAGAAGGAAACGGCGTACAAGCACGTCCTCGAGGAACTCGGCGTTCGGACCGAGCTCGAGCCCGCGGAAAGCGCCGACATGGTCGACGAGACCGGCTTCGGCTTCTACTACCAGCCCGCGTTCAACCCCGCCGTCCACGACCTGCTCGACCGCCGGGATCAGATGGGCGTGCGCACGTTCATCAACACGATCGAGACCGTTGCCAACCCCGCGAACGCCGACGTCCACCTAGGCTCGTTCTACCACCTCGCGTTCGCGAAGAAGCTGACCGATCTCATCCGGGAGAGCGACGAACTCGAGTACTCGCGAGCGATCTTCTTCCAGGGAATGGAAGGCTACGACGACATCCGGCCCGGCTACACGAAGGTTGCCGAGTGGAACGAGGGCGAAGACCTCGAGGACTACGAGATCGAGACCGCCGAGTACGGGATGGAGATGGAAAACGAGGATCTCGAGGTCGAGAACGTCGCCGCCGAATCGGCGGCGATCACCGAGGAGGTGCTGGCCGGCGAGCGCGAGGACGATTTCGCCGACGCCATCGCGTTAAACGGCGCGCTCCGCATGTACGCCCGGCAGGACGTCGACACGCTCGAGGACGGCCTCGAGCGGGCTCGCGAGGTTATCGCGGACGGCAGCGCCGAAGCGGTGCTCGAGGAGCTGCGCGAGTTCTGAGCCGCTAAGCGATTTTCGTTGGATCCCGGGGGTACGTTCGGAGCGGGAGCGTCGATTACTCGCTCCGGCCGTAGCGAGTGTACTGCAGGAGTACTCCGGGGGCGACGACGCCGACCAGAACGACGAGCCCGAAGACGACTTCGAACGCGACGTCGGTGAACGTCGAGAGCCCGACGAGCAATACCATTGCGAGCAGTACGAAGGTGCCGATCAGCTTGTTTTCGGCGGTCACGATCCCCTCTCGGCCGGCGAGGATCAGCAACGAACCGATGACGACGAGTCCGGTTGCGAGCAGGGCTGCACCGAGCACCGTCGTCGACTCGGCGACGAGTCCGTACGCGAATCCGATGCCGACAAGCACGTACGCGACGGCGAGGACTCCGGTGGTCTTCCCAGGCCCGCCGCTCTCGAGAATTGTTCGATTGCTATCAGAACTCATACTGGTAGCGATGCCAACCAGTCGTATATCACTACTGCTCTCGAGCCGACACAAACACGATCCCGACCATCGACCAGTTTGCCGTGACGGGACCGCTGACTCGCATTCTCGATGTGCGAGGCGCTCGAGAGTGTCGAATTAGCTGCAAAAATACACTCGCGCAGCTCGCGAGTTTGCTCGCCACAGAAGTATGGGCCGACTCGGATTTGAACCGAGAGCCTCCACCTTATCAGAGTGGCGCTCAACCTAATTGAGCTATCGGCCCGCGTTCGCACTCGTTTGTTGTCGGGTCATATGTTTAAGCGTTTCTTTCCGGACCTGCTATGGGAACTGCTACCGAGAGAACCCGTCGCCGTCGTTCGATTCCTCGCTCTCGTCGTCCCCGATATCGATCCGGGTGCCGTCCCCGCTCGAGGGCTCGTCGGTGTCGACGGTGTATGAGTCGCTCCCGAGGTCGTAGGTGCCGTCTGCGCCGCTCGAGCCGCCGGTACCGGGTCCGCCGGGTCCGTTTCCAGGCGAGCCCTGGCCGGGAGTCCCCTGGCCCTGCCCTTGCCCGTCGTTCGGGAACCCGAAGGTCCAGACGCCGCCGCTCGCGAACCCGCCCGTCTTCTTGTCCGCGTAGGGGACGATCACGTAGCGCTTGAGCAGGGCGCGGATCGGCACTCGAGTGAGCGGGACGGCGAGCAGGAACCCGATGAGGTCCGTGACCAGTCCGGGGGTCAGCAGGAACGCTCCGGCGGCGATCAGGAGCCCGCCGTCGAGCAGTTCGTTCGTCGGCGGCTTCCCCTGTGCCAGCGAGCGTTGCATCTTCCCGATCGTCCGTCGGCCTTCGGCGCGAACGAGGAGCATGCCTACGAGCCCCGTCAGGACGACGAGCAGGACCATCCCGACCCACGTGAACCCGCCAAACTGAGTGACGAGGAACCCGAGCAACACCGCGTCGAGGAACGGGATGAGCAACAGCGCCAAGATCCACCGGAGCATGACCGACTCTAGCCGGCGAAGCGTGAAAACCCTTTACTCTCAGTTTCGTTGCACGAACATGCTGTTCGGCGAACGCTGTCCGAATCCACATCTCGAGTCCAGTTCGACCGCCGTGCCGCGAACGAAGACCTTACGCCTGCGACCCACCACCGTCCGGTATGGACGACGACACGACCCGCGTCGAGTGGCGCGAGTGGGGTCAGGACGCTTTCGACGAGGCCGCAGCGGCCGAGGCCCCCGTCTTGCTTTCGCTCACGGCGACGTGGTGCGACCACTGCCACGAGATGGACGCGGAGACCTACGCCGAGCCCCGGATCGCGGCGAACATCAACGACAGCTTCGTGCCGATCCGGGTCGACGTCGATCGCTACCCGCGCGTGCGCGATCGGTACAACATGGGCGGCTTCCCCTCGACCGTCTTCCTCGCGCCGGACGGCAACGTGCTGACCGGCGCCGGCTACCTCGGTGCCGACGGGATGCGCCAGGTGCTCGACAGCGTCCGCACGATGTGGCAAACCAAGGGTAGCGGCGCCGCCCGCGTCCCCCGGCCGCTCCGGGAGGACAACCCGCCGGCCGGCGAGCTCACCGCCGACGTCGAGGCCGCCATGCTCGGCCAGTTCGCAGAGACCTACGACGAGGTCGCCGGGGGCTGGGGCCAGAGCCCGAAGTTCCCGCTGCCCGACGCCCTCGAGTTCGCCTTGAAGCGCGACCGTGAGATGGCGCTGCGTTCGTTCGACGCGGTCAGCGCGAATCTTCTGGACGAGTACGACGGGGGCTTCTATCGCTTCGCCACGGATCGCGATTGGGGCGGCGTCCAGCGCGAGAAGCTGCTGGACTCCAACGGCGCGCTCGTGCGCGCGTTCGCGAACGCCTACCTGCTGACGGGCAAAGACGAGTACCGCGAACCCGCCGAGCGAACGATCGACTTCCTGACGACGACGCTGTGGAACGGCGACGTCGACGCCTTCGCCAACAGTCAGGCTCCCGGCGAGGACGACGCCCACAGCCTCGACGCGACCGACCGGGCGTCGGCCGCGGAGCCGCCGGTCGACGACGGCGTCTTCGCCGGCCCGAACGCGCTGGCTATCGAGGGGCTGCTCACCTACTACGCCTACACCGACGACGAGCGCGCCCGGCGCTACGCCGAGCGCGCGCTCGCGACGCTGCGCGAGGATCTGCTCGCGGAGGGCGTCGTCGCGCACCGGTACACTGCGGACGGGAACGACGCGCCGACGCCGCTACTGACCAACCAGGCCCGCGCCCTCGAGGCGCTGACGACCGCCGCGAGCGTTCTCGACGCCGAGTTCCTCGCGGACGCCCGGCGGGTTGCGGACGCGACGATCGAGCGCCTCCACGACGAGGATTCGTTCGTCGACGGCCCCGCGGAAGGCGTCGGACTGCTCGACCGGCCGCTCCGACCGCTGGACGCCAACGTCGCCTTCGCGGACGCGCTGATCGACCTCGCGGAACTGGCCGCTGGGACCGCCGACGATGACGACGCAGCCGCGGACGCCGACCGCTACCGCCAGTACGCCCGCAAGACGCTCGAGGCCTTCGCCGGCGCGAGCGACCGCTTCGGCGTCCAGATCGCGCGGTACGCGACGGCGGTCTCGAGACTGCTCGAGGGACCGCTCGCCATCCGCGTCGCGGCCGAGCCCGGTTCGGACCTCCACCGTGCGGCGCTCCGGCTGGCGGACCACGAGAAGGTCGTCGTGCCGAACGCGTCAGCCGGGACGCTTGAGGCGGGCACGGCCCGCGTCGAACGCGGCGACCACGTCTCCGAGCCGGCCGAAACTCCGTCGGAGTTGAGCGAGCGCGTGCAGGCCGTTCTCGACTGAGTTGCGCCCGTAATCGGTCCGAACGTTTCCAGTTCAAACCACCATAGCGTTTATATTTCGGCGGCGAATCGCTTCGGACATGGCCAGTCTCCGGGACCTCGGGCTCTCCGAATACGAGGCGCGAGCGTATCGTGCGCTGTTGAATACGGGCCCGACAACCGCTAAGGAGTTGTCACGGGCGAGCGACGTCCCGATGGGACGGATCTACGACGTCCTCAACAGCATCGAACAGTACAGCCTCGTCCGGAGCCAGACCGCGAGCCGGCCGAAGAAGTACGTCGCCGTCGAACCGTCGACTGCGCTCGACCGCCTCCTCGACGACAAGAAGCGCGAACTCGAGGAGAAGGCCGAACAGTACGAGTCGATCGTCGACGACCTCTCGGACGAACTCGACGCCGCGGATCCGGTCGAGG
The DNA here is from genome assembly GCF_000217715.1 of Halopiger xanaduensis SH-6. Taxonomy (GTDB): domain Archaea; phylum Halobacteriota; class Halobacteria; order Halobacteriales; family Natrialbaceae; genus Halopiger; species Halopiger xanaduensis. The sequence continues at coordinate 1,204,009 of NC_015666.1, forward strand.
ACCAGTTCTGGACCGCCGCGGTCGGCCCCGAGGAGACGACGGACCTCTTACTCGAGCGGCTGGCGGCGGCGGACGACCACATCGTGATGGTCGTGGCGAACCCGGCTCCGCGGCGGGACGTCCAAGCGTTAAGCGAGGACGTCACCGCACAACTCGAGGACGCGCTCGACCGCGGCGTTTCGGTCGACGTTCTGATGACGCGACAGATGGTACCGGCGCTCTCCGAGCGCGTGGGCGAGCGCTACCGGGAGACGTTACAGGCACGCGACGACTTCGACGTCCGGACGAACGAGGACGTGACGGGGACGTTCAACCTCATCGACGACGTCGAGGTCTGCATCCAGGTGCCGAACCCGCTCTCGTCGGGCGAGGCGTTCGGGATGATCGACCTGAAAGATCCGGAGTTCGCGGCAAGCGTCCACGACGAGTTCGTCCCGCGGTGGCAGGAAGCGGAGCCGCTGACCTTCTAATAGCGACGCTAACTCCCGTCGCCGTTGACTTCCTCGCGCAGCGTCTCCATCTCGACGACCCGCTCGGCGTGGGCGTTGTGCTGGTGGATCGACTCGTCGTTGGACTGTTTCATCGTGACGACCGCGTCGTCCTCGAGATGGTCAAATTCCTCGACGACGCCCTCGGCCATCGAGCGCACGCAGTCCTCGACGAACTTCGCGTCCGCGTGGGCCGCGTAAGTCATGTGGTCTTCGTCGGGCCGTTTCGCGAGGTTGTAGATCCGCGCGCTCATCGAGTCGCGGGCGACGTCGATGATGTCGTTCAGGTCGACCTCCGGATCGCCGTTGGCCTCGACGGTCAGCGTCGCGTGCCCGCGCTGGGAGTGGCCCGGTTGGGGCACCTCGTCTAAGAACTCCGTGATCGTCTCCTCGTCGACGCCCAGGTCCTCGAGCGTCTGCTTCGCGCGCGCGGCGGACATCCCCTGCGAGCAGGGACAGACGGTCATGCCCGTCACTTCGGCGCCGATCTCCTCGCGGGTTCCCTCTTCCGTCGCCGTCGCGGCCGCGATGATGTCGACCGTGTGCTGGGTCTCGCGGTCGCTGGCAGGCGTCTGCTCGCGGCGCATGAACTCTGCCTCCATCGAGACCTGCGCCTTCGAGGTGTAGTCGTGCTTCTCGAGGAGCCGCTCGGCGGCGTCCCCGCAGACCTCCTCGACGCGGTAGGCCTCCTCTCGGGTTGCGTCCTCGAGGATCTCGTCGATGACCTCCATGTTGCGGCTCATGTCCGCGCCCTTGCGCCAGGCGGGGAGGTCGACGAAGACCTCGAACTCGGCGGTGAGGACGATCGGGCGCTTGTCCTCGCGGGCGATCTTGACGAGCTTTTCGACGCCGGTGACGCCGACCTGGCTCAGGCCGACGGTGACGTCGGGCGACGTTGCCTGCACGTCCGGAAGCTGGTGACTCATTGGCCGTACTCGGGCCAGCGGCCGATTATGCCTTTCGGAACGAACAGTTTGCCGCCGGTTTGTCGACGTGCACGCCGCGGTGACGGCCGGTAGGAGTGGTCGCGAGACGCGGGGATTCGATGTCCACTCGCCCGTCTCCGCTCAGCCGTACCCCCAACCCACAGCGTCGGTCGCATTTCTTTAAGTACTTCTGGTCACAAGGTGAAGATACGACGGAGACACGCCGTTCTCGAGGCGCAGTTATTCCGGACAGCTACGGCTCGGTCGATCGCTGGATCCGCTCCGAGCCCATCGTCGCTTTAAGTGCCTCTGGTCACAAGGTGGAGCTATGACGGGAGGACGGTCGTTCTCGAGGAATCTACCGGCGAGCCGCCGCTCTCGATACCGTCCGCCGACCCGCGCGCTTTCTGCCGCCCCGATCACGTACCGGGACAGCCGAGTTCGTACCGATCCTCGCTCGGTACCGTCGGCACGTCGATCGAGGCGGGTTCGTCGTACGCCGAATAGCGCATCGTGATCGACGCGGTCGCCGTCTCGTCGTTGCCGGAAACTTCGAACTCGACGCTCGTCTCGAGCGGACGCCCCGTCTCCGCGTCGAGCCAGAGCGTCGTGCTCGCGTCCTCGAGGTTCGGCCCGCCGAAGTCGAATCGGGAGCCGCCGATGCGGCCATCGTCGAAGGCGTCCGCCGGCGGCGAGCCGGTGAGCCGGATCGCCTCCCGGCCGTCGTACGTCTCGGTGCCGTTCCAGTGGAGGTCGCCGTCCTCGAACAGCGAGAGCTGCGAGTGGGCGGGGGTGTCGTCCGGCCAGGGATCGCTTTCGGCTTCGTCTTCGTCCTCGTCGAGTGACTCGACGTGCCAGCCGTCCCACGGCGCCGGACACTGTTCGCGACGCGTGTCGCCCTCGAGATATGACTCGAGGGTCGTCCCGTCGATCGTCGCGTTCGTGTACATCGTTTCGTTCGCGAGGTCGACGGCGCCGAACACGGAGCCGTCGATGTGCTGGTGGTCGGCGGCGACGGATAACTCGCCTTCGTACCGGTAGGTCGCCGTCTCGTCGAGGGCTGCCCGTGCGTCCTCGAGGGCCTCGACGGCGCGCTCGTCTCTCGTCGGGTCGTCGCCGAGGGCGCTACAGCCGGCGAGGGAGACGACGAGGATCAGACTCACCGTCAGTGCGCGGAGGGCGGGGCGGCGCATCGTACTGTTAGCCCGATTACCAGTTCCGGTACAAATAATTGCGGTAGTCCGCTCGAGTCGTGCGGTGATCGTCGGCGACCGACTGCGACCGACCGGATCGTTTCTTTAAGTGCTTCTGGTCACAAGGTAGAGCTATGACGGGAGACCGCCGTTCCCGCGGCGGTGCATTACTGCTGCAACGTAAACTGCTCAGCGGTAGCGCTGATTTCGGTTTCCGTCCAGTACGAACAGAGCTCTACGAAAACGGAAAGCGACTAGGACGTCGCTCAACGGCGCTCCCTTGTCTACACCGGGTCGCCGAACGCGTACATCGTCTCGTGGGCCGTCACCTCGAGGTCGACGAAGTCGCCGGGCTCGAGGCCGTGGTCGCTGGCGTTTTGAACGATGATCTGGCGATACGCCGAGTCGCGACACTTCACGGAGTCGGCGGTGCCCTCCTCGACGACGAGACAGTCCTCGCGGCGTTCGCCGACCATGTCTTCGTAGGCGTCGGCGACGATCTCGCGCTTGAGTTCGCTCATCTCCTTCGAGCGTTCCTTCTTGACCGTGCCGCCCAGCCCCTTCATCTCGGCGGCGTCGGTGCCGGGGCGCTTCGAGAAGCGGGTGACGTTGATCTTCTCCGGGCGCGTCTCGCGCAGGAGCGCCATCGACTGCTCGTGGTCGTGTTCGGTCTCGGTCGGGAAGCCGACGATGAAGTCCGTCGAGAGCGTCCAGTAGTCGAGGCGGTCGTCGAACGTCTCGACGACCTCGACGTACTCCTCGACCTGGTGCTGGCGGCGCATGTCGCCGAGCACGTCGTCGCTGCCCGACTGGACGGGTGCGTGCAGGAAGTCGTAGAGTTCGTCGTGTTCGGCGAAGACCTCCGCGAGTTCTTCGCGGATGCCGTGGACCCCCTTCGGGTTGGCCATCCCCACGCGGACCCGGAAGTCGCCCTCGATCTCGCAGATGCGCTCGAGCAGTTCGTGGAGTTTGCGCTCGCCCGTGTCCCAGCCGTAGACGCCGGTGTCCTGGCCCGTAATCCGGATTTCTTTGGCGCCGGCGTGGATCAGCGCGCGGGCCTTCTCGACGTTTTCCTCGACCGGCGGCGAGTCGATCTTGCCGGTCGCCTCCTTGGTGATGCAGTACGAGCAGTTGGACATGCAGCCCCGTGCGATCGGCAGGATGCCGACGACGCCGTCCAGAATGGGTTCGGCGTCGGGCGTCGTGGTCGGGCACTCGCCGTTCGTGACGGCCTCGGGGACCTCGTCCCAGTGGAGCACCTGGCCGTCGATGTCGGCCGCGCGGAACTCTTCGCCCTGCGCGAGGGCCATGCAGCCGGTGATGAACAGGTCTGCGGTCTCGTCGGCCAGTTCCTCGGCGCGGCGGAGCATGTTCCGCTCGGTCTTCTCGACGACGGTACAGGTGTTGAGGATGGCGACGTCGGCCACCTCGGGGCCGTCGACCCGGTAGTGGCCGGCATCGCGGAGCCGTCGCTCGATCTCGCGGCTCTCGCCGCGATTGGACGTGCAACCGTACGTTTCGATGTGGTACCGGGCCATTCGTCGTTGTCCATTCTCGGGAACGCGAGGCCAAAAGCCCGACGGATCCCGCCGCTGCCGGTCGCGCTCTCGCCGCCCGTCGGCTCCCGCTCACCGCGACGGCCGCTCCTGTCGCGTCCATTTGTTTTTCAGGAAGACTTTTACTGCCGTATCCGAGACATGAAACAACGCCCTCCCCGCATGAGCCTCCGTCTGCGAATCTGCGGCGTCCTCGCCGCCCTCGTCGCGATCAACGCCCTGTTCGTCCTGGTCCTGCTGTGGGCCTACGGGGTCTTACTACCCGGAGTCGTCGCTGGAACGATCGTTTTCCTCCAACACGGGACGTTCCCGCTCGATTTCCTCCGGCTGCCGGTTTCGTGGCCGACGGCCGGCCTGCTGATCATGGGCTTTCTCCTCGCGCAGGTGTACTACGGCTACCGCCGCGTGCTCTCGGGCACCCGCGCCGGCGACGGCGATCACGACGTCGCCCGTACCGTCCGCCGGTTGGCGATGACCGCCGACGTGCCCGAACCGAGCGTCCGCGTCATCGACGACGACGAGCCGAGCTGTTACACGGTCGGTCGGCTCACCGACGCGACGATCGTCGTCACGACCGGGCTCGTCGACACCCTCGACGCGGACGAACTCGAGGCGGTGCTCGCCCACGAAATCGCCCACGTCGTCAACCGTGACGTGACGCTGATGACGATCACGACGCTGTTCGTCGAGATCGCCGACCAGGCGTACCACTGGGCGCGGCTGGCCCGCCGGGCGCTGTTCGACCCGCGCCAGCTATCGACACGCGGCCGGGTCGCGGTGCAGTGGTTCCTCCCGCTGGTCGCGCTGACCTACGTCTTCGTCGCGCCGCTGCTGTGGGTCTTCCCGACGATCGCCGACTGGGCCACGCGGACGCTCTCGCACGCCCGGGAGTTCGCCGCCGACGACGCCGCCGCGCGGATCACGGGCAAGCCCCTCGCCCTTGCGACCGCGCTGGTGACCCTCGCCGAGGCGACCGAAACGCCAGAAACGGACCTCCGCACGGCGAAAACGCGCGCGCTGTGTATCGTCCCGACCGAGCTCGTCACCGGCCGGGCGGTCGGTTCGGCGTCCGACGTAGCGGACGGAGCGAGCACGACGACGCCGGCCGAGCGCCGCGAGACCGTCTCGGCGTGGCTCGAGGGAGCGACGCCGGCGACGGCGACGACTGCTCCGACGGGAACCGGTACGCATCCGCCGGTTAACCGTCGACTCGAGCGACTGCAGACGATCGCCGCCGACCAGGAACTGGAGGGATCGGTATGAGCGCGAGCGGCACCCGCCAGCTACTGGTCGTTCTCGGCTGCGTCGTCTGCCTGCTCGCGGTCGCCAGCGCGCTCCCGGCGGCCGATCCGCGGCTCGATCCGCCGGGGACAACCGGCGATAGCAGTAACGGGAGTCCTTCGGCCGGTGAATGGGAGGCAATCACGGGCGACGATCCGTTCGCAGACCCTGCCGTGGAGCGTGACGACGATGACGGACCCGGGTCCGACGATCCGGTCGGTGCACCCGAGCCCACCATCGAGATCGACGGCGCACTCGAGCCCGGTAACGAGGTGACGATCTCGATCGACTCAGCCAGTACGTTCAACGAGCAAACCGTCGAAGTGAACGGCGACGACGTCGGAGAAACGGGCTGGGGAAGCGTCGACGCGACCGTTCCCTACGCCGAGGAGATGACCGTCAGGGTCGCCGAGACGAACGCCTCGCGAACCGTCGACGTCGAGACGAACGCGACGATCCGGACGCATGACGGCGCCGTCCCGGCCGGGGACATGGAGGTGTCGGCCGTCGTCGGCTCGACGCCGGTCCCCGACGCGACCGTGTTCGTCGACGGTGTATCGGCGGCCGAGACCGACGAGGACGGCCGCGCGACCGTCACGCTCCCCGACGAGGCCGGGCCGACCGACCTTCGCGTCGAGCGCGAGCCGGTGACCGGCGAGCGCGCCGTCGAGGTCACCGAGCCGCAAGTCGAGTTCGTCTCGCCGCTGCTGTTCCCCGGCTCGCCGGCGCCCGTCCAGGTCTCGGCCGACGGCACCCCGATTCCGAACGCGACGGTCTCGCTCGAGAGCGGCGGAACGGCGACGACCGGCGACGACGGACGGACGCGGCTCTGGCTCCCGATCGCCGACGAGGCGACGGTCACCACGTCGGTCGGCGACGAGACCGCGACGGCGACCGTCGGCGATCTCTACCTCCGACTCGCGGCGATCGTCGTGCTCGGCCCCGGCTTCGCTATCGGCGCGGTCGTGACGTACTTCCGCGTCGCCGCTCGCACCGACAGGCGGGGGTCCGGACTGTCGGGATTCGTCGTCGGACTCGGGGACGTGCTGTCGGGTGTCGCCGCCGCACTGTCCGGTGCGATCGACGGCGCGGCACGAGCCGTATCGCGGTTGGCCGGGCTGTTCACCGTACAGGGACCGCGGCTGCCGTCGCTGTCGCGATTACGGCTCTCGCTGCCGAGTCCGTCGTTCGGCGGCGGACTGGGGTTTCCGTCACTCTCGACCTCGCTCGGCTCAGCACTCTCGTCGTTCGGCCGCGCTTTCGGCTCGCTGTCGATCGGGTCGCTGTTCGGGTCGTCCCGAAACCGCGGCTCGAGGCTCGGTCGCCCGTCGCTTGGCGACTGGCTCGGCGGGGACGACGACGACGGCGATGGTGACGTAGACGACGCCGATGCCGACGACGGCGGCCCGCCGCCGCTGGCCGACGAACCGCTCGGTCCGCGCGGCCCCCGCGCCGAGATCCGCGCCGCGTGGCACGCCTTCCTCGACCGCCTCGAGGTGACCCGCCGCGAGACGCTGACGCCGGGGCAGGTCGCCAGACGGGCGCTTCAGTCCGGGTTCCCGGCGACGCTGGTCGCGCGCCTCGTCGCGATCGTCCGCGACGTCGAGTACGGCCGCCGCGAGCCGTCTCCGGAGCGAGTGCTCGAGGCCCGGGAGGCGGCGAGGGCGCTGATTTCGGCCGACGACGCTGATGATGCCGACGCCGACGACGGCAACGAGGAGGTGGGTTCGCGATGAGCCGCCGATCCTCGACGAGCCCGTGGCGCAGCGCGTTCGCGCGTCTCACCGCGGTCGACCGCGACCGACTCGCCGTCGCGGTGATCGTCGGCGGCACCGTACTGGCGTTCGCTTCGGTCGTGCTGGGCGGCTTCGCTCCGTACGGACTGCTGGCCGACGTGTTCTATCCGCTCGCCGTCCTCCTCCCGGCGATCGGCGTCGTCGTCGCGTTCGGCGCGTGCTGGTGGGCGACGGTCGCCGGCTCGAGCACGGGCGAACCGCCGCTGCTCGCGGATCTCGACGGCCCGCCGGAACGGGGGCAGTCGCGAACGGAAAACCCCGTCGCCCTCGAGACGACGTGGCTCCTCGAGGACGGCACGGACGAGTGGTACCGCTGTCAGGATGGGACGTCGACCGGGACGGTTCGCGAGCGCCTCGCGGACGGCGCCGTTCGAACGCTGCGAGCGAAACGCGGCCTCGAGCGGCGCGCGGCCCGCGAAGCCGTTCGCTCGGGGACGTGGACCGACAACGACGTCGCCGCGGCGTTCCTCGCCGCCGACGTCCGCCAGCCGGTCGAGGAGCGGCTTCGGGCCGCGGTCGATCCCGGCGGGGCGTTCGACCGGCGCGTCCGGCGGACGCTGGCGGCGATCGAATCGATCGCGGACGACTCACGACCGCTCGAGGTCGGTCGCGAGCGCGATCGGACGCCGACCGTGGCCGAAGCGGTGGCGAACGCGAACGGAGATGCGGACGACTCGGGACGCGACGGCGGGCCCGCTGTCGCGGAGACGGAGGTGCTATCGGATCGATGACCGCGTCCGAGCGCACCGTCGAACGGGTCGATCGCGGCGAGTGGGGCGTCGCGGTGGCGCTCGCGCTCGCCGGAATCGGACTCGTCGTCGGCAGTCAGGTTCTCGTCGTCGCGGCGACGGTGCCGCTGTGGTACGCCGCCGCGGCCGTCTTCGGGACCCACCAGCCGACGATGGTTCGACTCCAGCGCGAACTCGCGGCCGACGGCGACGACGCGGTCGTCGTCGGCGACGGCGGCCGTACCGGCCTCGAGGTGACCGGAAACGGAACCAGCAGCGGCGACGAGGGCCGCACCGTGACGGCCGACCCCGGCGACACAGTGACGGTCCGGACGGCGATCCAGAACGACGGGAGCGAGACGATCACCGATCTGCGGGTCGTCGACGCCGTCCCCGAGGGGCTGTCGGTCGTCTCCGGCTCCCCGCGGGCCTGCGTCACCCTCGAGCCCCTCGAGACGGCGACGCTCGAGTACGAGGTCGTGGTCCGTCGCGGCGAGCACGCGTTCGGCGACGCGACGGTCAGAACGCGGAACGCGACCGGGACGGTGACCGAGACGCGGACGGTCTCGGTCGCGGGCGACGACGCCGTCCGGTGTTCGCCGACCGTCGGCGACGCCCCCCTCGGAAGCGCGACCAACGACTACGCGGGCGAGGTGCCGACCGACGAGGGTGGCAGCGGCGTCGAGTTCTACTCCGTGCGCGACTACGAGCTGGGCGATCCGGTCGGCGCGATCGACTGGCGCCGTTACGCCGCCACGCGAGAGCTCTCAACGGTCGAGTACCGCGCCGAGCGGGCGACGCGGGTCGTCTGCGTCGTCGACGCGCGCCGGAGTCAGCTCCGGGCGGCCACGACCGCCGAGATTCCTGCGGTCGACCTCTCGGCGGACGCCGCCGAGCGGACGTTCGACGCCCTCGTCGACGAGGGGCATCCGACCGGCGTCGTCGGGATTGCCGAGGAGCGCATCGAGGCCGTCGAGCCGGGCACCGATCCGGCGACGCGCGAGGAGGTCTCGCGCGTGCTCGACGAGGTGTGGGACCTGGAACACGGGTCGCAGTACGTCCAGCAGCCGTCGGGTGACGACCTCGCGGCCGAACTCGCGACGACGCTGCCCGGCGAGGCGCAGGTGTACCTGTTCTCCTCGTTCGTCGACGACGAGCCGGTCGACCTCGTCGCGGGCCTTCGAACGCGGGGCTATTCCGTCCGCGTCGTCTCGCCGGACGTGACGGCGAGCGCGGACGGCGCGGCCGACGATACTGCGACCCGACTCGAGTCGCTCGATCGAACGCGCCGGCTGGCTCGAGCCCGCGCACAGGGGGCCCGCGTCGTCGACTGGCCGCTCGAGCGGCCGCTCGGACTGGTGCTTCGCAACGCCATCGGGGAGGTGGGACGGCGATGAGCGACGCCGGCGGTACGACAGACGCCGATCCCGGGCCCGCAGGGACCCCGCGACTGCCGTCGACGACGGCGTGGGCGATCGCCGTCGCCGCCGCGGTCGGACTGCTCGCGCTGGCGACGTTCGATCTCCGCGTCGCCGTCGGCGCCGGCGTCGGACTCGTCCTCGCGGCCGCGATACCGGGATTCGCCGGCTCGAACTGGCGCACAGTCGTCACGGCCGCGATCCTTCCGATCACCGCGCTCGGCGTGGCCGCTGCCCTCGGAACCGCCGGCGGCCCGGTCGACGGCGCGCTGGTGCTCCTCGGCGCGGTCGTTGCACTCGCTGCGGGTCTCCTCGTCACCGGCGGACTCGAGCCGTCGACGATCAAGCGGGCGGCCGCCGCTGCGGTCGTCGCCGGGACCGTTAGCGGAGCCGTTGCGCTGGCCGCGGACTCCGTCTCGCAACTCGGCCGAGCGACGATCCTCGAGACGGCGCTGTGGCTCACCGTCAGCGGACTCCGGGAAACGATACTCGCGCTGGTCGTCGTCGGCGTCGTCGCGGGTGCCGGTGTCGCGATGGTGCCGCCGGCCGCGTTTTCGACACCGGAATCCCGCGACGCGTACGACCGCGTCCGGCGAGGAGTGCTCGGCTGGATCGCGGTCTTCGTCGTCGTCGCGTCGCTCGTACTTGCGGGCCTAACCGTCCTCTCCTGGTTCGTTCCGGCGCTCGAGCCGGCGGTCGCAGTGCTCGTCGAGGGGCCGGTCGTTCGCGGCGCGTGTGCGATCGTGACGGCCGTCGGCATCGTCGTCAGCGCCGTCGGCGCTGTAGTTCGGTACGCGTGGATCGCCGCGGCGGAGCGCACGCGCGAGAGCGCCGTCGTCTCGGTCGTTGTCGGCTCGGTCCTCGGCGTGATCGCTCCCCTCCCGCTGGCGGTCGCGGTCGGCGTGCCGGCGACGGTCGTTTCGGTAGCAGGCGGGGGAACGGCCGGCGTCCTCTTCGCAGGCGGGGCAGTCGGTGCGGCGTACGCGCAGTGGCGGGCGGCGAGCGAGATCCGTCTCGGCCCCGGCCGCGGGTCGATCATCGTCGCTGCCGCGCTCGGGGCGGGTGCCGTCGTCATCGGCACGACGGTCGAGACGGGAGCCGGTATCGCGGCGCTCAGAACGGGCGTCGTTTCGATCGTCGCGCTCGCCGCCGGGCTGTTCGCCTATGATACCGGCCGGTACGGTCGCGTGCTGGCTCGAGACGTCGGGACCAGTCCAGCAGCGTCGCCCCGCCCGCAGTACGTGCGCGTCGGCTGGAGCGCGCTGGTTGCGGGCGTCGGTGCGACCGTCGCCGCGGTCGGACTCGCCGTCACGACGCTGTTCGCACCGACGCTGTCGGTGCCGGCGACGGCGGCCGTCCTCGCCGCTTTCAGCGCGGTACTCGCCGGCTCCTGGCTACTGTTCCGCTGAGTCGGCCGAGTCGGGGTCCATCGCGGGCACCTCGACGTGATCCAGTACCGACTCGACGACGGCGCGTCGGGACGCACCCTCGACGCTCGCTTCCGGCGTCAACACGAGCCGGTGGGCGATCGCGGCCGGCGCGATGTGCTTGACGTCGTCCGGGACGACGTACTCGCGCCCCTCGAGCACTGCCCGGGCCCGACTCACTTCGAACAGTCGCTGGACACCGCGGGGTGAGACGCCGACGTCGACGCGGCCGTCCCGCCGGGTGGCGCGACAGACCTCGCCGATGTAATCGCGAACGGGGCCGTCGACGGTGACGGTCTCGGGAACTTCCTGGAGGTCGCGCACCTGCTCGAGGTCGACCACGCGATCGACGGTCGGATCGGGACGGTCGCGGTCGGCCCGCCGGTCGATCAACTCGCGCGTGCCCTCGGGGTCGGGGTAGCCCAGCGAGGTCTTGATCATGAAGCGGTCGCGCTGGGCCTCCGGGAGTTCGAAGGTCCCCTCCTGCTCGACCGGATTCTGCGTCGCGATGACGATGAACGGATCCGGCAGCTCGTGGGTCTCGCCGTCGACCGTCACCTGATCTTCGGCCATCGCCTCGAGCAGCGCGGACTGGGTTTTCGGCGGGGCGCGGTTGATCTCGTCGGCGAGCACGACGTTCGCGAACACCGGCCCTTCAGTGAAGTGGAACTCGCCGGTCCCCTCCTCGAAGACGTACGAGCCGGTGACGTCGGAGGGCATCAGGTCCGGCGTGAACTGAATCCGCGAAAAGTCGAGACCGAGCGCGGTCGCAAAGGATCGGGCGGTGAGGGTCTTACCCGTGCCGGGGACGTCCTCGAGGAGGACGTGGCCGCGGGCGAGCAGGCCCGCGGTGATCTCTTCTAGAACGGTTTCGTCGGCGACGACGGCGGAGAGGATTTCGTCGATGACGCGGTCCGCGGTCGCCGCGGCGTCGGGGACTGACATATGGCGTACCGGATACCGGAACCTACGCGGACTTATACCCCTCGGTCGTTGACACGTCCCGCCCACGCGACGGCTCAGGCGCTCGAGCGAAGCACCGCTCGGTACCGCTTGCCGGCGTCGTCGTCGGCCGACAGCGCCTCGCGGATCGTCGGCGAGAGCCACTCGCGGTCGGCCTCGGGATCCCGCTCGCCTTCGGCACCCGCCGTGCCGTCGGCCGCCACGCCGTCGAAGCCGTCCGTCCGGAGCTCTGCCGGGAGGAATCGCTCGTAGACCGGGAGCCGCTCGCCGAGCGGGAGTTCGGCGCTCGCGGCGATCTCCTCGAGTTCGCGCAGCGCGGGCCACTTGTAGTCGGGGTTGATGTGGTCGTCCGTGACCGGCGAGACCCCGCCCAGATCGTCGACGCCGCAGTCGATCAGGTCCCGCGCGGGCGCGAGGTTCGGCGGGACCTGCACCGAAACTTCCTCGGGGAGGGCGGCCCGCGCCATCGCCGTCACGCGGCGCATCGTCTCGCGGTCGGGCGAGCCGTCAGACCAGCGCTCGTTTTCGACGACCGGCTGGACGATCACCTCCTGAACGTGGTCGTAGCGCTCGTGCATCTCGCGGATGGCGAGCAGACTCTCCGCGCGGTCGCGCCAGTCCTCGCCGACGCCGACGAGGATCCCGGTCGTAAAGGCGACGTCGAGTTCGCCCGCGTTCCGAATCGTCCGCAGCCGCTGGCCCGGCTCCTTGCTTCGCGGGCCGCCGTGGGCGCGGACTTCGGCCGTCGTCTCGAGCATCACGCCCATGCTGGCGTTGACGTCCGCGACCGCCGCCATCTGCTCGCGAGTCTGGTCGCCCGGATTGGCGTGGGGGAGCAGTCCCTCCTCTAAGGCAACCTGACAGGCCTCGCGAAGGTAGGTATGGATCGAGTCGTGGCCCCACTCCTCGAGTTGCGCGTGAATCTCCGTGTAGCGGTCGTCCGGATCGTCGCCGAACGTAAACAGCGCCTCCGTACAGCCCGCGGCGGCGCCCTCGCGACAGATCTCGCGGACCTCCTCGAGCGAGAGCAGCGAGGCCTGCCCCGGGGGGTCGAAGTACGTACAGTAGGTACAGGTGTAGCGACACGCCGTCGTCAGCGGTACGAAGACGTTCCGCGCGAAGGTCAGCGCCGACGGCGCCTCGACGTCGGCCGGCGTCACCTCGAGCAACTCGTCGACGGCGGCGTCGTCGATCGAAACCTCGACGCCGTACTCGCTCGCCCCGGGAATCATTACCTCCGAGTGTCGGCGCGTCGCACATAAGCCCTTTCCGTCCCGCCGATACCCGACGCCGAACGCTGACCGCCGGCCACCAGCCGCTGCGCTACCGAGGGACCGCCGCCATTTATGGTACCGGTGGTCCTTAGCGAACGTGTATGCTCGACGCTGTACTACACACCGGGTCGGAACACCCCGACCTCCTCTGGATCCTGGTGCCGAGTTTCCTGTCGTTCGTCGCGGGCCTCAGCGTGCGGACGTACGCCGACCGCCTCCGACGCTGGGCCCAACCCGACGGCGACACGGCAGCCGACTAACTTCGTTCTGTCCGCCGTTCGCATTCAACCGTCGCTGCGAGCGACGGTGACGCGGCCGTCCTGCTCCTCGAGTTCGAAGCCGAACGACCGGAGTCTGGCCGGCGCGTGCTCCGTCCCGTGGATGAGCACCTCGACCAGATCGTTCGGTTCGTCGATGTCGGTCGCCAATCGGAAGGAGTCGACCGCCTCGACGGCCAGCCCGGAATCGGCGGCGATCTCGCGGTGATCCAGGTAGGACGCGCCGTGGTAATCGACTCGAAAATCGGGGTGGCGAACGGCGAGCGCGTTCGTCCCGCCGCCCCGGCCGGGCGCGATCGCGACGTCCGCGTCGCCGGCGAACAGTCGCTCGAGGGCGTCGGGCGTCGTCAGCGCGAGGTCGGCCATGACGACGGCGACGGCTTCGGGCACGGAGTCGCCGTCGGCGTCCTCAGCCGGCAGCCGCGCGTTGACCGCCTCGGTGAGCGGTCTGTCGTCGACCGCTATCGTCGTCGCCGCGAGAACGTCGTCCGAAAGCGCGAGGTCGAAGTCGTCCTCGAGATCGATCGGCGCCGTCGCGAGAACGGTCGGCTCGTGGCCCGCCGCGACGATCGCGCCGAGGACGTCCGCGAGCATCGCCCGCGCGAGCGACCGGCGCTCGCGCTCGGCGAGGACGGGACTGAGTCGCGTTTTCGGTGACTCTACGGCGAACGGGACGACGACGCGCATGCTCGCCGAGCATTGACCGCACGCGCCTAAAAGAACGTCGAACTCCCGAACGAGTCAGCCCGAGTCCGAAAACGAGAGTCGCAGTCGATCTCGTTTGCGGGGTGGTATCCTGTGTCCCGTTATCGCACCGTTTCGTGCCCCCCGACACGACCGCCGCCGCTCCGTCCGATTACCGGCGATCGAACCGCATCGCGCCGCACTGCATCGCACTGCACCGTTGTACCGTGTCCCGCTCCGAATCGACCGAACCCGGCCGCTTAGAACAGCGGCTCGAGTTCGTCTTCGTCGTCTTCGACGAGTTCCTCGAGGTTCTCCTCGCTTTCCTGTTGGATGTCGTCGATGTTGTCCTGGGCCTCGATCGCGACCTGCTGCAGGCGCTTGATCCGCGGGACGTTGGTGACTCCCGAGAGCAGGATTGCAGCGGCCACTTCCGGTTCGTCGCGCGGGTAGTCGCCGCCGCGGACTTCCATGCTGCCCGTTTCCTCTTCGAGCCACTTCCGCCCGCGCTCGATGCCTTTCCGGTTCAGGTACTCCGAGGGGCCGGACAGCACCAGCAGGGCGCGTTCGGTGCCTTCGATCTCGCAGGGGAGCGTGAGGCGACCGAGCGCGGCCTTGCGGACGAGGCTCGTGATGCGGTTGGTCGTGTTCGCCGCGTCGAGGTCGTCGTCGCCGCCGTCGTCGCCGGTGAAGCGAGAGAGGAGGCCGCCGCTCGTATTCATATCGACCTCCTCGCTGGCGAAGCCGACGGTCGAGACGCCGCCGCCCGAGAGCGTGTTGATGATCTCGGAAGAGTCGACGACGCTCTCTGCAACCTCTTCGCCGTCGCCGACCTCGCCGGCACCGAAGAGGATGCCGAACCGGCGGACGATCTCCTCGTTGATCTGTTCGTAGCCGCCTTCGACGGACTCGCCGGTCTGTCGCCAGGAGTCGTTGTCGAAGACCAGCAGGTTGTCGACCTCGCGGACGAACGTCTGGAAGGAGCGGGCTGCGTTGAGCGTGTAGATCCCGCCTTCGTCCGTGCCCGGGAGGATACCCAGTCCGTAGACCGGGATCGTGTAGATCCGTTTGAGGTGTTTCGCGAGGACGGGCGCGCCGCCCGAGCCGGTGCCGCCGCCCATCCCGGCGACGACGAGGAACGCGTCGACCTCGTGGGTCGGGATCGAGTCGATCGCGTTCTGGACCTCGTCGATGTCCTCCTCGGCGACTTCCGCGCCGAGTTCGTTGTCTGCACCCACCCCGTGGCCCTTCACGCGGGCCTGCCCGATGAGTACGCGGTTCTCCTGTGGAATATTATCAAGACCGATGAGATCTGCTTTCGCAGAGTTAACGGCGATCGCCGCGCGGACGATCCCGCTGTTCGTTCGATCGTCGTAATCGAGGAATCGATCGACGATCTTGCCACCAGCCTGTCCGAATCCGATCATCGCCAGCTTCATTGTTTGTCAGGGGGCTCCGTTGAATTGGTAACAGAGTGATGAGGGGCATAAGTCTTTCTATGATGTGAATTTCTCGCACAATCTAATATTGCTCGAAACAAGTCGCCAGCGACGATTTTCAGCCCGATTTTCGGACACAGAAAATACTTCTGGCCGATAGTGGACAACGTCTTTATACTTCTCAACGGATCGTATCGATTTCAGAGACGCGAGTAATCGCCGATTAACACGCTACTACCGGGGGTCGAGACCAGCCGACGACGGCTAGTCGGCGTGGGCGAGTCCGAGATACGAACCGAGGGTCGTCAGGTCGTCCGCGGTCACGCCGAACGCGGTCACGTCGTTGTCCGCCACGGTGTTGTCCAACTCGAGCGATCGCGCCTGATCCGCGCCGAAGGGAACGAAGGGGACGGCGTCGACCGCCGCGAGCCCGAGTTTGGTCAGCGCCATCGGTACCGGGACGATCGTCACGTCCTTCCCCTCCGCCGCGTAGACCAGTTCCGTCGCGTCCGCGAGCGTCACGACCTGCGGGCCGCCGAGTTCGTATATTTCGCCGGCGTGGGCGTCGTCTTCGATAGCGTCGGCGAGCATCGGGACGAGGTCGCCGACCCAGATCGGCTGGAACCGCGTCTCGCCGCCGCCCGGCAGTCCGGTCACGTACGGCGTCGTCAACTGTTTCGTGAAGTCGACGAACTCGCCGCCGTCGCCGAAGACGATCGACGGCCGGACGATCGTCCACTCGAGATCCGAGTCGGTGACGACTTTCTCGGCCTTCCCCTTGGCGCGGATGTGGTCGATGTCGCTGTCCGGGTCGGCGCCGAGAGCGCTGATCTGGAGGTAGCGGTCGACGCCGTGATCTTCGGCGGCCCGGACGAGGTTCTCCGTTCCGCCGAGGTGGACGCGTTCCTGCGCGCCGGGATCGCTCGCCTGGTACAGCGGCGAGAGCGCGACGAGGTTGACGACGGCGTCGTGGCCGGCGACGGCGCCCTCGATCGAGTCGTACGCGCTGACGTCGCCCATCTCGAGGTCGACGTCGTCGGGCAGTCCGTTCCGGTCGGGGTTGCGCGATAGCGCCGTCACCTCGTGCCCGCGTTCCGCGAGTTCCGTACAGAGATTGGTGCCGATGAAGCCGGTGCCGCCGGCGACGAGGACCTTCATACGGATTCGTTCGGTCGCAGACGACAAATAACCGGCCGGTCGTCCGACCTCGAGAGCGGTAGCGACCGACCCGCGTGGAGCCATCGCTACTCTCTTAGACCACCCCCACCGACCCGTAACCATGCTCGTGACGCTCGAGGGACTGGACGGCAGCGGCAAGACGACGGTCTGGGAGGCCTTACAGGAGCGCTACCCCGACGCCGTGTTCACCCGCGAACCGACGGACGACTCCTGGTACGGCGAGGCCGTCTACCGCTCGATCGAAGACGACGACGCCGACTCGCTGGCGGAACTGTTCCTCTACACCGCCGACCACGCCGCCCACCTCGCGCGCGTGATCGACCCCGCCCTCGAGCGCGGCGACCTCGTGATCTCCGATCGCTACTCCGACTCCCGATTCGCCTACCAAGGTGCGACCCTCGCGGACAGCGAGCGCGACTACGGCCTCGAGGACCCCCTCGAGTACGTCGTCGACGTTCACGACCCCTTTTCGATCACGCCTGACCTGACGATCTACCTCGATCTCGACCCCGAAACCGCGGCCGAACGCGCCGGCGCGACGAACAAGTTCGAACACGCCGACTACCTCGCCGACGTGCAGGCGAACTACGAGCGGCTGATCGAGCGCGATCCCGACCGGTTCGTTCGCGTGGACGCGACGCAGCCGCAGGACGCGGTGCTCGAGCGGGTCGAATCGATTCTGTCCGACGTCGTATCCGCGTAATTCGGCGTCCGCTCATTGGAAACTGCGGACAACACATAGTGGCCGGGAGTGCACCGCGAGCAATGCGAGCGGTGCACGAGTCGGGGGAGGACAGGCTATCACACCATCACCGACCGCGAACGACCAGCGGGAGCGAGCGGGCCGACGACTGACCCGGAACGAAGTGCAGGGAAAGGAGGAGTGCTTTTCATCGAAGCTAAGCGGAATCTTCGATCCCGCGAGGTCGTCGGGCGGCGCTGCCGCCCGACTGCTCGAGGGGCCGTCGGTCCCTCGCTGTCCGAGAGAGCTTTGCTCTCTCGAGAGTTCACCGAGTGCGGTCGCGAAGCGACCGCACGTGGTTCGAGACGCCGAAGGCGTCTCGTCATCACGGAAGACGCTATGCGTCTTCCGAACGACAGCGTAACCGTTCGTTCCTAGTCCATCGCGATGTACGTCTGCGTGTCCTCGACGCCCTCGATGCCCTGAATTTGGGTCGCCGCGATGTCCTTGACCGCGGCCGGCGTCTCGACCTGGGATTTCGCAATGATGTCGACGTCGCCGGCAACGATGTGTGCCGACTCGACGCCCTCGATCGCCAGAATGTCGTCTCGCAGTCGATCCGCCTCGCCCGTGTTCGCTTTGATCATGACGAATGCAGTAACCATCAGTTCGCACCTCCTGAGCCAGATCCGGAAACCGAATCGGTACCCGCGTTTGCGTTCGCGGCCGCCTCGCGCTCGGACTCGCCGACCAACAGCTGTCGGACCTCGCTCAGCACGTCGAAATCCGCCAGCACGACGAGCCGATCGCCTTCCTCGAGCGATTCGTCCTCGTCGGGAATCGCGAGTTCCCCGTCGCGCTTGCCGAACGCGAGCAGCCGCGCGTCGGCGGGCAACTCGAGTTCGCTGATCGTGTAGCCGTTGACCGGCGCGTCGTCGGTGATCATCAGTTCGACCACCTGCAGGTGCGGCGCGATGTCCGCAATCGCGCGGATCGTCCCGCCCAGCAGGGCGTTTTTCGCGCCGATGGCGCCGAGCCGTTCGGGGTAGATCACCTCGTCGACCGCCTCGGCGTACTTGCGGTAGATGCCCTCGCGGTAGGCCTCGTCGATCCGCATGATCGTCCGGCAGCCGTAGTGGTCGGCGATCATGCAGGCGGTGAAGTTGACGTTCAGGTCGCCGGTCAGCGCGCCCACGGCGTCGGCGTCGGTGACGCCGGCTTCCTCGAGGACGTCCTCCCGGGAGCCGTCGCCCTCGACGACGCGGAAGTCCTCGTTGCGAGCGCGCCGGACCTTCGGCTCGTCGCGTTCGATGAGCGTCACGTCGTGGCCCTCCTCGCGCAGGACTCGC